>CAZTAE010000441.1:0-2136 GCA_964611535.1 uncultured Woeseiaceae bacterium
TGGCCTGCGGCACCTGGTAGACCTTGAGCCAGTACATCTTGCCGCGGCTGGAGAAGCACAGCAGCGTGTCGTGCGTGTTGGCGACGAACAGCTTGTCGATGAAGTCCTCGTCCTTGACGCGTGCGGCGGAGCGGCCGCGGCCGCCGCGCCGCTGCGCCTGGTAGACGTCGATCGGCTGCGCCTTCGCGTACCCGCCGTGCGACAGCGTCACGACCACTTCCTCGGGGTGGATCAGGTCCTCCGTGCTGAGGTCGCTGTGGTCCTTGTTGATTTCGGTGCGGCGCGCGTCGCCGTAGTTGTCGCGGATCTCGGCGAGCTCGTCGCGGATCACGCGGAGCAACTGGTCCGGATCGGCCAGGATATTCGAAAGCTCCTGAATTTTTCCCAGTATCTCTTCGTATTCCTTGAAGATTTTATCCTGCTCCAGGCCGGTCAGGCGATGCAGTCGCAGATCCAGGATGGCCTGCGCCTGCACCTCGGACAGCCGGTACTCGCCGTCGACGAGGCCGAAGCCGGCGGCCAGCCCGTCGGGCCGGGTGTCGGTGGCGCCGGCGCGCTCGAGCATGCCGGCCACGGCGCCGGGCGCCCACGTCTGCCCCATCAGCCCCTGCTTCGCCTCCGCCGGCGACGGCGACGCCTTGATCAACGCGATCACCTCGTCGATGTTCGCGAGCGCCACGGACTGCCCTTCCAGCACGTGCGCCCGGTCACGCGCCTTGCGCAGGTCGTAGATGGTGCGGCGGGTGACGACCTCGCGCCGGTGCGAGAGGAAGGCCTCGAGCACCTGCTTGAGGTTGAGCAGCTTCGGCTGGCCCTCGTGCAGCGCCACCATGTTGATGCCGAACACCTGCTGCAGCGGCGTCTGCTTGTAGAGATTGTTCAACACGACGTCGCTGGACTCGCCGCGCCTGAGCTCGATGACGATGCGCATGCCGTCCTTGTCGGACTCGTCGCGCAGCTCGCTGATGCCGTCGATGCGCTTCTCACGCACGAGCTCCGCGATCTTCTCGATCAGGCGCGCCTTGTTCACCTGGTAGGGCAGCTCGGTGACGATGATCGCCTCGCGGCCGCGCGCGTCGATGGTCTCTATCGAGGTCCGGGCGCGCATGTGCACGCGGCCGCGGCCCGTGCGGTAGGCAGCGTAGATGCCCTGCGCGCCGTTGATGATGCCCGCCGTCGGGAAGTCCGGACCGGGGATGTGCTCCATCAGGGCGGAGGTGTCGATCGAGGGGTCCTCGATGAGCGCGAGCGTCGCGTTGACGACCTCGGTGAGGTTGTGCGGCGGAACGTTCGTGGCCATGCCCACGGCGATGCCCGCCGAGCCGTTGACCAGCAGGTTGGGGATGCGCGTCGGCATGACCGACGGCTCGCTCTCGGTGCCGTCGTAGTTCTCGACGAAGTCGACGGTTTCCCTGTCGATGTCGGCCAGGATCTCGTGGGCAATCCGCGCCATCCGGACCTCGGTGTAGCGCATGGCCGCCGGCATGTCGCCGTCGACGGAGCCGAAGTTGCCCTGCCCGTCCACCAGCATGTAGCGCATGGAGAACGGCTGGGCCATGCGCACGATGGTGTCGTACACCGCCGTGTCGCCGTGGGGATGGTACTTGCCGATGACGTCGCCGACCACGCGGGCGGACTTCTTGTAGGGCTTGTTGTAGTCGTTGCCGAGCTCCCGCATGGCGTACAGGACGCGCCGGTGCACCGGCTTCAGGCCGTCGCGGACGTCGGGCAGGGCCCGCCCGACGATGACGCTCATCGCGTAGTCGAGATACGACTGCCGCATCTCGTCTTCGAGCGTGACGGAGAGTACCTCCTGCGCTATTTCAGCCATAACTACTCACAGATCCGGAGCGATCCCGCCAGCTTGAGCGGAATTCCGGGTAATCAGAACGAGCCGGGTACCTGCAGAATTGGTTCTTGATTGCACCGCGCGAGCACGCACAGTGAGCGCCAAATCGTGCCCGCCATGATACCACAGGCCGGCCGCAGCCTGCAGGTTCCGGACACCGCCAGGCTGCGGATTTCCGGAGCAAAATCAGCGGCGACGCTTCGCCTCCCTGCCCCGGCGCTGTAGTATCGCCGCATGCCGCAATGCGACTCCCTGATCCTCCCCCGCTGGTGCGTGCCGGTCGAGCC
>CAZTAE010000442.1:0-2134 GCA_964611535.1 uncultured Woeseiaceae bacterium
TCGACACGCACGGCAGCGCCGTGGGCGACGCCGCCTGGGCCCTGCTGGCGGAGGCCTACGAGCGTTTCGGACCGGTGCCGACGCTGCTCGAGCGCGACTTCAACTTCCCGCCCGTGGGCGAGCTGCTGGACGAGGTGCGGCGGATCCGGGCGCTGCAGCAGACAGCTGCGACGGCCGAGGCCTCCGGCCGTGGCTGAGCAGCATGCGTTTCAGCGGAAACAGTATGCGTTCGCGGCGCACATCCGCGACCCGGAGCATCGTCGCGCGCCCGAAGGCATCGAAGACCGGCGCATGGCGATCTACCGCGAGCTTTTCTTCAACAACCTGAACAAGTTGCTCGGCAAGACGTTCCCGGTCCTGCGGGCCGTGCTCGGGGACGCGGCGTGGCGCGCCCTGGTGCGGGAGTTCATGGTGCACCACCGGGCGAAGACCCCCTACTTCCTCGAGATCTCGCGCGAGTTCGTCGAGTTCCTCGCGCAGTCGCCGCCGGCCGTCGAGGGCAAGCCGCCGTTCCTGGCCGAGCTCGCGCACTACGAGTGGGCGGAGCTGGCGCTTTCCGTCTCTACCGCGAGCGATGACCTGTCGGCCGTCGATCCGGCCGGCGACCTGCTGGACGGCGTGCCGGTGAAGTCGGCGCTCGCCTGGCCGTTGTCCTACCGCTTCCCCGTGCACCGGATATCGGCGCGCTACCGGCCCGCGGAGCCGGGCGCGGAGCCGACCTGCCTCGTCATCTACCGCCAGCCGGACGACGAGCTGGGCTTCATGGAGCTGAACGCCATTACCGCCGCGCTGCTGGAACGGACGGCTGACAATCCGGCCGGGCGGACCGGCCGCGAGCTGTTGCTCGGGCTTGCAGGGGACATCGGCTATGCCGACACGAAGGGACTGGTGGCGCACGGGCGGCGGGCGATGGAGGAACTGCGCGCCGCGGGCATCCTGATCGGCGTGCTCCGCCACCGCTGAAAGCCCGCTTCGGTCGCGCGAGCCGAACAACAAGAAGGGGAGTGCAACGATGACGGAACCGATGCTCCGCCTGCGCGGCTGGCTGGATGCGACCCGCAACGTCGACTTCCTCGGGCCGCTGGCCCTGCGCCTCTACCTCGTGCCCGTGTTCTGGGTCGCGGGAACCAACAAGCTGGGCGGCATGGAGAACACGATCGCCTGGTTCGGCAACCCCGACTGGGGCCTGGGGCTGCCGTTCCCGGCGATGATGGCCTGGCTCGCCACCGGCGCCGAGATACTCGGCGCCGTCGCGCTCCTGCTGGGCCTTGCGATGCGCTGGTTCTGCATACCGCTGATGGTCACGATGCTCGTCGCCGCCTTGAAGGTGCACTTCGAAAACGGCTGGCAGGCGATCGCCGACCCGATGAGTCCCTTCCCCGGACCCGACATCGAGGGCGCCATGCAGCGCCTGGACAAGGCGCGCGAGCTGCTGCGGGAGCACGGCCAGTACGACTGGCTGACGGAGACCGGCAACTTCGTCGTCTCCAACAACGGCATGGAATGGGCGATCACCTACTTCGTCATGCTGCTGGCGCTCTTCTTCACCGGCGCCGGCAAGCTCAGTCTCGACCATCTGGCTGCGAGGTTCCTCGACCGGCGCAGCGCATCGACGTAGCCGGGCGCCGTCCTCGCGTTACCGCGGAAGCGACGCAGGAATTACATTAGGTATCAAGGATAACTCTCTGAATTTGCCAAGCTATCGTTATTTCTTGAGGGGCATGTAGAGGTCGGTGAGCGTGCCCTCGTACGCCTCGGCGGCGAACATCACCGTTTCCGACAGCGTCGGGTGCTGATGGATGGTCAGGCTGACGTCGGCTGCATCGGCACCCATCTCGATCGCCAGGCCGATTTCGGCGATCAGGTCGCCCGCGGAAGGGCCGACGATGCCGCCGCCGAGAATCCGTCCGGTGTTCCGGTCGAAGAGCAGCTTGGTGAAGCCTTCGGGCCTGCCGAGCGACAGCGCGCGACCGCTGGCGCTCCAGGGAATCTGCGTCTTCCGGTAGTCGACGCCGTCGCGTTTCGCGTCCAGCTCGGTGAGTCCGACCCAGGCGATCTCCGGGTCCGTGAACGCGACGGAGGGAATCGCGCGGGCGTCGAATGCGCTCTTCTCGCCCGCCGCCACCTCGGCCGC
>CAZTAE010000443.1:0-2133 GCA_964611535.1 uncultured Woeseiaceae bacterium
GGTTGATGGCGCCGCAGTCGAGGGCGAGCTGGCTCATGACGGTGAAGATCGTCGTGCCGACGTCCGGCAGCTTGCTCTCCCCGGCGAGATTCCCTGCGAACGTCATGCCGAGGCCGGCGTCGACCAGCCCGCGGGCAGCGGACCCTGGTCCATGACGATCTCGCGGTGCCCGCTCCAGGTGTTGACGATGGCCTCGGGGGTACCGATACCCGCCGCGCGCGGATCGCCGCAGGGACCGAACCAGTGGTTCTGCGGCGCGCCCGTCGTGCGGGCACGCATGCCGCAGTAGGTCGTGCCGTTGATGGTCGCGCCGAGGACCCGGTTCTGGAACTCGATGTCGCCGCTCACGACCGCCGCCGTCAGGTGTTGCGACATGCGCCGCAGAATTTCGAGCACGCGAGGGAGCCCGTCGTCGTCGTACTCCACGATGATCTGGAACGGCCCGAACAGCTCGGTGATCACCAGGCCGAAGTTCTCGCCGCGGATCTCCTCGAGCGGCACCTGCACGGCCGTCGGCTCCATGGCGCCGTAGCAATCGGGGATCGAATGCCCCTCGAGGAGCTTGCCGCCGAACAGCAGCTTCGCGCCCGGCAGCGAAGCTGTCGCGTCGACGTGCGCCATCATGCGCTCGTTGGTCCAGCTGAGGACCGGGCCGATGGTCAGGTCGTCGAGCTTGCGGCGCGCGGCAAGCTGCTCCAGCTTCGGCAACAGGTGCCTGGTCCAGTTCCGGTGCACGAACAGAATGCTCTGGGCCGAGCACTTCTGGCCGGTTGCGTTGTAGGCGTCCTGATCGCACTGCCAGGCGACGTAATCCAGCCACTCCGGCTGGTAATCCGGGCCGATCAGCTTCCAGTCGAAGCCGGCGTCCTCCAGCTTCACGGCCCCGTTGACCAGCGCCGAGAGTCGCTCGGCGACTTCGCTCGAGCCCGTGAACTGGATCATCCCGATGTCGTCCTTGACGCGCGTCAGCAGCTTGCCCATCTCGCTGCCCCGGCAGTGGATCAGGTCGAGGTTGTCAGCGGGCAGGCCACAGTGGATCAGAAGCCGCACGAATTGCTCGAAGACCGCGCTCACCTTGGAATCGACCTTGACCAGCGGGCGGTTGCCCATGAACAGGGAGCCCATGACCTGCAGCGCCGGGATCTCCAGCGGAAAGTTGAACGGGGTGATGACGGCAACCGGGCCGAACGGCCAGCGGTAGCCGCGCGACTCCTGCCCCGGGTGGTCGCCGGGGTTCGAGAAGCCGCGGGCGAGGAAGCGGACCCCGTCGCCGGAGAAGTTCTCGAGGAAGACGTGCGTGATCGCCACCTCGCCCAGGCACTGCTGCCAGGTTTTCGGCATGACCCGCTGGATCATCCGGGTGAAGAAGTCGTGCACGTCGTCCTGCGCGAGCAGCGCCGCGGCGCGCGCGCAGACGCGGCCGAGCATGACGTAGCGCTCCGGGTTCTTGAGCGGGTTGTGCAGGCCCGTTCCGGGACAGGTCAGCAGGCTCTCGACGAAGGGCGTGTGGTCCGTGGTATCCGGAACGCGCAGGAACGGCTCGCCGTTCAGCGGGTCGACGATGTCATCGCGCACGGCGTCCGCGACCTGCCAGTTCCCGGCAACCAGGTTGCGCATCACGCCCGGGTCGCCCGCGGTCAGGCCTTCGAACGGATCGAGCGTCGCAAACTTCGCCAGTTCGCTCATGGTCGTCTCCTGTCATGGATGGTCGGCAGAGGCGGGTTCGCTCCCGCAAGAATAACAAGCCGCATGGCGCTTTTCTCGCGCAAACGGGCCGCGGGAAATCGCCCGCGGGACGCCATTGAGTCCGCCGTCCCGACAAGGGATAATTGCAGACGGTCCGCGTCGGTTTCCCCGCGACGGCCAGTCGTGAACCCCGTCAGGCCCGGAAGGGAGCAGCGGCAGCGGCGATGCCGGGTGCCGGGGAGGTGCTGGCGCGGGCCATTTGCAATCTTTCAGGACCCGGAGGCGCCGCGCCGCGCCCCGGCTTTTCGTTCACCCGGATCCGTCGCCGGTTCGCCGGTCAATTGGCGATCGATGCCGGCTAGACTGTCCCGCCCGAGGCGCGATCAACGGCGAATCTATGGCTTATCTCGTTCTCGCCCGCAAGTGGCGGCCGAAAGACTTCAGCGA
>CAZTAE010000444.1:0-2132 GCA_964611535.1 uncultured Woeseiaceae bacterium
GAAGAGCCTCTTCGCGGCGATGTTCAGGACGACGCCACGGTAAGGCGCATTCGGCAGGATATGCTGGGTGGGCAGCAGTACCGGCGTGCCCTCGCCCGGCAGCCACGGATCGACGCCCGGGTTCGCGGCGACCAGCTCGTCGTACCCCAGGCCATACTCCCGCGCCAGATCCGAAAACGTGTTATCGGCGGCGGTGAAGACGATCTGCGGCTCGCCGACGACCCGGTCATCCGGCGAAGCGAGCTCGAAATAGTTGCGGCTGATGGGCTCGAGGCGCGGCCGCTCTTCCAGCGGTGGCAACGGCTGCTGCTGCCGCGCCGCGTCTTCTGCGGGAAGCCAGCCGTCCCACGTCGCGCAACCGGCGAGGAGCATCGGCGGCAGGAACAGAAAAGCCAGTGAGCGCGCCGCGGAGTTCAAGACAGACAGTACTACCGTATCAGCTGGATGCGCGCGAGTTTGGCAGAAAATGCGGCGAGACTCTATCCGCGGCGTGCGCCGGAGCTCGTGCGGGCCGCCTCAGGCCCGGCCGACCTTGAGCGCGAGCGGCCAGCGCACCGGGCGGTCGCCCTCGCCCCACGCGGCGCGCAGGCGCTCCTCGATCGAATCGACGGGATCGCTGCCCCGATCGCTGAGGTATCGCCGGGATGCCGACCATGTCCGCAGGTAGCCCAGCATGGCGTCGGCGCTCCAGGCGGCGGTCATGTCGAAGTCGGGCGCATCTATCCCCGCCATCGGGAAGTCGATACCGCGATAGCCCTCCTCGACGATCCGGCGCTCCGGCGGCCAGTAGTCGTCAATGCTTCTGTAAAAAGCCAGGATGATCGCGTCGACGGCGGGGTCGACGGAACAAAGTTCGTAGCTCCAGGCAGCCAGGACGCCGCCCGGCACGAGCACGCGGAGCGCCTCCGCCATGAAGCGGTCGATGTCGAACCAGTGGAGGGCCTGCGCAACCGTCACGAGGTCCACCGAGCGATCGGGCAGTCCCGACTCCTCGGCGCGCGCCACGCGATACTCGATCTTCGGGTGCCGCCGGGCGGCTTCGATCTGGGTTGCGCTCGCGTCGGTTGCAGTCAGCCGGTCGAAGTACGGCACCAGCGCGATCGCCGACTGGCCGTTGCCGGTGGCGCAATCCCAGGCGTGGCGCGTGTGCGCGCAGCAGTCGGCGAGGAACCGGAACAGCTCATCGGGATAGGTCGGCCGGTAAGCCGCGTAGCTTTGGGCGTGACCGGAGAAGTGGTCCTTGAATGATCCCCGCGCCGCTCTCACGGACCGCAGTTCGGCTTACTGCCGTTCGCGACAGCCTCGTTGTAGTAGGCGAGCGCCGTCGGGAACTGCGACACAAGCGACTCGATGCGCCTATCGCCCGAGGGATGCGTCGACATGAATTCCGGCACCTGCGTCTCGTTGCGTTCGGCCATGTTCTTCCAAAGGGCGACGCTCTGCCGCGGATCGAAACCGGCCTTGGCCATGTACTCGAGGCCGATGACGTCCGCCTCCGTCTCCTGCTTGCGGCTGAACGGGTTCAGGATGCCGAGGACGGCGCCGGTCGACAACGTCTGTTGTGCCGCCTGGGTCTGCCGTGCGTAGCCGCCGCCCAGCAGGATCGCCGCAACGTCGACGCCCGCACCGGCGACCGAGGCGCGGGATGCCCGCTCGTTCGCGTGTCTGGCAGTTACGTGCGCCACCTCGTGCCCGATCACGGCAGCGAGCTGATGCTGGTTCTCGGCGACCGTGGTGATGCCCTTGAACACGCTGATCTTGCCGCCGGGCATGACGAACGCGTTGATGTCCGGCTGATCGATCACTGCCAGCTCCCAGAACATGGCCGCATCTTCGCCTTCGAGCTGGTCGACGATCGCGTTCGCCACGCAGGCGACGTAATCGATCGTCTTGCGCTCCTTCACCAGCGGCATCTGTTCGCGGATCATGTTGAACTGCCGCTGTCCTTCGGCCGCCAGGGCCGCGTCGGATTTCAGAAGCAGCTGACTGCGGCCGGTGGGCGAGGTGCCGCAGGAAACGAGGACCGCCGCCAGCACCGCGACGACAATCGCCAGAGCGAGCTTTTTCAGCGACGGACTGTAATGCAGCTTGTACATTGCTTTTCCTCCCGTCCAGGCGGGGATTATAGCGGA
>CAZTAE010000445.1:0-2110 GCA_964611535.1 uncultured Woeseiaceae bacterium
AGGTGCTCCGTTTCGACCTCGCGATTTCCAGTGCCTCGGACGCCAGCCGGGTGATCTCGCCGTAGTCGCCCGCCGCCACGGCTTTCGCCGGCGTCAGCCAGCTGCCGCCGCAGGCGGCCACGGCCGGCAGGGCCAGGTACTCGCCCAGGTTGGCGGCGGACACGCCGCCGGTGGGCATGAACTTCATGCCCCGGAAGGCGGCGGACAGCGCCTTGATCATGGCCGGACCGCCCGCATTGCCCGCCGGGAAGAACTTTACCGTGCGCAGGCCCAGGTTCCGGGCGCGCTGCAGCTCGGTGGCCGTCGCAACACCGGGGAACGCCGGCACCCGGCGCTCCTTCGCTACCGCCACCACGCCCTCGTCCAGGCCCGGCGACACGATGAACTGCGCGCCGGCCGCCAGCGCGGCCCCGGCCTGTTCTGCATCGAGCACGGTGCCCGCCCCGACCAGCGCGCGCGGCAGCGCCGCCGCCACGGCCTCCAGGCAGGTCAGCGCTTCGGCGGTGCGCAACACGACCTCGATCAGCTCCAGCCCGCCGGCGGCAAGCGCCTCGGCAATGCGCACGGCGGTTTGCGGATCGTCCGCCTGCACCAGCGGAACGACCGGCGCGCGGGTGAGTCGTTCGTCGATGTCCATACTGCGTCCGTCCGTTGCATGCCCCTCTATAAAAGTAACCGGTTTCCTGAATATTGTCACACGGCAGTGCGCCGGGCTTTTGCTTCTACGGGTGGCGCTCGTTAGGCTCTTCATCAGTCTTGCCCGACAATGACGGCGCGGACGCCGGCGCAGGGCAACCGGCAATCCGGGAGTAACGGACCGACATGCAGGTAAATCTCGAGCGACTGAAGGCGACCCTGATCGAGCTGTCCCGAATCGGTTTCAACGACGAGGACAAGGGCATCTACCGGGTCGGTTTCTCCGAAGCCGACATGGTGGCGCGGCGCTGGCTCATGGACCTGCTGGCGCGGGAGGGCTTTCAGCCGCACATGGACGGCGCCGGCAACGTCTACGGCCGCTACGGCGCTCTGGACCGGCCGAGCGTGACGGTAGGGTCCCACCTCGACACGGTACCCGCCGGCGGGATGTTCGACGGTGCGCTGGGCGTCGTCGCCGCGCTCGAGATACTGCGCCTCTGCAAGGAGAACGGGACAGAGCTCGAGTGGCCGATCGAGCTCGTGGCGACCAGCGAGGAGGAAGGCCGCTACGGCGGCATGCTCGGCGCGCAGGCAATCGCGGGGGATCTCACGCCGGGCACGATCCTCAACATGCACGACGCGGACGGCAACCGCCTCGCCGATGCGATGGCGGCCGCCGGGCTGGATCCGATGGGCGCACTCGCGGCCCGCCGGCTCCCCGAGTCGATGCACGCCTTCCTGGAATTGCACATCGAGCAGGGCCCGGTGCTGGAGAAGGTCGGGAAGTCCATCGGCGTGGTGGACGGCATCTCCGGCGTCTACAAGTGGATCGTGCGCCTGATCGGCAAGGCGGATCACGCCGGCACGGCGCCCATGAACATGCGCAGCGACGCCTTCATGGGGCTCGCCGACTTCGCCCACGAGATTCCGCGGATCATCGACGAGAACGGCACGGACCGCAGCCGGTTGACCGTCGGCAAGGTGGAGCTCAAGCCCGGCAGCCCGCACACGATTCCCGGTGAGGCGCTGTTCACCCTGGTGGGCCGCGACAGCGACGAGGCCGTGATGCAGGAGCTCGGCAACTCGTGCCGCAAGAGCCTCTCGGCCATCGCGCGCCGGCACAACCTGATGTTCGAATACGAGCAGATCAGCTGGCTGCCGCCGATGAGCTGTCATACCGGCGTCGTGGAGCTGCTCGAGGCGGAGGCGGAGAAGCTGGGGTACAGCTACCAGCGCATGCCGAGCGGCGCAGGCCACGACACCCAGTTCATGACGGAAATTACCCGCGCGGGGCTCTTGTTCGTGCCCTCGGTCGGCGGGGTCAGCCACTCGCCGGACGAGTGGACGCACTGGGACGACGTCGAGACCGGTGCCAACGTGCTGCTGAATGCCGCCCTCGACCTCGCCAGGGAGCCCCGGTAGGAAACCGCCGAGCGCCATGGATGGCGCGAATGCAGATCACGCAGGAGCAGTT
>CAZTAE010000446.1:0-2107 GCA_964611535.1 uncultured Woeseiaceae bacterium
TGCCCCGAGGGCATCGTCGAGACGCGGACGTCGACCGCGCGGCCGGCGATCTTCAGCGAGATTCGCCCGTCCTGCGGCAGGCGCTTTTCAGCGATGTCGAGCTTCGACATGACCTTGATGCGGGAGACGACCAGCGGCGCCAGCGCGCGCCGGGTCTGCAGGATTTCCTGCAGCACGCCGTCGATGCGGAAGCGGACGTTCAGCCGGTTCTCGTACGGCTCGATGTGCACGTCCGAGGCATTGTCCTTGACCGCTTCGGTCAGCACCGCGTTGATGAAGCGGATGATGGGCGCGTCGTCGTCGCTTTCCAGCAGGTCGGATGGCTCCGGCAGCTCCTGCGCCACCTGGAGGAGATCGGTCTGTCCGTCGAGATCGCCCACCATCTGCATGGCCTTGTGGCTGCCCTGCTCGTAGGTCTGCTGCAGCATCGCATCGAACGCGGCGGGCGTGACGCGCGTGAGCCGCAGCGGCAGCCCGGCGAAACGCCGCGCCTCCGCGAGACTCAGCGGCGAGGTGCCGGTCCGGTACACGGTGTCGGCAGCGCCGTCGCGGATCTCCCGGATGAGCACGCCATGCCGTTTGGCGAAGGAAAACGGGAGCGACCTCGCTTCCGGCGCTTCCCCCAGCGTCAGCGTGTCCGGTTCGGTCGTCTGTTCGGTCTCGAGGACGAAGTCCTGTGTGTTGGTGGCCATGGCTCGGGCGTACGGTTACTCGTCCGGATCGTCGGGGTTCGGGATGACCGGCTCCGACTGCCGGTACTCGTCGAGTGGCGGCAGCACGGGCCGCTCGGTTCGCGGCATGAGGGGCACGTTCGTGCGGCCGCGCTGTTGCATGTCACGAATGTAGTTGTATTTGGCGTCGGTTTCTATGGCCGCCTGGGCACTGTCACGGATGATGCGCGGGCGGATGAAGACCATCAGGTTGGTCTTGACCTTGTTGGTCGAGCGGCTGCGGAAGAGATTGCCCACGATCGGGATGCTGCCGAGCACCGGCACACGCTGGTCGCTCTCCCGCAGCGTGTCTTCGAGCAGGCCGCCGAGCACCAGGATGTCGCCGTCCTCGACGATGACGGTGGTATCGATGGTGCGTTCGTTCGTGATCAGGTCCACCGCGCCGGTCGCCGCCTGGGCGATGCTGGAGATTTCCTGCGAGATCGTGAGTATCAGCGTATTGCCTTCGCTGATCTGTGGCGTGATGGTGAGCTTGACGCCGACCTGCTCGCGCTGGATCGTCTGGAACGGATTCGTGGCGCCGTCGCCGGTGCCGGCCTGGGTGAATGATCCGGTGATGAACGGCACTTCCTGGCCGACGTTCAGGCTCGCCTCTTCGTTGTCGGTCGTGACGATGGACGGGGTCGAGATGATGTTCGTGTCGGCGTCGCCCTGCAGCGCGCGCAGGATGGCCGCGAAACTGGTACCGGAGTCGCTGATCCGGCCGACGCCGAGGGTAATGCCTTCGCCGATCAGGTTGGCCGGATTGGCGGCGCCATCCCCGGCGGCGGCGGAGCCGAGCTGCACGATGCCGGGGCCGCCGTCAGGAAAGTTCGTCAGACCGACGGCGTTGTTGTCGTTGCTGCCGTCCACGGCCCAGGTGACGCCGAGCTCGGAGGTGCGGTCCGCCGTCACCTCCACGATGATCGCTTCCACCAGCACCTGGTCGCGCCGGATGTCGAGCTTGTCGACGATGTTCATGAGCGAGCGCATCACTTCCGGCGGCGCGTTGATGATCAGCGCGTTCGTTTGCGCGTCGGCCCAGATGGCCACTTCGCCGTTCCCGGCGGCCGGGCCGCCCTGCTGAGCCTGCCCGCCCTGTCCAACCGCAGCCGGCTGCGTCGCAATGTGCTGCTGAAGCTTCGGCGACAGCTCCTCGGCGTCGGCGTAGCGGAGGTAGCGGACCTGCGTGTCGCCACCGTCTTCGAGCGGCGTGTCCAGGTGCGCGATCAGCGCGCGCAACCTCAGCCGGTCACTCCTGGGGCCGCCGATCAGGACGCTGTTGGTCCGCGAGTCCGCCACCAGGCTCGTGGTGACGGGCGCGCCCGCGGCCTGCGCCGTCTGCGCGAGCGCGGTCAGCACGCGGACCACTTCGGCGGCGGAGGCATTCTCCAGGG
>CAZTAE010000447.1:0-2100 GCA_964611535.1 uncultured Woeseiaceae bacterium
CGCTGTTGCGGCCGGGAAAGGAGCGATTCAGGTCGCGCCGGTCCGGCAGGTACCGCGACTGGTTGATGAAGCCGAAGACGTTCACGATGGGCGCGGCGAGTATGCAGCCCCGGAGGGATTTCAGCGCCGAGCGCCTCAGGACGCGCTTGATGATTTCCACGCCGTTCAGCTCGTCGCCGTGCAGCGCGGCCGTCAGGAAGAGCGTCGGGCCGTCGCGGCGTCCATTCACCACGTGAACCGGCATCGCGAGGTGCGTGTGCGTGTAGAGGTTGGCGACCGACAGCTCGATCGTTTCCCTGCTGCCGGGCGGAACCTCCGTTTCGCCGACGACGATCGGATGTCCCGTCGTTTTTCTCATTTTCCTGCCGGTTTCGGCCACTTTCCGGTTATAGCATATACGTCCCACGCGAGCGCCCGCAGCAAAAATCCGCTGCGCCGTTCTATCTTCGTCGCCGCGGCATTATCATGCGAGGTCCCGCGGTGAAGGACAGAAGTAATGCCGGGCCTGTATTTCGAGGAGTTCAGCGTCGGCCAGACCTTCCGGCATCCGATACGCCGGACGATCACGGAGGCCGACAATGTCTGGTTCAGCGCCCTCACGCACAATCCCGCGCCCCTGCACCTGGACGCCGAATACTGCAGGCAGACGGAGTTCGGCAGGCCGATCGTCAACAGCTGCCTGACCCTCGGCTTCATGGTCGGCATCTCGGTCGGGGACACGACCGTCGGCACGACCGTCGCGAACCTCGGCTGGGATGAAGTCCGGTTCCCCAGGCCGCTGTTCCCCGGCGACACCATCCACGTCGAGACGGAAGTGCTGGAGACGCGCGAAAGCAAGTCGAGACCCGATAACGGCATCGTGATCTTCGCCCATCGCGCGTTCAACCAGCACGACGAGCTGGTGGGCGAGTGCCGGCGATCGGCCCTGATGATGCGGAGGCCGGCGTGATCCGCAGCTTCCTGTTCGTGCCGGGGGACAGCGAACGCAAGCTGGAGAAGGCGGCCGGATCCGCGGCGGACGCGCTCATCGTGGATCTCGAAGATGCCGTCGCCGGCGACCGGCGCGCGGAGGCGCGGCAGACAGCGGCTTCGTTTCTCGGCGCGGGCAGCCGTCCGGACGTCTGGGTCCGCATCAACGCGCTGGACACCGAGGATGCGCTGCCGGACCTGCGCGCGGTAGTGCCCTCCGGACCCGCGGGCATCGTCCTGCCGAAGCCGCGCGGCGCGCGGGACAGCATCCAGCTTTCGAAATTGCTGGATGCGCTGGAGCAGGACGCCGGGCTGCCGGCGGGGCAGACGGCGATACTCCCGATCGCCACGGAGCGCCCGTCGGCGCTCTTCCACCTCGACGAGTACGAGGGAGCGACGAACCGCCTTGCCGGACTCGCCTGGGGCGCGGAGGATCTCGGCGCGGCCGTCGGGGCTGCACGCACGCGGGACGGCGGGAGCTGGCTGCCGCCGTTCGAGCTTGCGCGCTCCCTGTGCCTGTTCGCGGCTTCGGCGGCTGCGGTGCCGGCGATCGACACCGTCTACACGGACTACCGTGACCTCGACGGGCTGGCCGCTTATGCGGCGGCCGCGCGCCGCGACGGCTTCGCCGGCATGCTGGCGATCCATCCCGCGCAGGTCGATATCATCAACGACGCCTTCACCCCCACGCCCGGCGAGATCGAGGAGGCCCGGCGGATCGTGGCGCTGTTCGAGGCGAATCCCGGCGCCGGGACGCTCGGGCTCGACGGCCGGATGCTGGACCGTCCTCACTGGCTGCAGGCGAGGCGGGTGCTTGAAATCGCCGAGCGGTTGAAGACAGGATGACGCATCGCGGCTATCGCTGACGGACACGACGATGAACAGGATCTACAAGGTCGACGAACGACAGGCACGACGGGCGCACGTCGGCAAGAGGGAGTACGAGGAGACGTACCGCCGTTCGATAGAGGACAACGCGGGCTACTGGACCGAGCAGGCCGGACGCCTGGACTGGATCCGGCCGTTCACGCAGGTCAGGGACGTCTCCTGGGCGAAGGACGACCTGCACATCCGCTGGTTCCACGACGGCACGCTCAACGCCTGCTACAACTGCGTCGACCGGCACCTGGA
>CAZTAE010000448.1:0-2100 GCA_964611535.1 uncultured Woeseiaceae bacterium
CACGACCACATGGTGTGCGTCGAGACCGGCGACGTCATCGAGTTCCGGAACGACGAGATCGAGCGCCTCCAGCGCGAAATCGCGAAAGAGCACGACTACGAGCTCATCGACCACAGCCTCGTTCTGTACGTGAAGCCCCGCAAGAAGAAGTAGCGCTCAGCCGGCGACGCCGCCCTTGCGGGCGCCGGTGCCGTTCCTGAGCATCTCGGCGGCGTGTTCGCGCGTCCTCGTGGTGATGCGGATGCCGCCGAGCATGCGGGCCAGCTCCTCCACGCGCTCGTCCTCGCCCAGCCCCGCGATGGTCGTGCGCGTGACCTTGCCGTCGGTGAGCTTGGCGATGCGGAAATGGTGGTCGGCAACGCTCGCGAGCTGCGGCAGATGCGTGACGCAGAACACCTGCCGCGTTGCGGCGACGTCCTTCAGCCGTCGGCCGACCATTTCCGCAACGCCACCGCCGACGCCGGCGTCCACCTCGTCGAAGACCATGGTCGGAATCGCGCTGCCGTCGCTGGCGATCACCTGGATCGCGAGGCTCATGCGCGAGAGCTCGCCGCCCGACGCGACCTTCGCCAGGGGCATGGGAGCCTGTCCGGGATTCGCGCTGATGCGGTACTCGATGTCGTCGAGGCCGTGCGCACGCGCGTCGTCGGCGCCGCGCCGCTCGATCGCCACTTCGAAGACGCCCCCCGGCATGCCGAGCCCCTGCATCGCCTCCGTCACCTGCGCGGCAAACTTCTTCGCCGCCTGCGTCCGCGCGTCCGAAAGTTTCGTCGCCTCGGCGAGCCACGCCGCCCGCGCCGCCTCCGTCTCCTGCATGAGCCGTGCGCCCGCCGCCTCCGTATCCGAGAGGTCGCCGAGCTCCCGCGCGAGGCGTGCGTGCAGCGCATGGAGCTCGCCCGGCTCGACGCGGTGCTTGCGGGCGACGGTGCGGATCGCGTCCAGCCGCTCCTCCACCCACTCGCGGCGTCCGGGATCCAGGTCCAGTCCGTCGCCGTAACGGTGCAGCGCGTCCGCCGCCTCGCCGACCTGGATCGACGCCTCGTCCAGCAGCGCACGGACGCCTTCGAGCTCGGGGTCGATGCCGGCCAGCGCGTCCAGCGCGCGGCAGGCCTCGGCCAGCAGGTTCTGGGCATTCGCCGCCTCGCGGTCGCTCACCGCGGCCTGCGCCCGCGCGAGGCCCTCCACGAGCCGCGCGCTCATCCTGAGTTTCTCGCGCTCGGCGTCGAGCGTCTCGTACTCGGCTTCAGCGAGGTCCAGCGTCTCGAGCTCCCGCGTCTGGAAGGACAGGAGCTCGATCCGGGAATCGCGGTTGGCATCCTGCTCCTGCAGTTGCCGCAGCTGCTCGCGCAGGGCCCGCCATGCCGCGTACGCCTCTTCGGTGGCGGCGCGCCGGGCCTGCAGGCCGCCGAAGTGGTCCAGCAGGTCGCGCTGCACGTCGCGACGGCCGAGCGACTGGTGAAAATGCTGGCCGTGGATGTCGAGCAGCATCTCGCCCAGCGCCTTCAGGCTCTGCAGCGGCACGGCGTTGCCGTTGATGAAGGCCCGCGAGCGGCCATCCTCGCCGACCACCCGGCGCAGCAGGCATTCGCCGTCCGCATCCAGCGCCTGCTCGGCCAGCCAGGCGCCAGCCTGCGGGAGCGCCGCGATGTCGAATTCGGCACCGAACTCGGCGCGGCCCGAGCCGGGGCGCACGAGTCCGCCGCCGCCGCGTTCGCCCAGCACCAGCCCGAGGGCGTCAACGAGCAGCGACTTGCCGGCGCCGGTCTCGCCGGTCACGACCGTCATGCCGGCGTCGAAGTCGGCCTCGATGGCATCGACGATCGCAAAATTCCTGACCTGCAGGCGCTTCAGCATCCGCCGTCCCGCTCAGGGTTCCGTGCCGGTGCGGGACCGCCCGTCCCGCCCCCAGTGCAGTTTCGAGCGCAGGATCTCGTAGTAGTCGTAACCGGGGGGGTGGATGAGCGTGATGCGCTGCGGGGACTCGCTGATCAGCAGCCGGTCGCTGGGCTCCAGCCCGCCCAGGTCGCGCCCGTCCGCCGTGACGTCGGCCCGGACGTCGTCCTGCGCCAGCACCGTGACCTCGATCTCGTGGCGGCTCGG
>CAZTAE010000449.1:0-2096 GCA_964611535.1 uncultured Woeseiaceae bacterium
GTCGGCGCCACCGCGCCGAAGGCGGCTGCGGAAATCCACACCGACTTCGAGAAGGGCTTCATCCGCGCCGAGGTCATCGCCTACGACGATTTCGTCGCCTGCAAGGGTGAGCAGGGCGCGAAGGAGGCCGGCAAGCTGCGGCTCGAAGGCAAGGAATACGTCGTCCAGGAAGGCGACGTCATGCACTTCCGCTTCAACGTCTGAGCCGCCTCTGCACAGGTCCGCAGGAGCACGCCCCGCGGGCGACAGAGGCTCGCCCGGCCAGTCCTGCAGACGGTGCTCTCGTTGCGTGGCTCGTGCAGCGGCTCCTAGTGCCACGGCCGCCGGCTCGACTCCACGCGATAAAGGATGTAGTCGCGCAGACGGCCCGCCGACGCGACGTCGACAAATGGCACCCGAATGACGCCGGCTGCCAGATAGATGTGCAGCGTCGCGAGTTCCCTGCGGCGCTGGATGGGCGATTGCCCGATGCCGACCTTTTGCACCTTGCGGTGCAGATGCGCGCTCATGCGGTAGCCGAGCAATCCCGAACGCAGCACCAGCCCGTCCGCTGTGACCAGGACGCCGAGCCGGCGGTAGGTCTGCCAGGCGATCACGGCGGCCAGCGGTATCCACAGGAGCGCGGCAAGCGCCGCAGCGCCGGCAGCCGGCAACAGGAGGAGCATGGCGGCCAGAGCAGGCACCAGGCCGTAGAGGGCGATGCGCGAGCGCAGGTACATGGGCGATACCCGCTCGAATACGTCCGCCCGGGGGTCGAGCACGAGCCGCTGAAACTCGTCGCCGAACACCTCCCGCTCGACGATCGGCACCTCCTCGTTGGTGCACAGCGGGACCACGAACGCCTGCGTGCCGGCACCGGGGCCGCTGGCCACCTGGCGCATCCGCAGGCGGAAGCGCCGGAACGATCGCAGCACGACGTTCTGCGCCAACACCAGCGACTGGATCTTCTGCCTGTCGACGGAGTGCTCGTGGCGGGTCAGGAGCCCGCCGGTGGAGCGCAAGACGGTCTCGTCCGCCGTCAGCTCGAAACGGTGATAGCGGAGGAAGGCCGCGACCACGGCGCCGGCAAAGAGCAGCAGGATGACGGCTACGGCTACCGCGAGCCACAGCGCCGGACCCGGGAGCCAGCCGTCGTTGGCCACGCCCAGCGCCTCCAGCACGACCGTTTCCTCGATGCGCTCGTGCAGCTCGAGATCCATCAGCTCGCTCAGGGGGCCGAGCACCGCCAGGACCAGGAACACGCGGCCGCTCGACACGCCGATGCGGACCATGTCGCCCGCGCCGAGCCGGAGCAGCGTCCTCGCGCTCGACGGAGCCGCCTCGCCCTCAGCTGCAGCCGGGGTCTTCGGCGTGCGGCTGATCCTTTCCCGCAGCTCGTCGGACAGCGGCACAGGCACCGCGGGCAGGTGACCTTCGTGTCCCGAGGAGCCGGCGGTGTCGAAGCTGACGTTGACCAGCCCGAACAGACGGTCCAGCACGCCGCGGGTCGTGTTGACGCCCTGTATGCGCTCGAAGCGGATGTCGAGCTGCTTCTTGTGGAACACGCCGTCGCGGATCAGGACGGCCTGCGGGGTGATGCAATAGCGAAAGGCCAGGTAGCGCGCGACGGCCACGACGAGCGTCACGAGTATGAACAGGCTGACGCCGAAGACGGCCTTGCGCACCGGATCGCCCCCGAATGCCACGACGAACGCGACCAGGGGCGCGAGCGACTGCACGGCATTCCGGGCGATCAGCTGCCAGATGCGGCCGAGGTAGAAGAGGGCGGCCAGCGGGGACGTCCGGTGCCAGGCAGCCGAGTCGTCAGCCTTCAACGTTCACCCCGGCCTGCTCGAGCACGAACAGGCGCAATTTCTCCGCAACCTCGGCCGGCAGGCCATGGATGCGGAGGTCACTGCCCGAGCCGCCGGCCGTGTAGAGATGCAGCGTCGCCAGTCCGAAGGCGCGGTCGAGCGGCGTGCTGCCGGTCTCGACGTGCTGCACACGGTTGAACGGTATGGCGCTTTCGGAGCGCCAGACGACGCCCGAGCGGTAGACGAGGTCGCGCTCACGGATGGCATAGCCCTTGCGCGGCACGCTGATCGGTGGCCAGGCGA
>CAZTAE010000450.1:0-2094 GCA_964611535.1 uncultured Woeseiaceae bacterium
GACGTCAGCCAGCCCGCGCCCTGGATGAAGCCGCCCTCGATCTGGCCCATGTCTATCGCCGGGTTCAGCGACTTGCCGCAGTCGTGCAGGATGTCGACGCGCAGGAGCCGGTACTCGCCCGTCAGCGTGTCGACGACGGCCTCCGATACCGCCGCGCCGTACGCGTAATAAAAGAACGGCCGCCCGCTGAAGGTTGCGCGGTCGTAGTTGATCTTGGGCGTCCTGTAGAAACCGGTGGCCGACAGCGAGGTGCGCGCGAGCCAGGCGAGGCGCACGAGCTCGGCGAAGTCCAGCGTCTGCTCACCCACCCGCACCTCGTTGTTGCGGAACTCGACGTCGCCTTCCGCCACGCCGAAGCGTTCCGCCGCGAAGCGGACGAGCCGCTTCCTGATCTTCCGCGCCGCCGCCTGTGCCGCCTTGCCGTTCAGGTCCGAGCCGCTCGACGCCGCGGTCGCCGACGCATTCGGCACCTTGCTCGTGTCCGACGCGGTAATTTTTATCCGGTCGAGGTCGAGCTGCAGCTCCTCCGCCACCACCTGCGCGACCTTGGTGAACAGCCCCTGCCCCATCTCGGTGCCGCCGTGGTTGATGTGCACGGTGCCGTCGGTGTAGACGTGCAGCAGCGCGCCGGCCTGGTTCAGGTGCGTCGCGGTGAACGAGATGCCGAACTTGACCGGCGTCAGCGCGATGCCGCGCTTCAGGATCGCGCTCGCCCGGTTGTGCTCGCGGATCTCCTGCACGCGCTTCTCGTAATCGGAGGAAACGAGCAGCCGGTCGACGATTTCCGGCAGGATGTTGTCTTCTACGTGCTGCCGGTAAGGCGTCACGTCGCGCGGCGCCCGGCCGTAGAAGTTGCGGCGGCGTACCTCCAGCGGATCGCGCCCGAGCTCGCGCGCGATGGCATCGACCACGTGCTCGATCGCGAACATCCCCTGCGGCCCGCCGAAGCCGCGGAACGCCGTATTCGATACCGTGTGCGTCTTGCAGCGGTGCGAAGTGATGCTGACGTTCTCGAGAAAGTACGCGTTGTCGCAGTGGAACATCGCGCGGTCGTTGATGGCACCGGAGAGATCGGCCGACATGCCGCAGCGCGACGCGAACGTGAACTCGATGCCCTCGATGCGGCCGCTGTCGTCGAAGCCGACCTCGTAGTCCATGACGAAGTCGTGGCGCTTGCCGGTCATGATCATGTCGTCGTCACGGTCGAGCCGGAGCTTGCAGGGCCGGCCCGTCTTCACCGCCATCAGCGCCGCGATGCAGGCGATCAGCGCCGGCTGACTTTCCTTGCCGCCGAAGGCGCCGCCCATGCGCCGGCACTCGACCACGACGTCCTTCTGATGGCGGCCGATCGCGGAAGCCGCGAGGTGCTGGACCTCGCCGGGGTGCTGCGTCGAGCTGTAGATAGTGAGATTGCCGTCCTCCATCGGCAGCGCCATCGCGATCTGCCCTTCGAGGTAGAACTGGTCCTGCCCGCCGACCCGGCAGCGGCCCTTCAGGCGATGCGCCGCCTTCTCGATGGCCGCGCGGCTGTCGCCGCGCTCGATCTTCTCGGTCGGCAGCACGAAGGAGCCGGCCTCGAGCGCCGCGAGCGGGTCGAGCCACGCCTCGAGATCCTCGTACTCGACACGTGCGAGCTTCGCGGCCCGCCGCGCCGCGCCGACGCTCGTCGCGGCGACGCAGAAAAGCGCCTGCCCGACGTACTGCACGAGCCCCGGCGCGAGGATCGGATCGTCCGGCACGACCGGGCCGCAATTGTTCTCGCCGGGGATATCGTCTGCCGTCATGACTTCGGCGACGCCCGGCGCCGCGCGCACCGCCTCGAGGTCCAGCGCACGGATCCGCGCGTGCGGCCGCGCACTCATGCCGACCGCGAGATGCAGGAGATCGCGTGGCTCCGGCAGGTCGTCCGTGTACCGCGCCTCGCCGGAGACGTGCAGGTGCGCGCTGTCGTGCGGCACCGCCCGGCCGACGCCGCCCGCGATCTCGCCCGCGCGCGCTTTCTGTTCAGGTCTGCTTCTGGCGTCCATAGTCGTACACTCGGGCGGCCTCGCCGCCGCTGGTCTCGAGCCAGAACCGGTAGAGCAGGTTGCGCGC
>CAZTAE010000451.1:0-2091 GCA_964611535.1 uncultured Woeseiaceae bacterium
GCGGGCCCGTAGCTCAGTTGGTTAGAGCAGAAGACTCATAATCTTTTGGTCGTAGGTTCGAGTCCTACCGGGCCCACCATCTTCCGTCGGTCTATTCCGGTCACCCGGCGGCTTCGCCGCCGACTTTCATGGCGCTGACCAGCACGGTCGGCGTGCCCTGCGACACGGGCACCCGCTGACCCTTCTTGCCGCAGGTCCAGCCGCCGGTGTCGAAACGCATGTCGTTCGCCACCATGACGATGCGGCGCAGCGTCTCGGGGCCGTTGCCGGCGATGTCGACGTCCTTGAGCGGTGCCGTCAGCTTGCCTTTCTCGATCAGCCAGGCATTCCGGATCCTGAACGAATAATCGCCGGCGCCGATCTCGACCCGGCCGTCCGCAAAGGTCTCGGCGAGAATACCCCGTTCCACCGCGTCCATGATCTCGTCGCGCGCGTGCGGGCCGTTCTCGAGGTAGGTGCAGGTCATGCGCGGCATCGGGGCGTGCCGGTAAGACTCGCGACGCGCCGAGCCGGTGAGGGCTGCGCCGTAATGCCGGGCGGTATCCCTATCGTGCAGCCACGATCGCAGAACACCGTCTTGCACCAGCACATTGCTGCCGCAGTCAGTGCCCTCGTCGTCGTAGTTGAGGGCGCCGCGCTCGTTCGGAACCGTGGCCTTGTCGACGACGGTAATGAAAGGCTCAGCAATGCTTTCCCCCATCATGCCCGCGTAAGGGCTCGTTCCGTCGCGGGCGAAATCCGCCTCCAGCGCGTGCCCTATCGCCTCGTGCAGCAGGATGCCGCTCGTGCCCGCCTGCAGCACGACGGGCAACTCCCCCTCCGGCGCCTCCTGTGCCTCGAACTGGATCAGCGTCCGGTCGACGGCGTCCTGCACCATGCCGTCGACGCGCTCGTCGGTATACCAGGCGATCGAGTCGCGGGCCGAGGCGTTGGCAAAGCCGCTGACCCAGTCGCGCCCGCGCACGGCCGTCACCTGCACGCTGAGCCGCGTCAGCGGCCGATGGTCGGTGACGAGATGCCCGTCGAGGGTGGCGACCAGGACGCGCTCGTCGACATCGGCCAGCTGCACCGATACCGTGCGGACACCGGGATCGGCGAGCCGCGCCCGCCGGTCGGCACGCTCGAGTATCGGCAGCTTCCGATCCGTCACGACGTCGGACCAGGCGATCTCCGTCCGGTAAAGATCCCCCGGGCGCTTCGACGCGAAGGCCTGCGGCAGGACAACCTCCCGTCCTTTCGCAGCCGATGCCGCCCGGCGTGCCGTGCCCAGCATCGACTCGAGCGTCAGCGCCTCGGTAAAGGCATATCCCGTCTCGCCATCGACCACCACGCGCATCCCCACTCCCTGCAGGACGTCGGCGTCGGCGCGCGCAAGCACGCCCTCTTCCATCGTCAGGAGGTTCGACCGCCGATGCTGGAAGTAGAGCTCCGCGAAATCGGCGCCGTTCGCCGTCAGTTCGGCAAGCACCCTCGATACGGCGGCCTCATCGATACCGAACCACTCGAGAAACGGGTTCTCCGGCGCGGCCTCCGTCATCGTCGCCTTGCGGTTGACCCCGCAGCCGGCGAGGAAAGGCGGCATGGACACAACCGCCCCGCCGGCGGCGATTCGCCCGAGAAACTCCCTGCGTCGCATGCGCAAACTCCCCCTCCTGCCGCCGTGGCCTAACCGCGCCGCTGGCGCCGCCAGTACTGCAACAGGGCGAAGCCGAACACCATGCCCCCCAGGTGCGCGAAGTTCGCGATGCCGGGCGAGAGCCCGCTGACTCCGAGGTAAAGCTCGAGGATTCCGTAGCCGATCACGAAATACTTCGCCTTCATCGGTATCGGCGGAAACAGCAGCATCACCGTCCGGTTCGGGAAGGCCATTGCGTAGGCCAGCAGGATGCCGAAGACGCCGCCGGAGGCACCCAGCGTGGGATAGACGCCGCCCTGCAGGCCGGCGACGACAAGCTGCACGATCCCGGCGCCGATGACGCAGGTCAGGAAGTAGGTCAGGAATCGTCGCGGACCCATGATCCGCTCGAGATCGCGCCCGAACATCCACAGGCCGAACATGTTGAAAAAGATGTGGGTGAGATCGCCGTGCAG
>CAZTAE010000452.1:0-2089 GCA_964611535.1 uncultured Woeseiaceae bacterium
TCAAGGGCAAGCAGGGGCGCTTCCGCCAGAACCTGCTCGGCAAGCGCGTCGACTATTCCGGCCGTTCGGTCATCGTGGTCGGCCCGACGCTCAAGCTGCACCAGTGCGGCCTGCCGAAGAAAATGGCGCTGGAGCTGTTCAAGCCCTTCATCTTCTCCAAGCTGCAGCTGCGCGGCGAGGCCACGACGATCAAGGCCGCCAAGCGGCTGGTCGAGCGTGAGGGACCGGAGGTCTGGGACATCCTCGAGGAGGTCATCCGGGAGCACCCGGTCATGCTGAACCGGGCCCCGACGTTGCACCGCCTCGGCATCCAGGCGTTCGAGCCCGTGCTGATCGAGGGCAAGGCCATCCAGCTGCATCCGCTCGTCTGCACCGCGTTCAACGCGGACTTCGACGGCGACCAGATGGCCGTCCACGTGCCGCTCTCCATCGAGGCGCAGCTCGAGGCGCGCGCCCTGATGATGGCGTCGAACAACATCCTGTCGCCGGCGAACGGGGATCCGATCATCGTGCCCTCGCAGGACGTCGTGCTGGGTCTCTATTACATGACCCGCTCGAAGGTCTTCGGCAAGGGCGAAGGCATGGTCTTCGGCGACGTGGCCGAGGCGCGGCGCGCCTATGAAAACGGCCATGCGGAGCTGCAGGCCCGGGTGAAGGTCCGCGTGCCGATGCACGAGACGGACGAAGACGGCGAGACCGCCTCGAGCGTCCGGCTGGTCGAGACCACCGTCGGCCGCGCCCTGCTGTCCGGGCTGCTGCCGGAGGGTCTGAGCTTCGACCTCGTCAACCGGGACATGACGAAGAAGGCGATCTCCAACGTCATCAACGCCTGCTACCGCAACCTCGGCCTCAAGAAGACCGTGGTCTTCGCGGACCAGCTGATGTACACCGGCTTCCGCTTCGCCACCGTCGCGGGCATCTCCATCGGCGTCAACGACATGGTCGTGCCGGACGAGAAGCAGTCGATCCTGGCCGTCGCCGAGTCGGAAGTGAAGGAGATCCAGGACCAGTACGCTTCGGGCCTCGTGACCGAGGGCGAGCGCTACAACAAGGTCGTCGACATCTGGTCGCGCACCAACGACCAGGTCGCCAAGGCGATGATGGACAAGCTCGGCACGGAGGTCGTGCGCACGGAAGGCAAGGAGGCGGAGCAGGAGTCCTTCAACTCGATCTACATGATGGCCGACTCCGGCGCTCGCGGCTCCGCCGCGCAGATCCGGCAGCTCGCCGGCATGCGCGGCCTGATGGCCAAGCCGGACGGCTCCATCATCGAGACACCCATCACGGCGAACTTCCGTGAGGGGCTGGACGTCCTGCAGTACTTCATCTCGACGCACGGCGCGCGCAAGGGCCTGGCCGACACGGCGCTGAAGACCGCCAACTCCGGTTACCTGACCCGGCGGCTCGTCGACGTGGCCCAGGACCTGGTCGTGACGGAAGTCGACTGCGGCACGAAGGGCGGCGTCAGCATGGCGCCGCTCGTCGAGGGCGGCGACGTGGTCGAGCCGCTGCGCGAGCGCGTGCTCGGTCGCGTGCTGGCCGAGGCGGTGCTCATTCCCGGCACGGACAAGGTGGCCTTCGACGCCGGCACGATGCTGGACGAGGCCTGCGTCGCGCGGCTCGAGGACCTGTCGATCGACAACGTCGTCGTGCGCTCGCCGATCACCTGCGAGGTCCGCTACGGCGTCTGTTCGCAGTGCTACGGCCGCGACCTGGCGCGCGGGCATCGCATCAACATCGGCGAGGCCGTCGGCGTGATCGCCGCGCAGTCCATCGGCGAGCCGGGCACACAGCTGACGATGCGCACCTTCCACATCGGCGGCGCGGCGTCGCGTTCGGCCGCGGTGAGCAACATCACCATCAAGAACAAGGGTGTCGTCAAGCTCAACAACATCAAGACCGTGCATCACCAGAACGGCTACCTGATCGCGGTGTCCCGCTCCGGCGAGATCTCCGTGATGAACGAGCACGGGCGCGAGCGCGAGCGGTACAAGCTGCCCTACGGCGCGACGATCAACGTCGAGGACGGGGCGGCGGTGCAGCAGGGCCAGGTGGTCGCCACCTGGGATCCGCATACGCACCCGGTCGT
>CAZTAE010000453.1:0-2089 GCA_964611535.1 uncultured Woeseiaceae bacterium
CCCTTCGGTCCGCTTTATTTCCGCCCAAGGACCCCCCGCAGGGGATGCCGGAACCGCCCCACCGAGAATCACAGCCCTGAGTAAGTGCCATTTGCGAGTAATCGCGATCCTGCGGCGTAAAGCGCCGCGTGCGCCGCGCAGACGACGCCCCGGCCATGTCAGTGGAAACCTGCGCCGATCGGCGCGCCCGGCGGCGGCGTCACGGGCTCGATCCGCTGGATGCTCGCCGGATCCTCCCGCATGCGCTCGATGCGGAGCCGCGCGTCCCGGTAATGGGCGCGCCAGCGCCTGTCGGACTCGCGCTCCGCGCGCTCGCCGAGCCAGGCGTCGAGCTCGTACACGGCGTCGAGCGCAAGCGAGCGCACGTCGTCGGCCGCCGAGGGATGCACGGCGAGTGCCATCAGGCGCTGCAGCACGGCGCTGTCCGTCGCCCGCCGGATCACGCCTTCGGTGCCCGCGGCCGGCGGCGCGAACCAGCTTGCATCGAGCACCACGTCCAGCACGTCGGCGAACGACGGCTGATTGGCATCGAGCGCGTGCGCGCGGTTGAGGCGCGCCGCGCGCGTCGGTTCCAGGAGCGCTTCGAGGGTGAGGGCCACGGCGCTTTCCGCCGGCGCGAGCGGGTCGAAAGCCCCGCCGGTGTCGCCGTCGAAGGTCTCGCGCGTCCTCGCGTAGCCCGGCGGACGCGGCGGTATCGCTTCGGCAAGGCCGTCCGGCAGGCGCAGCACGGCGGGCGCCAGCGTTCCCGCTAGCGCCTGGATCGCGGCACGCTGGCGGCGAGCCTCCACCGGCCGGTACGCCTCCTGGCCGTCGCTCCGCAGCGCGTAGTTGAAGTGCGCGCCGCCGACGAGCTTCGCGACTGCCTCGATCTGGTAGCGGTGCAGCAGGTAGATCGGCACCAGCACGTCCTCGAGCGTCGCGAGCGGTCGGCCGGCACGGATGGCGGCTTCGGAGAAGCGGCCGAGCGCGTGTTCGCGCACGCGCAGCAGGTGCTCGAGCTCCTGGATGGCGTCCGCGCCGTTGTCCCAGAGATTGCCGTCGGGATGCAGCGTGCCGACGTTGCGGGAGTCGGAATCTGCCACGAACTTCCATTGCCGGACGGTCTCACCCAGGATGCGCTCGCGCGCCTGCCCCGGGTCGACGCCCTGCGGAAAGTCCTGGTAGGCATAGAGAATGACCCGCTTGTCCCACTCGCCGATGCCGGTGTCGTAGGCGTCGGAAAGGTCCAGCTCGCCGTCCTCGGCGAAGCGGATGAGCGGGAACGGGTAGTCCATGACGGAGGCGCGGTCCTGCGTACTGGCCGCAAAATTGTGCTCGATGCCGAGCGTGTGGCCGACCTCGTGCGCCGCCAGCTGGCGGATCCGCGCAAGCGACATCTCGAGCATCGGATCGTTCGTCGCCTCGCCGTCGCCCTCGCCGTAGGGCGCAAGCAGGCCTTCGGCAATCATGTAGTCCTGGCGCACGCGCTGCGAGCCCAGCGTGACGTGGCCCTTCAGGATTTCGCCCGTGCGCGGGTCGAGCACCGACGAGCCGTAGGACCAGCCGCGGGTCGAACGATGGACCCACTGGATGACGTTGTAGCGCACGTCCATCGGGTCGGCGCCCTCCGGGAGGAGCTCGACCCGGAAAGCGTTCCTGTAGCCCGCGGCCTCGAACGCTTCGTTCCACCAGCTCGCGCCCTCGATCAGCGCCGAACGGACCGGCTCGGGCGCGCCGCGGTCCACGTAGTACACGATCGGTTCGACGGCGGGGCTGGACGCGGCCGCCGGGTCCTCTTTTTCCAGCCGGTGGCGGCGGCCCCAGGCGACGAGCAGGGGCTCGCCGATCGCCGTGGCGTAGTCGAGAAAGCCGGCACTGCCGTAGCGCAGGCCGATGATGCCCGCCCGCGGGTCATACGGCAGAGGCTCATAGCCGGGCTCGGGGAGCCGGATGAACGAGTGGTGCAGGTGCACCGTCAGCAGGGTCGGGTCCGGCACCACCGTCTGCAGGAACTCGCCGGCGGGCTTGCCGGTGAAGGTCACGACCGCTTCCACTTCCGAGTTGTCCGGGAACGCCTTCGTGCGCGGCAGCCAGATGGCCGAGCGCGCCG
>CAZTAE010000454.1:0-2087 GCA_964611535.1 uncultured Woeseiaceae bacterium
CTCAGGAAGCCGACACCGATCGCGGCAAGCACGATCCACCGGTAGCCGACGACCGGCGTCTGCGCGAACGTCGGCACGATCATCGCGAGCAACCCGACCGCCGGCAGGAAGATGATGTACACCTCGGGGTGCCCGAAGATCCAGAACAGGTGCTGCCACAGCAACGGGTCGCCGCCGCGCGCGGCGTCGAAGAAGGGCCAGTCGAACGCGCGCTCGACCTCGAGCAGGATGTCGCCGGCGATCAGCGGGGGAAACGCGAGCAGGATCATCGCTCCGACCACCAGCACGTACCACGCGTAGAGCGGCATCAGGCCCAGGCGCATACCGGGGGCGCGGCACTTGAGCGTGCCGACGATGAGCTCGACCGCGGCGGCGATCGCCGCGATCTCGATGAAGCTCAGGCCCAGCAGCCACACGTCCGCGCCGATATCGTCCTGCACCGCCGTGGTCAGCGGCGGATACATGAACCAGCCGCCCCTCGGCGCCGCGCCGAAAAAGAGAGAGGCGCACACGAACGTGCCGCCGATCACGAAGCAGAAGAAGCCGTAGGCGGACAGACGCGGAAACGGCAGGTCGCGCGCCGCCATCATCTGCGGCAACAGCAGGATCGCGAATGCCTCGAACATCGGCACGGCGAACAGGAACATCATCACCGAGCCGTGCAGCGTGAACACCTGGTTGTACAGGTCCGCCGACAGCAGGTCGTTTTCCGGCACCGCGAGCTGCGCCCGGATCAGAAGCGCCAGCACGCCGCCGAACAGAAGGAACCCGAAGGTCGCGGTCAGGTACCAGACGCCGACCACGGTGTTGTTGACGGCCGAAAAATAGCGCCAGCCGCGCGGCCTGGCCCAGGCGGCGCGCAGCCGATCTTCCTGCTCCCGCTGCAGCGCGTCCGGGGCGGCCCCGCCGCTCATTCAAGGCCCGCGAGGTAGGTGCCGATCGCAACGAGCTCGTCGGCCGGCAGCATCGGGTAGCCCGGCATCAGCGCTCCCGGCTTCACGGCTTCCGGGTGCGCGATCCAGCTCGCAAGCGACGCGACGTCCGCCGGGAGCGTGCCCGCGGCGATGCTGCGGCGGCTGCCGACGTGCGTCAGGTCGGGGCCGATGCTCCCCGTCGCCGGCGTGCCGGCGATGTTGTGGCATGCGCCGCAGCCGTTCTGCAGGAACAGGTCCTGGCCGCGGGCGGCGAGCGACCCGCGGGGGGCCTCGGCGGGAGCCGCCTGCCGGGACAGCCACGCATCGAACTCGGCCGGCGGCATGACGACCACCTCGAAATCCATCAGCGCGTGCGACAGACCGCAGAACTCGGCGCAGGCACCGAGGTAGCGCCCCGGCCGCGCCGCCTCGAGCACGAGATGATTCGTCCGGCCGGGAATCATGTCCATCTTGCCGCCCAGCGCCGGTATCCAGAAGGAGTGGATCACCTCCGTTGCCTCGAGCTCGAAGGCCACCCGCTCCCCCTGCGGCAACCGGACCTCGTTCGCCGTCACGGCGACGGTTCCCGACGGCGCCTCGTAACGCACCCGCCACCACCAGCGCTCGCCCGTGACCCGAACCCGCAAACCGTCGGCGGGCGCGAGCAGCGCGTTCGTCTGCCGCATGCCCACCCCGCTCAGCACCGACAGCAGCACGAACGGCAGCAGCACCCCGCCGAACACGATCAGGCGCCGGCCCGGGCGCACGCGGCCGGGCGCAGCGCGTGCGGCGTACAACGCCGCCGCCATCACGAACAGCCACACCGCGGCCGCCCCGGCCGCCATGAACCAGAAGAGTTGCGCCACCTGGGCGGCGGCGTCACCGCCCGGAGCGAGCGTCGACAGCGGACCTTCGCAACCGGAGACGACGAGGCCGAGCGCCGGACGAGCCAACCGACTGTGACGCCTCGGATGAATACCGCCCATGCCGTCCCTTTCGACCGAAGGAGCTGGAACGAGCGGCATGCAAGAAGGATACCGCCGCATCCGGTGCCGCCGGAGCGGGCGAGAGAACCGACGCGCAGCATCCCGTGAAGTTAATGCACGCTCGGTTGTAATTCCTACAATCAGTGCGCCGGCCGGAGAGCCCGCAGCCGCGCCGGGTGCCGCGCCG
>CAZTAE010000455.1:0-2081 GCA_964611535.1 uncultured Woeseiaceae bacterium
CTCTTCCCCATTTGTTTCAGGCCGCAAGCGAATTCACGGCGGGATTCTAGCAGGATGCGCCGCGCTTTTTCCTGCACGTTTGCCAGCGCAATCGGCAGATTTTCCGGCGCACGCACTCGTCAATGGAAATGCCGGCCGGCAGCGGTCGGCCGCGGCGGTCAGTCCAGATCGTTCAGAAGCGATTTCCGGATGCTTTCGTCGACCGGTTGACTCTCCACCGCGTATTGCTCGTGGTCGACTCCGGCGGTGAGCGGCGCACCGTCTTTCAGCGCCTGTATCTGTTCCGGCGACAGCTCGAAGCGCAGGAAATGCACGGCCGAGGTCTTGTCCTCGCTGCCGCGCTCGAGATCCTCGTCGGCGATCGCGCGGATCCTGTCCGACTCGCCGATCTGCAGCCACACCCGGTTCTCGATCCCGACCAGCTTCTGCAACATGGTCCTGCGCTCCGCGACGTCCGGAAACTCCACCATGAACGTGGCCTTCCAGTTGCTGCCGTCCGGTATGAGCGGGTTGTAGGCATTCAGCTCGTCCTCGATGCCCTCCGCCTCGAAGATGCGTTCGATGCGCAGCATCTCCTGCACCTGGTACTGCATCGTCAGGCGGTCCTCGAAATAGAGCGTCGCGTTGAGGCCGAGCGGAAGCCGCCGTTCCCGCTTGTGCGCCATGACCTTGCGGCGGAACTCGTCCCGTACCTTGGAATATTCTTCGAGGCTGTAGATGTTGTCGCGGGTCAGCTTTTCCATGATGCTCCTGTCCAGAACCTAGATTCCGTATGCCGCGCGCAACAGCGCCAGCGGATGACTCGGCTCCAGTTTCTCGAGTCCCTGGCCGATCTGCTCGGCGGCCATGGGGCAATCGCTCACAAAGTGATCGGCGCCGCTGCCCTCCACTTTCCTGACCACGGGCCGCGCAATCTTCTTCGAGACGTCGTGGAATTCCTTCTTGACCGCATACGTGCCGTCGTGCCCGGAGCATCGCTCGATGGGCACGACCTCCGTATCGGGTGCGAGCTCGAGCAGGTCGCGCGTCTTGAGGCCGATGTTCTGCACGCGGAGGTGACACGGCACCTGGTAGGACACCTTGCCGAGCGACTGCGAGAAGTCGGTGCGCAGCTTGCCTTCCCTGTGCCGCAGCATCAGGTACTCGAAGGGATCGAACATCGCGTCACGCACTTTCGCGACGTCGACGTCGTCGGCGAACATCAGCGGCAGCTCCTGCTTGAACATCAGCGTGCAGGAGGGGACCGGTGTCACGACATCCCAGCCGCGGTCCACCCACGACGCCAGCACGGCCACGTTCGTATCCTTCGCGCGCGCCACGGCCTCGAGGTTTCCGAGCTCGAGCTTCGGCATGCCGCAGCAGACCTCCTCGTCCGCCAGCGCCACGGGAATGCCGTTGTGCTCGAAAACCGCCACCAGGTCCGTGGCGATGGAGGGCAGATTCCGGTTGCCGTAGCAGGTGGTGAAGAGCACGACCTTGCCGCGGGTGGATGCCGTCGGTTCTGCTCCGGTCCCGTCCGCGCCGCGGCGGCTCTTCAACCGGCTGCGCGCCGACTTGGCGTGAAAATCCGGTACGGGGGCGTCCCGATGCACGCCCAGCGCGCGCTCGAGCAGCTTTCGCCCGGTCTTGCTGCGGTTTGCCGCGTTCACGGCCTGCACCACGACCGGAATGCCGGCGAAGCGGCCGACGGTGTCCGTCGCGGCGAGCAGGCGATCGCGCGGCTTCGCGCCCTGCTTCCTGAAACGCGTGGCCTTCGCACGAAGCATCAGGTGCGGGAAGTCCACGTTCCACGGGTGCGGCGGCACGTACGGACACTTCGTCATGTAGCACATGTCGCAGAGGTAGCAGTGGTCGACGACGTCCCAGTACACCTCCTTCGGGACCGAGTCGACCTCCATCGTCTCGGACTCGTCGACGGCGTCGAACAGCGTGGGGAAGGCGTTGCACAGGTTGAAGCACCGGCGGCAGCCGTGGCAGATGTCGAACACGCGCTCCATCTCGGCGAGGAGCGCCGGCTCGTCGTAGAATTCCCCGGACTGCCAGTCGAGCGGGTGACGACTGGGCGCCTCGAGACTGCCCTC
>CAZTAE010000456.1:0-2080 GCA_964611535.1 uncultured Woeseiaceae bacterium
GAGGTGGCGTTCAGGAATTGCATCTGCCTGAGCCACATCGTCGACAAGGACGGACGCAAGATGTCCAAGTCGATCGGCAATATCGTCGACCCTTACGACGTCTTCGACAGCGTCGGCGCCGACGCCTTGCGGTGGTACTTCCTGGCGCGCGTTTCACCGGATGTCCAGAAGCGCATCTCGGTCGAGATCGTCGCGGACGTCGCGAGCTCCTTTATCAACACCTTCTGGAACACCTACGGCTTTTTCGTGCTGTACGCCCGCCTGGACCGGGTCGATCTCGATGACGACGTGCCGCTCGAGCGCCGTCCGGAAATCGACCGATGGGCGCTCGCCCTACTGAACCGCACGGTCGAACGCTGCACATGCGCTATGGACGCGTACGACGCCCGCTCGGCGGGCGAGGCGATCGAGTCCTTCGTGGACCAGCTCAGCAACTGGTACGTCAGGAGGAATCGCAGGCGTTTCTGGAAGTCCACGGACCCCGAGGACAAGCGCTCCGCATACCTCACGCTGTACGAGTGCCTTTCGGTCACGCACCGGCTGATGGCGCCGTTCGCGCCGTTTCTGGCAGAGCACGTCTATCAGAACCTGGTGCGCAAGCTCGAGCCGGAGGCGCCGGAGAGCGTGCACATGACGGTCTGGCCCGAAGTGGACCCGAGGCGAAACGACGACGGCCTGCTGTACGACATTGGCGTCGTGCAGAAAGTGGTGGGGCTTGCGCGGGCGGCGCGCGGGCAATCCGGAGTCCGCACGCGTCAGCCGCTGTCCCGTCTGCTCGTGCGCGCGCCGGACGACGACGCGGCGAGGGCGCTCGCCAATCACAAGGAGCAGATCCTCGAGGAGCTCAACGTCAAGTCGATCGAGTTCATCGCGCGGGACGCCGGACTCGTGGCGTATCGCATCAAGCCGAATCTGCCGCGCATCGGGGCGCGGTACGGCAAGCTCGTTCCCGCTATCCGCCAGGCGTTGCTGGAAGCCGACGGCGCGGCCATTGCGGGTGCCGTCGCGCGCGGTGAGTCCTTCGAAGTCAGCACCGACGGCCGGCAGGTCGTGCTCGAGCCCGAGGACGTCCTGATCGAAACCCGTTCCGCGGAGGGCTACGCCTGCGGCGAGGACGGCGGCTACCTGACGGCGCTCGATACGACGCTGACGGAGAACCTGCGCCGGGAGGGAGTCGCCCGCGAGCTGGTGCGCACGGTGCAGGACGCGCGCAAGAAGGCGGAACTCGACGTCAGCGACCGCATCGTCCTGGGCGTGAGCGGCACGGAGCAGGTCGAGGCGGCGGTGAAGGCGTACCGCGACTACCTGATGGCCGAGACGCTGGCGGTCGACTGGCAGGTCGGGCAGGCCGCGCCCCTGCTGCGGGAGCGGCGGACACTGGACGACCACGAGTGGACCATAGAAATCGGCCGGGGCGGCTGATCGGCTCCTTGCGTGCGGAAATGAGCAGGGGTGCGGGTGCCGGGTGCCGGTCGGACCCGGCGGGGGCCGCGGCGGCGCTGCGCCTCGCGAAAAGTGTCGGCGGACCGCTTGCAGGTGCTTCAGCTCATTTGTTATAAGAATCGAGCGCAGGTATTTGAAGGACCGGGAATCTCAAAGGGTGTCCGACGCGGTTTCCCGGCCGCGGACTACAGGAGGTAGTCGATTCCAAAAGCGTAGCAAGGCTGCTTCGGTGCAGCCGGTCAAAATAATAACGCTGGAGTGGAAATGTCTTACCACGTTGATCGATTCATGACTGCCGTCTCGGTCATGGCCGGTAACGGCCATGTCAAGGACAGGCTGGTCCGGGCTTACGAGGACAGCCTGCAGGCAATAGCCTGCGAAGACCTGCCCGTTGCCGCGCGGCAACCTTTCGGCGAGCTCCGGGCGATGATGGAAAGCGTCGCCCCGCTGAACGGCGAAGGGCCGATACGCGCGACGGTTCGCAAGATGTCGGTGCACGACACCGATCGTTGCGCCCGACTGATGGTCGAGGTGCTCACCGAAGTCGTCCGCCACAGCGACAGCGACCAGAAGAACCTGCCCTTCCAGGAGGAAGAGCGGAAGGTGCTGCCGCCGTTCCTGGTGAAGTCGGGCTAGA
>CAZTAE010000457.1:0-2077 GCA_964611535.1 uncultured Woeseiaceae bacterium
GGATGACGACACCCAGCGCCACGCGCTCCTTGCGCAGCTCGAGCTTGTTGCTGCTGATGCGCGACACGTCCAGCAGGTCGTCGACCAGACGGACCATGTGGTTGACCTGCCGCTCGATCGTCCGGCACGCCTGCTCCGACACCTCGCTGTCGACCTCCGGCAGGCGCATGATCTGCACCGAGTTGCGGATCGGTGCGAGCGGATTGCGCAGCTCGTGCGCCAGCGTCGCCAGGAACTCGTCCTTGCGACGATCCGCCTCCTTCAGTGCCTCCTTGGCCGCAATGGCGTCTTCCATCAGGTTCAGCGCGGCACGGCGCGCCTCGCGCGCTTCGGAGACGCGCGCCGCGAGCTCGACATTGCTCCGGCGCAATTCTTCCCGCGCCGCCTGCGCCTCCTGCGACTGCTGATCGTTGCGCCGCTTTTCCTCGCGCAGCGCGACCAGCTCGTCCATCAGCTTGCGCGCAGTCGGCGTTGCTGCGGCCTCGGGATCGTTCAGCAGACGGTCCGCAAGCTCCTCGTGCGTCGCCATCAGCTCTCTGACATCGTCCTCGAGCCGCAGGCCCGGGTGGAGCCGCGTCCAGTGGTGCGCGGCGTGGACGAAGACCAGGAAGATCTTGAGGTATTCGAGCCTCGATTCACCGAAGACGCGCTCGAGCGCGGCGACGCATCGCGCTGCCTCGTCGCTCTGCAGGAAGACGTGGGCGGCGCAGGAGAAGATCGCCTCATCCAGCTCGGATCCCGGCTCCGGCAGCTCCGCCACGGGCGTCGTGCACGCGGCGCAGCGCTCAATGCGCTCCGCGAGGTTCTCATCGCGGGGCAAAGGCCGGCGGAGGAGTTGCAGGACCTGATCGACCGACTGGGCGCGCGCCTGCGGATCGCCGGCGACCCGGCCCAGACCCGTCAGAAAGCCCAGGTGCCGGACGATGCAGTACCGCACCTCGCAGAAGCGGGAGAGGTAGACGAACAATCGCTCCTTGAACAGCGACGGCAGCGGGTTGTTGAGGTAGGCGACTCGCGCGAAGCCCCACAGGTGGACCGTGATCTCCGGTTCTTCCGGCGCCAGACGAAAGAAATTCGGCAACACGCCGAACCGCTCCTCGACCTCGCCGTAAAGCCCCTGCAATGGCGGGCGGTCAGTCGGCGGATCGTGCTGTGGGGCGGAAGCGGCATCGGCGCTGTCCGCCGGCCGGTCAGGCATCCGGTGCCTCCGCGTCGTCCTCGAACCGGAGCGGATAGGGCGGCGCCTCGCCCAGCCTGCGGCGCAGCCTGTTGATCTCCTTCTTCAGCTCGACCATGCGCAGTTCCCGCCCCACCGCCATCCTGTTGAAGCGCGCGAGCTCTTCCGCGTTGCGACGCAGCCGCTCCTCGGCTTGCCGGCTCGCCGTAACGTCGCGGGTGAAGCAGCGGGTATGGACGAACTCCCCGTCCTCCCACAGCGCGTTCGAGTCGATGAGCACGTAGCGGACGGAACCGTCCTTGCAGCGCAGCCGCGCCTCGTAGTTGGCGACGGCCGCGCCCGACCGAAGCTTGTCCAGAACTTGTTCTGCGGCTTTCTCGTCGACGTGAAACTCGGCGACATGATGCCCGATGTATTCGTCGCGGCTGTAGCCCAGCAACGCCAGCTCCGCGCGGTTCGCCCGCAGTATGGTGCCGTCCGGGCCCACCCAGTGCAGCGGCATGGCCGCGTTCTCGAAGAAATCCTCGAGCTGCCGCTCGTTCTTTCGCAGCGCCGCCTCGAGCCGCTTGCGCTCGGTGATATCGACCAGCAGGTTGATGCCGCCGACGAGGGTGCCCTCGGCGTCGAAAAGCGGGGCCGGATGGGCCTCGAACCAGACGCGGCTGCCGTCCGGACGTTCGGCGATGGCCTGCTCGCCGCGCAGGGTACGGCCCTCTCTGAGGGCAACGGCCATCGGGCAGTCCGCGTGCTGCATCGGCGTCCCGTCGGGATCGTACAGCTTCCATGTGACGCACCAGTGGGAGCGTCCCAGCTCCGGCGTCCGGCCGGCGAAGGCCACGCAGGCAGGGTTGAACCAGGTCAGGCAGCCATGGCGGTCCGTGGTGTAGATCGCCGCGGGCA
>CAZTAE010000458.1:0-2069 GCA_964611535.1 uncultured Woeseiaceae bacterium
TCGTATATCTGGGCCGGATGCCGGAAGTCAAGGCAGGCGGGCGTACGCCCACGGGATCGGCCGCGGTTACTTCTTGCGGGCGCGCGGATGCGTCCGGTCGTAGACCTGGGCGAGGTGCTGGAAGTCGAGATGGGTGTAGATCTGGGTCGTGCTGATGTTCGCGTGACCCAGGAGCTCCTGGACGGCGCGCAGGTCGTGGCTCGATTCCAGCAGGTGGCTGGCGCAGGAATGCCGGAACAGGTGCGGGTGCAGCTTGCTGTCGATGCCCTGGCGCCGTGCCCAGTGGTCGACGCGAGCCTGTATGGAGCGCGGGCGGAGCCGGCTTCCGCGTTTGCTGACGAAAAGCGCCGCTTCCCCCGGCGCCGCCAGCTGTGCCCGGGCGGCGTGCCAGGCAGCCAGCGCCTCGAGGGCGTGCCTGCCGACGGGGACCACGCGCTCGCGGTTGCCCTTGCCGGTGACCCGCACGGTCGCATCGGCGGTGTCGACGCTGCCGAGGTCGAGGCCCGCGAGCTCGGCCAGGCGCAGGCCGGAGGAGTACAGGAGCTCGAGCATCGCCTTGTCACGCAGCGCAAGGGGGGTGTCGTCGCCGATATCCAGGAGCTTCGCCATGCGGTCGGCGTCGAGGTTTCCGGGCAGGCGCTTCGGCGCCTTCGGAGCGCGCACGCCTTCGACAGGGTTCGCCCGGACGTGCTTTTGCCGGATCAGGTAGCGAAAGAAGCTGCGGACGGCGGAGAGCTGGCGCTGGATGCTCCGTGCCCCCAGGCCGCGCCGGTAACAGGCGGCGCTGAAGGCGCGTACGTGCTCGCCGTCGATGTCGGACCACTGCGCGAGGCCCTGCTCCCGGCACCATCGGCCGAAAGCCTCGAGATCACGGCGGTAGTGGCGGCGGGTCAGCGGGGAGAGGCGGCGCTCGACGTGGAGGTGCCGGACGTAGCGCTCGATCCAGTCCTTGTCGCCGTCCACCATCGAGGAAGTCCGGAATGCACCCGGCGCTACTGTAACATCCGCCGCGGGATGCGGCCGGGTCAGTAGCGCCTGAGCGCCTCGGCGACCAGCTCGCCCAGGTGGCCGAGGAAGTCGAAGCTCATCGCCGGGTGGTAGCGGTTGGAGTCGACGCTGCCGATCGCGAGGAAGCCCAGCCTGCATTGCTTGCCGAGCGGCACGAGGGCGGTCGAGCCGACCTCGTCCGCCGCGTTGCCGAACAGGAAGTCTCGCTGGGTGTCCCGTATCTGGCCGCAGCGCGGCTTGCTGGTGGCGAGGAAGGTGCCGAAGGGCTTCAGCGCCGGGTCCTCCCGCTCGAGGACGCGGAAGAAGCGGCCGACGTCCACGTCCCGGTAGGCTTTGGGGTCGCCGAACAGCAGCAAGAGCGAGTGGTCGGCGCCGAAGCTGGTGCGCAGAGCGCTTTCGGCGGCCTCCAGCGTCTGTGTCAGGCTGCGGGCGGCGAGCAGCCGCAGGGCCAGCTTGTGGATCTTGCCCGCGAGCGCGTCGTTGGCGCGGGCCACCTCCAGCAACTCCTTCAGCTTGCGCTCGAGCTTCAGGTCCTTCTGGCGCAGAACCGATACCTGGCGCTCGACCAGGGACACGGTTCCTCCCGTCACGTGAGGGAGGCGGAGGGACCCGAGCAGCGCGTTGTGACGTTCGAAGAAGTCGGGGTTTCTTTTCAGGTAGTCGTGAACGGCAGCGTCCGAAAGTTCTTCGAGGTATTCCGGTTTCCGCTGCGTGCTCATCGTTTTTCGCTCCCCTCTTGTTCTGTCAGGTTCGTCGGCCGGCGACCTGCGGCGCCTGCGTGAGCTTACCACGACACGCATCGTCGCCCGCGGCTCCCGGGCATCCCGGCGCCTCGATGGACTTTTGCGGTCCGCAACGGTAGTTTACATAAACAAGCCTCCCGGCGAGTCCTGTGCGGTCCTTGGCGGACCTCGAACCGGACTGCAGGGGAGGCTGTATCGCATAACGACACCAACAACAAACGATCTCCGGGGATACCCAATGCGCCACATCATGGTCATGAACGCCAAGGGAGGCTGCGGCAAGAGCACCCTGGCGACCAACATCGCGTCCTATTTCGC
>CAZTAE010000459.1:0-2068 GCA_964611535.1 uncultured Woeseiaceae bacterium
GCCGCAGTCGCTCCGGATCGTCCAGCCGACCCTGCAGGCCCTCGACCATGGCGGCGGCGTAGGCGCGCACGACGTCCGGATGCTCGGAGTACCCTTCGTAGGTCCTGCCCCAGCGGTCGTTGCGGACCACGGCCAGCGTGGGCGCGAAGGTCCATTCGATGCCGGTCGCGGCCATTTCGCGCGCCGTCACCTGCCCGATGCGGCGGACGAGCTGCGGGTCGCGGGTAGCACCCAGCCCGACGTTGTGGGGGAAGACGGTCGCGCCCACGACGTTGCTGTGCCCGTGGACGGCGTCGACGCCGAAGAGAGCGGGTATTCCCGGCCCGCCGTCACGGGTGTCGGTCGAGGCCTCGTAGAAGCGGTCGGCCAGTTCCAGCCACTCGCGCGGCCCGGTCCGCACGTCGCCGCCCGGCGCCGAGTTGCCGCCGGCCAGGATCGAGCCCAGGCGATACCGGCGCACGTCCTCCGGCGTCACGGCGCTGATGTCCGCCTGAATGACCTGCCCGACCTTGTCTGCGACGCTCATACGCCCGAGGAGGTCGTCGATGCGTCCCTCGAGCCGGCGGTCGACGGGACGCGCCTTCACCGCGGGCCAGCTCGCCGGATCGAGCTCCGGTACCCGGGCGCCGCTTTCGGCCTGCACGCCGCCGCCCGCGGCGGCCGCCAGCAACGACAGGACGCAGGCCAGGAAACGCGGGCGGGCGATGCTCAGGGATTCGGGTGTGGCGGCCTCGGCGGCACGGGGAGCATGCATCATCTTCTGGCGCGGATCGGATGGCGAGGGGCACAGAGAGTGCCTGCCGGATGATAACGTTGTCAATTCCGGGGCCGCAGGGTGCCGGGCCGAAAGCCCCGGCACCGGTGGCCGGCCATCGCGGCGCGATTTTTCGCTAGAATCGCGGCTTTGGCCAGCGGGGCGACCGGTGAGCATCGGCACGCGAACCATCGAGTACCGGGACGGCGAGCGGACGCTCGAGGCATTCATGGCCTGGGACGAGGCGGCCGGCGGGCCGCGTCCGGGGGTGCTCGTCGCGCACACCTGGGCGGGCCGGGGCGAGGCCGAGCAGGCGAAGGCACGCGACCTTGCCGCGCTCGGTTACGTCGGCTTCTGCCTCGATCTCTACGGCAAGGGCATACGGGGTGCCGGGATCGACGAGAACCGGGCCCTGATGCGGCCGTTCATGGACGACCGCGGCCTGTTGCAGCGGCGCATGCAGCTCGCGCTGGAGACGATGCGCCGCGAAGACGAGGTGGATGAGCACCGGACGGGGGCCATCGGCTTTTGCTTCGGCGGGCTGTGCGTGCTCGACCTCGCCCGGACCGGGGCCGACGTCAACGGCGTAGTGAGCTTTCACGGCATGCTGGGCGCGCCGGGCAACACGGCCGGCAACAGGATCCGGGCGAAGGTTCTGGCGCTGCATGGCTGGGACGATCCCATGGCGCCGCCGGAGGACGTGGTCGCGTTCGGCAGGGAACTGACCGCGACGGGCGCCGACTGGCAACTGCACGCCTACGGCAATACCATGCACGCCTTCACCAATCCGAAGGCGAACGACGCCGCCTTCGGCACGGTCTATCAGCCCGACGCTGACCGGCGCTCCTGGCAGTCGATGCGGAACTTCTTCGCCGAAGTGCTTGCCTGAAAGCCTGCTCTGTCCATCAACGAGAGAATCCTGTGACCCATCCCATTGCTCGAAACCTGCTCATCGTGTGTGTCTGCGCCGGCATGGCGGCCTGCGGGCCGGACGAGTCCCCCGCGCCGCCGGACGAGAGGGCCGCGCCGGCAGCGTCCGGAGCCGCCGGCAATCCGCCGGCCGAACAGGCGGCAAGCCGGATCACCGGCGATCTGATGCGGGAGTACATCGTCGAGCTGTCGGACGACAGGTACGAGGGCCGCGGCCCGGGCAGCCGGGGCGACGAGGCCGCGCGCGCTTACCTGATCGAGGAAATGGAGAAGCTCGGCCTCGAGCCGGGGGCGGCGAACGGCGGCTGGGAGCAGCCGTTCGAGCTCGTCGGCGTGACGACGGACCAGCCGGACGAGTGGACGTTCCGGCGCGGCGACGAGCAA
>CAZTAE010000460.1:0-2062 GCA_964611535.1 uncultured Woeseiaceae bacterium
AGCTCCAGCGTGTAGCGCTTGCCGCTGCCGGCGAGCGCCTTCTGAATGCCGCGGCCGACTTCCGTCGAGCCGGTGAAGGCGATCTTGTCGATGTCCTCGTGGTTGACGATTGCGGCGCCCGTCTCGCCCGCGCCCGTCACGATGTTGACGACGCCGGGCGGCAGGCCGCGTCGCGCACCAGCTCCGCGAACTTGAGCGCGGTCAGCGGCGTCGTCTCCGCGGGCTTCAGCACGACCGTGTTGCCGCAGGCGATCGCCGGCGCGATCTTCCAGGCAAGCATCAGGAGCGGAAAGTTCCAGGGAATGATCTGCCCGGCGACCCCCAGCGGCGAAGGCTTCCGGCCCGGGAACGCGTACTCCAGCTTGTCGGCCCAGCCCGCGTAATAGAAGAAGTGCGCGGCGGCCAGCGGGATGTCGATGTCGCGCGACTCGCGGATCGGCTTGCCGCCGTCCAGGGACTCGATGGCGGCGAATTCGCGCGAGCGCTCCTGCAGCATGCGCGCGAGGCGGTAGACGTACTTGCCGCGCTCCGCGGGCTTCAGCTTCGACCACGGCCCCTCGAAGGCCTTGCGCGCGGCCTTCACCGCGCGGTCCACGTCGGCCGCCGTCGCCACCGCGATCTGTGCGAGCTCCTGCTCGTTCGCCGGGTTGATCGACGGGAAGTAGCCGCCTTCGGCCGGTTCGACGAAATCGCCGCCGATGAAGAGCCCGTAGCGCTTCTCCAGCGTGATGTGGTCGGTGCTCTCCGGCGCCGGCGAATACCGCCAGCCGTCGTCGAACGCGAGCGTGTTCGTTTGCGGGTCCACGATATTCACCTTTCGCCCCTCGACGCTCACCTGACCGCTCCGATGCGCCCGGTATCGCCGGGTCGCCCGCGGGGCGGGCTCCTACGCGGGGCGTCGTAACCTGTAGGAGCCCGCCCCGCGGGCGACCGGCGGGTTTCCGCGGGAGATTCAATGGTGGGATGAGCGATCACTGGGCTTAATCCTTTGAAAAATAATCCGCCGACTGGTACACGCCCGTCGCCTGCTTTTCGATCTGCATCAGGACGTCGTTGGCGAGCGAGCTGGCGCCGAAGCGGAAACGCTCCGGCGTCATCCAGCCCTTGCCGAGCGTCTCGCGCAGCATCACGAGGTAATGCACGGCGAGCTTCGCGTTCGAGATGCCGCCCGCGGGTTTCATCCCGACGGCCCTGCCGGTCTCATGATAATAGTCCCGAATCGCCTGCAACATGACCAGCGTGACCGGCATCGTCGCCGCGGGCTGGATCTTGCCGGTGGAGGTCTTGATGAAATCCGCACCGGCGTGCATCGCCAGCACGCTCGCGCGCCGCACCCGGTCCAGGGTGCCGAGCTCGGCGGTCTCCAGGATCACCTTGAGGTGCGCCTCGCCGCAGGCCTCCTTGATGGCGCCGATCTCGTCGAACACGAGACCGTACTCGCCCTGCAGGAACGCGCCGCGCGAGATGACCATGTCGATCTCGTCGGCGCCCTCGGCGACGGCCATCCGCGTCTCCTCGAGCTTCACCTGCCGCGGCGCCATGCCGCTCGGGAAGGCAGTCGCCACGGACGCCACCTTGATGCCGGAGTTGCCGAGCGCCCTCTTCGCGACCGCCACCATCGTCGGGTACACGCACACCGCGGCGACGTGCGGCAAATCCGGCATTTTGTCGTGCAGGTGCATCGCCTTCTGGCACAGCTGCCGTACCTTGCCCGGCGTGTCCTGGCCCTCCAGCGTGGTCAGGTCGATCATCGACAGCACCATCTTCAGCGCCTGCACCTTGGAGTCCGTCTTGATGCTGCGGCTGCGGAAGCGCGCGACGCGCTCGTTCACGCCGACCTCGTCGACCCGCGCGACGCGGTCGAGGTCCGGCAGCCTCGGGCCCGACGGCAGGACGCTGACGCTCACCCGCGCCTCCGCGCCGTCTCGAGCGAGATCTCGATCATGTCGTTGAAACCCGTCTCCCGTTCCTTCGTGTCCAGCGCGTCGCCGTTCACGATGTCGTCGCTGACCGTGCAGATCGCGAGCGCCTCGGCGCCGTGCTCGACGGCGATCGGGTACAT
>CAZTAE010000461.1:0-2058 GCA_964611535.1 uncultured Woeseiaceae bacterium
GATCTACGTCCACAATGATCCGGCCCTCACCTCGGACCTGATCGAGCGCTGCAAGGCCGCGAAGTTCGACGCGCTGGCGCTGACGGTGGACACCATCGTCGCCGGCAACCGCGAGCGCGACCTCGTTACCGGCATGACCACGCCGCCGAAGCTGACGCCCAGGAGCATCCTGAGCTTCCTGCGGCATGCGGAGTGGACGGCCAATTACCTTGCGCGCGCGCGCTTCGATCTGCCCAACGTTTCGAAATACATCGAGCAGGGCAGGAACGTCTCGTCATCCGTAGCCGAGTACATCGACAGCCAGATGAAGCGCTCGATCGATTGGGAGGATGCCGCGCGCATGATCGAGGAGTGGGGCGGCCCCTTCGCCGTCAAGGGCGTCATGTCGGTGCCGGATGCGAAGCGGGCCGTCGAAATCGGCGCCACGGCCATCATGATTTCCAACCACGGCGGCCGGCAGCTCGATGCCTGCCGGGCGCCCTTCGACCAGTTGCCGGCCATTGTCGATGCCGTGGGCGGGCAGATCGAGATCATCCTCGACGGCGGCATCCGCCGCGGGACGCACGTGCTCAAGGCGCTCGCCGGGGGCGCGACGGCCTGCTCCGGCGGCCGTATGTATCTCTACGCGCTGGCGGCGGCGGGCACCGCGGGCGTGGAACGCGCGATGGACCTGATGCGCCGCGAAATCGAGCGCAACATGATCCTGATGGGCTGCAGGTCCGTGGCCGATCTGAACCCGGCCATGCTGGCCGCCCGCTGAGCGGCCGGTAGCGGCTGTCCATAGCCGCGATACCTTCGCGCACGGCACCGGCCGCTCGGCCCCTACGGCAGATCCGAGGAGCTCGTCTTGACGCGGTCGAGCACGATGGAGGAGGAGGCATCCTTCACCCCCGGCATGCCGAGTATTTTTTCCTCGACAAAGCGGCCGTAGGACTTCAGGTCCTTCGCCACGACGCGCAGCAGGTAGTCCACCTGCCCGGTCATCATGTGGCAGGCCTGCACTTCGGGGTATTTGCGGATGGCCGCGCGGAACTGCTTCGCGAGCTTCAGGTCCTGACGGTCGACGTAGACCGACACGAAGGCCTCCACTTCGTAGCCCAGAGCCTCGGGATTCACGCGGGCGGCGATGCCGTCGATGATGCCGCGCTCGATCAGCGACTGGACACGGCGCTGGCAGGCGGTGGCCGAGAGGTTCACACGCTCGGACAGCTCCACCCAGGGGAGGCGCCCGTCGCGCTGTAGCTCGCGCAGGATTTTCCGGTCAATTTCATCCATGGCTGCTGCAATTCGTCATAAAAACCCGAAACAGGATAGAAATCCTGCGCACTGTAGCAAACCGGCGCGGGGATTTGCAGGAAAACGCGGCGGTGGCTGCGTTAACATTCAGAGTTTCCCCCGCCTCCAAACCCCGGAGGCGGCATCCAGGCTTCGAGGTGAAGAAAGTGGTAACGACGACGAGCAAGAAATCCGGCGGCACGGACGAGCACCGTAACCCGATGGGGACGGACGGCTTCGAGTTCGTGGAGTACGCCGCACCCGACCCGGAGTCCTTGCGGGAACTGTTTTCGAGGATGGGGATGCCGGCCGTCGCACATCACCGTTCCAAGGACGTGACGCTGCACAAGCAGCGGGACATCAACTTCATCGTGAACGCCGAACCCGACAGCTTCGCGCAGGAGTTCGCGCGCGAGCACGGCCCCTGTGCCTGCGCCATGGCCTTCCGCGTTCACGACGCGAACTACGCGCTCAACCGCGCGGTGGAGCTCGGGGCGACGGCCGTGCCGGGTGATCCGGGGCCGATGGAGCTCAACATCCCCGCTATCGAGGGCATCGGCGGAAGCCGCCTCTACCTGGTGGACCGCTACGGCGACGAGACCATCTACGACATCGATTTCCGGTTCGAGCCCGGCTGGGAAGAGCAGGCGGCGAAGCTCGACACGGGCCTGACCTACGTCGATCACCTGACGCACAACGTGCATCGCGGGCAGATGGACGTGTGGGCGGAGTTCTACGAGCGCCTGTTCAACTTTCGCCAGATCCGCTACTTCGACATCGAGG
>CAZTAE010000462.1:0-2051 GCA_964611535.1 uncultured Woeseiaceae bacterium
TCCACGCGGCTGCCGTCGCCGAGGCCGGTCGTGCCGTCGTCTCCGGTGCGCGTATAGATCCTGCTCAGCCGTTTTCCCACTGTCCGCTCCCGCAATAACGCCGTCAATGCCAGTCGTAACGCAGCTCCGCAAACGCGCTGCGCTCCTGCATCCGAAACCCTGCCGCCGTCTCGTAGCGCGTGTCCAGCACATTCTCGATTCTCGCATGAAGGCGCCAGCGTTCGCCGATCGCGAGCCGGCCGGTCAGGTTCGCGAGCACGTAGCCCGCGAGGCGGGCGTTGCCGACGTCCTCGCGGTCGCCGGTGGCCAGCACCGACAGGCCGAACCCGTGCCGGCCCACGTCCTTCGCGAGCTTCACCGTCAGGGTTTCTTCCGCCCGCCGGAGCAGGCGGGTCCGGTCGGCGGCGTTCTCGGCGGTTTGCCTGACGAGGGCGGCCCGTGCCGACCACGAGTCGCCGCGGTACTCCCACGCGAGCTCGGCCCCGCGGATCTCCGCGACCGCGATGTTGCGCAGCTCGAAGGACGCCAGGTCGAATTCGATGAGGTCGTCGATATCGTTACGGTACAGGCCGAGCTCGAAGGACTGGCGCGCCGACGGCCGGTACGCCAGCCCTGCCTGCACTTCGTCCGCGGTCTCCGGCTCGAGGTCGGGGCGCCCGCCGAAGCCGAAGCGGTCGGTGGCGTCGGGCGCGCGGAACGCGTGGCCGATGCCGGCGTTCGCCGTCCAGCGCTCGTTCAGATCGACGGCGTATTCGGCGTTCCAGGCGAGGTGGTTGCCGAACGAGTCGTGATCCGTCAGGCGCACCGCCAGGAAGGCCCGGTGGCGGCCGCTCGTCCACTGATCTTCCAGGAAGACCGCGCGCACCCGGGTGTCCTCGTCGAAGCCGGAGCCGAACGACAGCGCGTCGGCGTTTTCGTCGACGAGGTAGAGCCCGCCGATCCACTGATGATTGCCGCGTTCCGTGCTCAACTGCCAGTCGAGCGCGTAACGGGTGGAGACGACGAAATCCGCCGACTGGTTCTGCTCGATCTCGTCCACGATACGGCTCGCGACGAGCTTGCTTTCGATACTGCCGGACGGGCTCCACTCCCATTCCAGCGCCGTGCTTTCGTTGCGAAAGTCCTGGTCGAGCGGCGCCAGGAGGAAGTCGAAGTACTCGACGTTGCCTGCGGTCCGCCAGTGGCGCAGGGAGAGATAACTCGAGCCGAATTGCCTGCCGGCGTGGAAATTTCCCGACAGGTTCTCGAAACCCCGGTCGATGTCCGTACCCGTACGCGCCGGGTATCCGTCGGTGTCCCGCCAGGCGAATGAGACGCCGATGTCTCGGTCCTCCCGGCGCATTCCCGCCGCCACGGAGGCGGAGCGCGTATTGAAGCTGCCGCCGCCGGCAGCCGCCTCGACGTAGGCGCGGTCGTGACGCCGGGTGATGACGTTGACGACGCCGCCTATCGCGTCGGTGCCGAACAGCGCCGAACGCGCCCCCTTCACGATCTCGATGCGTTCGACGGCGCCGGGATCGATGTTCTGGATGGCCGCGCCGCCGACGGTACCGGGATTGATCCGCACGCCGTCGATCAGCACCAGCGTATGATTGCTTTCCGTGCCGCGCAGGAACAGTGACGTCGACTGGCCCGGGCCGCCGTGCCGCCCGAGGTCGAGTCCGGCTTCGAAGCGCAACAGTTCGGCGAGATCCGCGGCGAGCGACCGCTCGATGTCCTGGCGCGTGATGACCGTGACCGGCACGATGGCGTCATTCACCGATATCGGCGAGCGCGTCGCGGTCACGACGATGTTGTCCCGCGGCTCCTGAGGCGGTTCCGCCGCCGTGGCCGTCAGTGAAAGCAGAACGGAAAGTACGGGAATCGTGGCACAGGCTGGCTTGTTCATTGTTTTCCCCTTCGGCGTGCCGCCCGCACGCCATTCACATCGAGAGCCATGTGAACGTCCGCCGGAGCCTTCGGGGAGATCTCTGCCGTGCCTTGGCACGTCGCTGTGCACGCCCGTCACGCCCGCCGCGTCGATCACGTGTGCATCGGGCCGGTCTCCGGGC
>CAZTAE010000463.1:0-2048 GCA_964611535.1 uncultured Woeseiaceae bacterium
GCCCTTCGGGCGCGCTGCGCGCGTCCAAATCCGCTCCTGCGGATTTGTCGAACCCACGGTACGGCGTTAACCGTACACTTGCTTTCCAAGCAAGCGCCTTCGACCGCTCGGCCACCTCTCCACTTCGTTCCTGCTCTCGTCGCACCCCGCCGGACGGAGCATCGGATTATCGGTCTACCCTTCGCTCCCGATCAACCGGCGGGTCGGGGCGGCGGCTCGTCGCCGCCGCTGTAGGACGGTGGCAGCTCGAGGCAGGGTGCGCCCTCCGGCCGCGGATCCCGGGGGGAAGGCTCCGGAATGGCCATTTCGCGCGCCGAATTGAGGGAATCCAGCCCTTCCGGCACCTCGATACGCTTGCCGGGCTGGCTCGTCTGGTAGTGCTTCGGCTTTTCGCAGACGTTCGAGCCCGCCCCGCAGGCGCCCACGAAGAGCGCCGCGCCCAGGAGCGCGCCGCTTCTGAAGAATCCGATCATTGTCCCTGACCTGCGGCTATGCCGGCTTGCGCCATCGCCCGCCTCGTCTGTTCGTGGAATCGTCCGGCGAACGGCGTCAGGGGCAGGCGAATACCCGCTTTTATCAGCCCCATCTCGGCCAGCGCCCATTTCACCGGAATCGGATTCGACTCCAGAAACATCGCCTTGTTCAACGGCTGCAGCCTCGCATCCAGCTCTTTCGCCCGGGCCGTCTCGCCGGCGAGCTGGGCCCGGCACATATCGGCCATGAGCCGGGGCGCCACGTTGCCGGTCACGGTCACGACACCGTGACCGCCGATTTCCATGAACTCGCGCGCGGTAAAGTCGTCGCCGCTGTAGAGCATGAAGTCCTCCGGTACTACCTCCAGGATGCGCCTGAGGCGCTCAAGGTCGCCGGTAGCTTCCTTTATGCCGAAAACATTGCGATGCTGCGCCAGCCGCCCGACCGTCTCCGGCAGAACGTCGGCCGCGGTACGGCCCGGCACGTTGTACAGCATGATCGGTTTGTCGACGGCGTCGGCGACGGCCGCGAAATGCCGGTAGATGCCCTCCTGCACCGGTTTGTTGTAGTACGGCGTGACCAGCAGGTAGCCGTCGATTCCTGAGCGACCGACCAGCACGGACAACTCGACCGTCTGTCGGGTCGAGTTCGAGCCGGTGCCGGCTATGACCGGGAGCCTGCCGGCCGCGATTTCCACCGCGCGGGCGATCAGCTCCGCGTGCTCGCCCTTCTCGAGCGTCGGCGATTCCCCGGTGGTACCGGCGATCACCAGCCCGTCCGTGCCTTCGTCGACGTGGAAACGGATGAGGCGTTCGACGGCGGCGTAGTCGATGCGGTCGTTCTCGTCGAACGGCGTCGCCAGCGCCACCAGGCTGCCCTTGAACACGGCTTGTCCTCGCCTCAAATAAGGCGGCGATGTTACTGTCCGTATAATGCACTATCAAGGACGATGGCTTGCCCCACCGGGCCGGCCGAGGCTGCGAGTTTCGCCGTCCGGACCCCCGGAGGCGGCGGCGTCGCCATGTAGGATGATTCTAGGTTAATGAAGCAACTAATTGTTTTATCAGCAATTGGTAACGACCGATCTGGCGTCGTGAACGACATCAGCAAGGTGATCCTCGATTGCGGCGGCAACATCGAGGAAAGCCGGATGACCGTGCTGGGCAACGAGTTCGCCATGCTGCTGCTCATTTCCGGCAACTGGCATACGCTGGCGAAGCTCGAATCCGAGCTCGACAAGCTGTCGCGGAACCACGCTCTGACCGTGACCGTCCGGAAGACCGGCGAGCGCCACGACAAGAAGGACTGCATCCCCTACGGCGTCGACGTGGTGGCCCTGGACCAGCCCGGCATCGTTTTCAACCTGGCCAACTTCTTTACCAGCCGCAACATCGACATCGCCGAAATCGCCACCCGCCGCTACGCCGCGGCGCACACCGGCGCGCCGATGTTTTCCGCCCAGATGACGGTCAACGTCCCCGCCACCGTGCACCTGGCCCAGCTGCGGGACGAGTTCCTGGAATTGTGTGATCAGCTTAACCTCGACTCGATTCTCGAACCGGTAAAATCCTGAA
>CAZTAE010000464.1:0-2042 GCA_964611535.1 uncultured Woeseiaceae bacterium
TGAGCCAGGGAAAGCCGGTCAGGAACCAGCCCCGGAACCACTCGATCGCGACCCACGCGGCCGGCGCGGCAGCCGCGAGCCGCCAGGGACGCCCGTTCGTGAGCGTCGCGACGGCCCAGCCGATGGCGGCGAAATACGCCGCCATGACCAGCACCAGCCCCAGCATCAGCACGACCGCCAGCCACAGCGGCGCCTGGCCGAAGACGTGCACCGAGATGGTGACCCAGTAGGTGCCGAACAGGAACAGCCCGGCGCCGAACCAGAAGGCATAGCGCGCCGCGTCGCGCGGCGAACAATACAGACAAGCCAGAAGGAGCGGCAGCGGCAGTAACGGCGCGAGGGCGTAGACGCCGACCGGGGCGAAGGCCAGGGTGAGCAGCGCGCCCGCCGTGAAGAACATCAGCCGCAACGCCAGCGGATGCATGCCCAGGAACGCGGCCTGGCGGGGCTCGGCGGCCGCGCCTTCGGTGCCGGGTCGACGCGCGCGGCGCAGCATCAATCCGGCTGGTGAGCTCGCCGCACCTGCAGCGTGTCGATCCTGCGCTTGTCCGCCTTGACGACGCGCAATTCGAAGCCGCCGAACGTCAGCTTTTCGCCGCGCCTCGGCAGGCGGCCGAGCTCGTGCATCACGAGGCCGCCTATCGTGTCGTAGTCCTCGTCGGAGAGGTCGCTGCCGAAATACTCGTTGAAGTCCTCGATGCGCGTGAGCGCCCGCACCAGGTAGGTCGCCCCGGCCCCGTCGCCCTCCGACTCGAGCTGGATGGACTCCGCTTCCTCGGGGTCGTGCTCGTCGTCGATCTCCCCGACGATCTCCTCGAGCACGTCCTCGATCGTCAGGAGGCCGGACACGCCGCCGTACTCGTCGACGACGATCGCCATGTGATTGTGGCTGTCGCGAAACTCCTTGAGCAGGGCGTTCAGGCGCTTCGACTCGGGTATGACGGCGGCCGGCCGGAGGTAGTCCTCGATGCGGAGGTCGGCGTGATGGCCGTTGGCGAAGTGACGCAACAGATCCTTGGCCAGCAGGATGCCGAGCACTTCATCACGGTCGTCCCCGATGACGGGAAAGCGCGAGTGGCCGGACTTCACGATGACGTCCAGCATCTCGTCGAGGCTCTGGTTGCGCTCGATGACCACCATCTGCGACCGCGGGACCATCACTTCGCGGACCTGCGTCTCGGCGACCTCGAGCACGCCCTGGAGCATGTTCTGCTCGTCGGGGTCGAAGACGCTCTCTGCCTGCTGCAACAGGTCGTGGATTTCCTCGCGGCTCCAGGGCTCGCCTCGCACGGCGCGAACGACCCGCTTCAGGAGGCCGGCCGACCCCGGGGCGCTGGTACTTGGAGGTTTGTCGTTCATGTCGAGCCTGCGTACATGGGGGCGGCGGGGCGGCTTTCAACGGGCTGCATAGGGGTCGTCATAGCCGCGCTCGGCCAGGATGCGCGCTTCCAGGCGCTCCATCACGGCGGCCTCCGCGTCGTTCCGGTGGTCGTGGCCCAGCAGGTGCAGTGCGCCGTGCACCAGCAGGTGGCCCCAGTGGCCGGCAACGTCCTTCTCCTGCTCGCGCGCCTCGCGCTCCACCACGGGCCCGCAGACCACCAGGTCGCCGAGTGGCTGCGCGCTCCCCTCCGCCCAGGGCACCTCCTCTGCCGGAAACGCCAGGACATTGGTGGGCCGATCCTGTTGCCGATAGCGTCGGTTCAGTTCCCGGCTCTCCTGTTCGTCGACGACGCGCACGACGATCTCACGTGGCACGGGGGCAGACTCCGCCGACGTCGCTATCGCAGCCTCCAGCCAGCGGCGCATCTCGTCCTCCGCCGGCAGGCTCTCGACCTTGCAGGCGAGCTGCAGCTCGAGGTCGATCCGGTCGGTCATCGTCCGGCCGCCCGGCCGGCACGACACCGTGTGCCCGGGCCTTGCCCTGCCAGGATACATACCCCGATCGTAACGACGCTATTTCCCGTTCCGTTGCCGGGAGCGCGCGGCTCCCTTGCCATTGCCGTCCGCCTCGTAGGCTTCGACGATGCGCTGCACGAGCTCGT
>CAZTAE010000465.1:0-2039 GCA_964611535.1 uncultured Woeseiaceae bacterium
GCCATTGCCGGCGAGGCGCGCCTTGCGGCCAACGGCTTCACAACTCGCTGAACCCATCAATATCACCTTGTTGGAGTACCAGCACCTTGCCGGGACGCGATACGAGCGGGATGGACTCTATACCGTTCCGGCGTCAGGTTCTATCGGGGCTTTTCGAGATCGTTGATGACGGCTGCCAGGAAGCGGGCTGCTTCGCCGCCCGTTACGCAGCGATGGTCGAAGCTCAACGAGAGCGGCATTCGCCGGTGCACCTCCATGCCACCCATCACGGCGACCACGTCGTGCTGAAGCTTGCCCGTGCCGAGAATGGCGACGGTGGGCGGCACCATCAGGGGCGTCGCGTAGCGGCCGGCCATCATGCCGAAGTTCGAGACCGTGATGGTGTAGTTCAGCATGTCCTGCGGCGCCACGGTCCTGCTCCGCGTCGCTTCCTTGAGCTTGCCGACCGCCTCCCGGATCTCCTCGAGGGATTTCTGCTCCACGTTGCGGATCACGGGCACGATCAGGCCCTCGTCGGTATCCACCGCCATGGCGACGTCGACCCGCGATTCGAGCTGGCGAGACTGGTTCTGGGCATCGTAGAACGCGTTGAGGGCCGGCTCGGCAGCGCATCCGGCCACGACGGCGCGCAGTATGCGGGCGGTGAAGTCGCGCTTGTCCAGCCACTCCTCGATATCGGCGTCGTCGAAGAGCGTGCAGAGCGCCACTTCGTCGCGCGTCAGCGTCATGCTCTGCGCCATGGCGCGGCGCGGGCCCCGGAGCTGCTCGCTTTGTCCCGCCGCCGCGGCTGGCCGGGGCGCGGCGGGGCGTGCTCGCCTCGACGGCTTCTGGAACTGTTCCAGGTCATCCATCGTCACCTGGCCGTTCTTGCCGCTCGGTGTGACTTCGGCGAGATCCACACCCCGGCGCTTCGCTTCGGCACGCACCGCCGGGGTTGCCTTCACGCGGCCCGCGCGGCGGCGACGGCGTCCGGGAACACCCGTGTCCGCGACGATCTCGCTGCCGCTTTGGACGTTGCCGACGACGGTGCCGGCATCCTGCCGGGCCTCGGGCCCCGCCGGCTCTTCCGCGGCGGCAGGCTTCCTGTCTTCCTGCGCGGGCTGCTCTTCCTGCGAGGGCTGTCCCGAGGCATCCTCGAAGTCGACCAGCGGCGCGCCCGTCTCCACGACGTCCCCGGGACTCGCGTGCAGGCGTTTCACGACGCCGCTGTAGGGCGAGGGCACTTCGACGACCGCCTTGGCGGTCTCGACCGAAAGCAGCAGGTCGTCCGCCTTGACGTTATCGCCCTCGGCGACGTGCCAGGCGACGATTTCCGCTTCGGGCAGTCCCTCTCCCAGATCCGGAAGGTTGAACGTGGTCATGGCGACTCCGCGTGCTGTACTGTCGATGCGGCAGGCACCCGCCTCCGGCGCCCCGGGCGGCCAACGCCGCACAGGCTCCTACGCATCGACGGTTTCCCTGATGGCATCGGTGATCTTTTCGACACTGGGCATGTAATCCTGCTCGCGGCGGAACAACGGCATGACGACGTCGTAGCCCGTCACGCGCCGGATCGGCGCCTCGAGGTCGTATACGCCTTTCTCGGCGACGATGGCCGCTACCTCGGCGCCGACGCCGTAGCTCCGCGCGGCCTCGTGGACGATGACCAGCCGACGTGTTTTCTCGACGGACTCCAGGATGGTTTCGTAGTCGATCGGGCTGATGGTGGCCAGATCGATCACCTCGCACTCGATCCCGTCCTTCGCCAGCTGGTTGGCGGCCTTCATGCTTTCGTAGGTCATCGCGCCCCAGGTGACGAGCGTCACGTCGCTGCCTTCGCGCAATATATAGCAGACGTCGAGCGGCAGGGCCTTTCCATTGTCCTCCACGTTTTGCTTGTTCAGGCGGTAGATCCGCTTCGGCTCGAGGAACACGACGGGATCCGGGTCCCTGATCGAGGCGAGCAGCAGCCCGTAAGCCCGCCCCGGCGACGAGGGGATGACGACGCGGATGCCGGGCATGTGCGCGAAGATGGCCTCCGTGCTCTCGGAGTGGTGCTC
>CAZTAE010000466.1:0-2035 GCA_964611535.1 uncultured Woeseiaceae bacterium
AGCACCACTACCCGGGGTACGTCCGCCCCTACACCACCGCCACCGCCCTCTCGGCTGGCTGGGTCTGGGAGATCCCGCTGCAGGACAAGCGTTCGCTGGGCTACGTGCACTCCGGTGAGTTCCAGAGCGACGAGGATGCCGAACGTGAACTGCGTGCCTTCGAAGGTGCGCATGCCGATGAAGTGGCAGCCCGAATAGTGCCCTTCAAGGTCGGCGTTCGCGAGAAGGCCTGGGTGCGAAACTGCATCGCCGTGGGACTCTCCGGCGGGTTCATCGAGCCGCTGGAATCCACCGGCCTTTACCTCAGCGACCTCGCCACCGTCATGCTGACCGAGCATTTTCCGTACGGCGACGACATGGAACCGCTTCGCTTCCGCTACAACCGCATCATGGCGAACCGCTTCTACGAAATTCTCGACTTCATCAACCTCCACTACTGCCTGAGCCGTCGCGGCGACAGTGCCTTCTGGCGGGAAGTGCGAAGGCCTGAACGTATCACTGACCGGCTGAAGGCCAAGCTCGACTACTGGCGGATCAAACCGCCGTCGCACAGCGATTTCGAGGATCAGTTCTTTCCCGGACAGCCGGACATGCCACTGGCCGACGGCGGCATTTCCGGGGATCACCGGCCGCCGATCGACACCGGCAAGCTGTTCACGCGCTCCAGTTACGAGGCCGTCATGTACGGCATGGATTTCATGGGCGAGGAGGTCCGCCAGCGCTACGGCAATGATCTGCCGCGCGCCGGCGTCCACCGGCTGGTGGCGGAGCGGCTGGCGGCGGCACCGAAGAAGCTGCCGCCGCATGACGTCTGGCTGCGGCAAGTCCTGGGGATGCCGGACTACGGGAACAGGCGAGGCTGTAGCTGATCGTGTCGCCAACCAGTATAGAATGAGCGGCTCGATCCGTTCCGGCCTTCGTTCACTGCATCGGTTGCGTCCACCGCAGCCGAGGGCCTTTGCCGGACTCGCCGCTCAGCGCCCATGCCGACATCCGCCCTCCGCAACCGCAATTACCTGTTGTACCTCTCGGGGAACATCGTGTCGCTGCACGGGGTGTGGGTCTACCGCGTGGCGCTCGGGTGGCAGGCGTGGCAACTGACGGAGTCGGAATTCTGGGTCGGCGTCGTCGCTTTCACCCAGTTCTTCCCGATCGTCGTCCTCGGTCCGCTTTTCGGCGTGCTGGCGGACCGCTTCGACCGGCGCCGCGCCGCCCTGGTGATCAACTCGATCGGCGCGCTGATCATGCTGCTGCTTGCGGCTCTGGTGCTGATGGATCTCGTCGGGATCTACGTGCTGTGCCTGCTGTCGCTCATGCAGGGCACCGTAGACGGCGCCAACACGCCAGTGCGGCTCGCCCTGATCCCGAATATCGTCACGCGCAACCAGTTGCAGAGCGCGATGGCGATCAACTCCATTGCCTTCAACCTCTCGCGCTTCCTCGGGCCGGCGATCGCCGGCCTGTTGATCGCGACTCTGGGAGTCGCGGCGGCATTCGCTTTCAACGGGCTCTCCAACATCGCCATCCTGGCTGCCCTGTTCGCGATCAGGACGACGGTGTACCGGCAAAGCGCCGAGGCGCGCAGCAACGTCTGGGGCGAGGTGGTCGACGGGATACGCTACGTCGCGTCGCGAACCGCGGTGCGACAGCTGCTGGGACTGGTCGCCATGGCGTCGTTCTTCGGCCGCGGACCGCTGGAACTGCTGCCGGCGTTCGCGGAGTCCGTGTTCCAGCGCGGCAGCACCGGGCTGGCGGCGCTGACTTCGGCGGCGGGCGCCGGGGCGATCGCCGCCGGGCTCGTCATCTCGAACGACCTGATTCACCTGCGTATCCGCTACGTGGCCATCGGGATCGCGGTCGTCGGCGTGCTCGTCATCCTGCTCGGCACGGCGCAGGTCTTCTGGGTCGGCCTGGCCATCGTCGCCGGTCTCGGCTTCATGCTCACGATCTGCGGCGTCGGCGCCCAGATCCTGCTGCAGTCCCTGATCGACGACGACGTCCGCGGCCGCGTGAGCAGCCTCTGGGGCATGATCGC
>CAZTAE010000467.1:0-2030 GCA_964611535.1 uncultured Woeseiaceae bacterium
GGATCACGGTGTCATCGACGGAAATCGCGTGCGGAACCAGCGTCAGGTCGCGGAAGAGCCGCACCAGCTTCTGGGAGATATACGTCTTGCCGGTGCCGGCCGCCCCATACAGAAATATCGCACGCCCGGAATTCAGCGACGGTCCCAGTCGGTCAAGAAGTTCGTCGTCCAGCGCCACATCATGGAATGCGGCGCGCATCTCGCTCTGCGTTACCGTGCGGCTGTGCACCGTCTGCGTACGAACGATTTGCGCGTAACGCTTCAAGGGGACCGGAGCGGCACCAACGTATCCGCTGCGCATCATCGCGTCCAGCGCAGCGGCACGGCCGCGGTCCGTCAGCGCATAGGCCAAGCCGGGGCCGGCGTCCACCACCGCCTTCACCTCTACGCGAGCCTCGCTGCGCATGAAGTTGAGGATCTTCTCGACGATGGAGCCGCTCAACGCTACCGCGACGCTGAGGTCGCCGATGGTCATCGTGCCGCGCTCCAGGATGTGCTTGGAGACGAGATCGGCGATGAACGTCAAGGACAAGCCCGTTTCTTCAAGATTGGTCGGTCGCGGCGCGAGTTTTGCAACCCGGACCTGACCCAGATCATCGATGTGCGAGGGGAACTCGTCGCTCTCCCGAGGCTCTATGCTCATAAAATGCTCACCCCTGCAAGCAGGTCCAGGTAGAAAAGCGCCGCAATCGTGCCGGCTGCAATTGCAACCGCGTAGGGAATCTCTGCCGCCCGCAGGGTCGACGACGTTGCGCCTCCTGGTGCTGCCTTCTTGCCGGTCAGGAGGCCGGAGATACGCGACGCGTAAGATTTCAGAATGGGCGCCGCGGCTATCCAGAGCAGATACACGACACCCAGCACACCGCCTGCCATCATAGTCGCAAGTCCAGCCACCACAGCGCCCCAGGCGCCCAACAGGCTTCCGACGACACCGAGCAGCTTGACGTCTCCTGCACCCATTCGCCCGAGTACATGCAGGGGCATCAGCATGAGCAGTCCGATCGCGAGGCCAGCGAGCGAATCGATCAGTCCGTGCAGTCCGTCAATGAGACTGCTGAGAAAGAGTGCCGTCATCAACGTCGCAAACAGGATAGAATTCGGAATGCGGCGCACGCTCAGGTCGGTCACGCTGCAGAATATCACCAGCGAGATGAGCAGCAGCGCCTTGGTCAATTGCAGTGGGTCGGTTAGTTCCATGGTTACAGCAAGTTCGGGTAGTCTCTTATCCAGCTTTTCGCGGTTGAGATCCGGCGGGCCGTGTATGGCCCGCCGAAACCCAGCAACGTCTTCGCCTACTAGGCGCCGCTAATTGCCGCGGTCAAGTCGTCGATGACCACGACAACCGCCTGTCCGAGATTAGTGAATGAAAGAATCACGGCAGCACTTATCAGAGCTGCAGCCACTGCATACTCAACGATGGTCAAGCCTTCTTCGTCCCGAAGGAACTTCATTACTTTCGTCTTCATTGTCGACTCCCTTTTCTCGTTTAGCCACATGGCGTGTTCTCCGGGGGCGCCGCGGCGAAATTGCGTCGCCGTGCCGTCCTTGGACGGTTCTGGCACTCGCGTGCAGTAGCCCCAGGTAGCCGAAACGGTACGGGACGGCGCAGGGAGCCAATAGGAGTTTGTTGCCGACCTGAGTAACTATTTTGCAGGGCCCCAGGGCGGTTGTGGATTGGACATAAGGCTCCCAAACCGCCCTGTGACGGGTTTGGCAGAGGGTTCTGTGACGGGATAGGCGGCGATTTTTCGCTCCTCAGGGCATCCTGCAAGGCCCGGCTGGTGTCAAGAAATCCCAATGCGCAAGCCTGTCCTTTTGTGGGTCGACCTGACCGTTGCCTCGCGGCAAGCTGAACTCCCTGCCGCGTTCACGGACTCCTGCGAGATTCGCATTTGTCCGAAGCCCAACAACACCTTCGAGGAGATCGAACGCGGCGGGATAACGGGCGTCTGCTTCGATATGGATTACCCGGACCGCCGGGGCCTGGATCTTCTGCGGAAGACCAAGGGCGCCTTCCCCTCGCTGCCCGT
>CAZTAE010000468.1:0-2029 GCA_964611535.1 uncultured Woeseiaceae bacterium
CCGGACCAGATACGCCGCTGGGTGCCGGGCCGCTACGTGCCGCTCGGCACCGACGGTTTCGGCCGCAGTGACGCGCGCCAGGCGCTGCGGGAGTTCTTCGAGGTCGACCGGCACTTCATCGTCGTCGCGGCGCTGAAGGCGCTCGCCGACGACGGCCACCTGGAACCGGCGAAGGTCTCGGCGGCCATCGAAAAGTACGGCATCGATCCGGACCGCCCCGACCCCGTCACGCTGTGACTTTCGCAAACCCGTAAGCGACTGGAGCCTGCAGGTGCCGAACACCGTCGATATCAAGGTCCCCGACCTCGGCGACTTCTCCGACGTCGACGTCATCGAGGTGCTGGTCAAATCCGGCGATCGCGTGGCGAAGGAAGACGGCCTCATCACGCTGGAGACCGACAAGGCGGCGATGGACGTGCCGGCCGAGCAGGATGGGGAGATCGAGGAGATCACCGTCTCGGTCGGCGACAAGGTCTCGACGGGCGACGTCATCGGCCGCATGCAGGTCGGGGAGGCTGAAGGCGGCGAGCCGGAGGCGAAAGAGCAAGAGGGCTCGAAGGAGGCAGCCGCGGAAGCAACGGATGCCGCGGCCGGACCCGCGGAGGCGCCGAAGGAGCAGGCGGAGGCGAAGGGCGCGAAGGCCGAGCCGAAGGGCGGGGGCAGGCAGACCGTCGAGGTACCGGATATCGGGGACTTCACCGACGTCGATGTCATCGAGGTGCACGTCGGCGAGGGCGACGAGGTCGCCGTCGAGGACCCGCTGATCACGCTGGAGACCGACAAGGCGGCGATGGACGTGCCGTCGACGGTCGCGGGCAAGGTTGCTTCCGTGCTGGTGAAGCCCGGCGACAAGGTGTCCGAAGGCTCCGAAATCGTCGTCGTCGAGGTGGAGGGCGCGGAAGTGGCGCCGGAAGAGAAGCCGCCGGCGGAGAAGAAGGAAGCGGCACCGAAGGAGGCGCCGGCCGAAAAGGCAGCTCCCGCGAAGCAGGAGCCGGCCACGCAGGAGGCGGGCAAGGCGCAGCGCATGCCGGCGATCGACGAAGCCGGGTTCGCGAAGGCTCACGCGAGCCCCTCGGTGCGCAAGCTCGCACGCGAGCTCGGCGTGGACCTGGTGCGCGTCAAAGGCAGCGGTCCGAAGAACCGGATCCTGCACGACGACGTGAAGGCCTTCGTGAAGGCGATCCTGACCGGCGAGGGCGCGGGCCGCGGCGCGGCGCTGCCGGAAGTGCCGAAGGTGGATTTCGCCAAATTCGGCGAGATCGAGACGAAGCCGCTGACCCGCATCAAGAAGATCGCCGCGCCGCGGCTGCAGGCGAGCTGGATCAACCTGCCGCACGTGACGCAGCACGACCTCGCGGACATCACCGAGCTGGAGCAAAAGCGGCAGGAGCTGAAAGGCCCGGCGAAGGAGCGCGGCATCAGCCTGACGCCGCTCGCGTTCGTGATGCGGGCCTGCGTGGCGGCGCTGAAGGAATTCCCGCAGGCGAACGCCTCACTCGCGGAGGACGGCGAGCACCTCGTCCTGAAGAAGTACATGCACCTGGGCTTCGCGGCGGACACGGAACAGGGTCTGGTCGTTCCGGTCATCCGCGACGCCGACAAGAAGGACGTCTACGAGATCGCAAAGGAGCTGGGCGAGCTGTCGCAGGCGGCGCGCGAGGGCAAGCTGAAGAGCCAGCAGATCCAGGGGGCGAGCTTCACGATCTCGAGCCTCGGCGGGATCGGCGGCACCGCGTTCACGCCGATCGTGAACGCGCCCGAAGTCGCCATCCTGGGCGTCTCCCGCTCGACGATGCAGCCGGTGTGGGACGGCGAGGACTTCAGGCCGCGGCTCATGCTGCCGCTGTCCCTGTCGTACGACCACCGCGTGATTGACGGCGCCGACGCCGCGCGTTTCACCACCTTTCTGGGCAAGGTGCTGGCGGACGTGGAGTCGCTCCTGAAGGCCATTCCGTAGTGGCCGAGACGCGGGAAATGCGCGTGCCGGATCTCGGCGACGTCGACGAGGTCGAGGTCATCGAGGTGCTGG
>CAZTAE010000469.1:0-2028 GCA_964611535.1 uncultured Woeseiaceae bacterium
CGGACCTCCGGGTGCATGGGGCAGGTCCAGACGGTGCCGGTGTAACCTTCCGGCACACGGTCGTAAGCGCCCTTCGGCGCAGTGGCCGCGTGATCATGATGGCAGCCGTGATGCTGCGAGTGCGAACTCATGAGTGGAGCCTCCGTGGCGCCGGCCAGGTCTGAGACAGTGTATCGAGCCTGCCGTGCGGGAAAGCCCGGCAGGCGGAGCCGAGCCGGAACGGCGGGCAGGCGTGCAAGCCGCGCCGGCCGCGGCCCGGAGCGGATGATACAGGCTCAGTTGGCGGCGTGCCGCTCCAGGAAGCTCAGGATCTCGCGGACCGCGGGCTCTGCGCGCGGCGTGCCGCCTTCGCCGCGAAAGGCGGCGCGGGCGTCCGGGAATACCGAGAAGTGGTGGTCCATCTTCTCGAAGACGACGAGCCGCGCCGAGCCGGGCTCGTTGCGGTTGACGATATCCGCGATGAGGGCATGTGCCGCTTCGTCTTCGAACCAGTCGTACTCGCCGTACAGCACCAGGACCGGCGCGCGGATCCGGTCCCAGGCGGCCGGCCAGTTCCGCGCCTGTGCCTGATGGTGGAAGGCGATCGGGCGGCCGTAATGGCTGTCGTCGCCGGTGCCGATGATGTCGCGCCAGACGTGGGCAAGCCCGGGATGGGATTCCGCGATGGCATCGGGATGGCGCTGGCGCACCAGATATTCGGTGTGGAACGCCGCGTGGTCCTTCATGGCCGCATGCATGTCACCCGGCGCCACATCCCCGCGCTCCATCGCCCGGCGGTCGAAGCCCAGCATGCGCTCGAACCAGGTTTTGGCGCCGCCGCCCCAGACGATGATGCCGGCCACGTCATGCCCCGCTGCCACGAGGGGGGCCATGTTGCCGCCCATGCTCGCTCCAAAAATGAACACACGGTCCGGGTCGACGTCCGGCGACTGCAGGAACGCCTCGAAGGACTGGCGGTGGTGGGCCAGGTCTGTGTCGTAGTCGAGGCGGCTGCAGTCCCCCTCGCTGTCACCGGTGCCCGCCTTTTCCGTCCGCCGGAACACCATCCCGGAGCCGGTGATGACACCCTGCAGCATGCGGCTCCAGCCGTCGCTGGCCGCCGGGTCCTGTTCGGTCCCGTCGCAGGACAGCCATTGCACGAAGTAGATACCCGGCAATGGGCCCGCCGTTCCCTCCGGCCGCGTCGTGATGGTCCTCAAGCGAAGGCCGTCGGCCGTCTCGAGCACGCCATAGTGGCTGTCGACGCCGGGCAGCTGCTCGAGCGGGCTGCCGCCCTTGCGCGGCAGGTCCCCCGAAATTTCCGGCTGCGCCCAACTTGCCGCCGCGGCCGCGGCCGCCAACACAGACAAGACGATTCTCGATCCAGCCGACACTTCCATACCTCCCTGAGCCGCGCGAGGCAGCGACGTTCGAGCGATGCGGCGCGCCCGCTCCGCGAATGACAGGATTGGAACCGCCACGCGGCACCGGGGTCCTGACCGTTTTCCGACCTCTGCCGGACCGGTCGATCCGCGACAGAGCTTCGGGCGTGCCCGGCGGCGCCATCAGCGAAACATCAGCGGTCGGTCGGCGCACCGAAAGGACTCCTGCCGGCAAATGCGCGATTGATACGGCAACACCGGGCCGCACCGGGTGCCGCCCGGCGTCGGCCGCATCGCTTACCGGAAAAGGACCCGCGATCCATGAAGGGACGCCCGACACTGGCGTTGCTGCTGCTTGCTGCGCTCCCGGCCTCGCAGGCCCCGGCAGGACACGCCATGGACTCGTACGACGCCGCTCTCGCGGCCGCTCAGGCAGCGCTTGCCGCGCACGGCGGCCTGGCACCGATGCAGGCGGCTGGCGGCGTTACGGTCGTCACCGAAGGTACGTTCGATCTGACGGTCCGGCTGCAGGGCCGCTCGCCGGACGAGCCGGACCCTGCGCCGATAGCGGAGACGATCGCCGTCGATCCGGCGAACGACCGCCTCGCCTACGATCTGAGCTGGCACAACTACCGGCACTCGCGGCAGGAATTGCGCGAAATCTACG
>CAZTAE010000470.1:0-2022 GCA_964611535.1 uncultured Woeseiaceae bacterium
CGGCCACGCGGAATCGGTGCTGGTCGTCTACGACCCGGCCGAAATCAGCTACGAGGAACTGCTGGCCGTCTTCTGGGAGAGTCACGACCCGACCCAGGGCATGCGCCAGGGCAACGACATCGGGACGCAGTACCGCTCTGCAATCTACACGACGGTCGACGAGCAGCGGCATGCGGCACACGCGTCGCGCGAGGCCTATCAGGAACGACTGCGGGCTGCCGGCTTCGGCGACGTTACGACGGAAATCCGGCCGCTGTCGACCTTCTACTATGCCGAGGACTATCACCAGCAGTATCTCGCCAAAAATCCCGGCGGCTACTGCGGTGTCGGCGGCACCGGCGTGTCCTGCCCCGTCGGGCTCCTGCGCGAATCCGCCGGCTGAGCGTCGGCAGCCCGCGCGACCGCAGCGGAATGCGCGCGGAACGTGATGCGGGTACCATTTGCAGCTCGCTCGAAGAACGACGGGGACGATCGGTGACAGGCAACAGCAAACACGGACAGCGGCCAGGCAGGGAACAGGCCGAGGAAGCGGTGAGGACCCTCTTGCGCTGGGCGGGCGAAGATCCCGTGCGTGAGGGTCTGCTCGACACGCCGCGGCGCGTCGTGCACGCCTACGAAGACTGGTTCAGCGGCTACGCTGACGATCCCTGGGTGTTTCTCGAGCGGACTTTCGAGGAAGTGGACGGATACGACGAGATGATCGTCCTGCGCGACATCACGTTCGAATCGCACTGCGAGCACCACATGGCCCCGATCATCGGGAAGGCGCACGTGGGCTACCTGCCGAATCACAACATCGTCGGCATCAGCAAGCTGGCGCGCGTCGTCGACACCTTCGCGCGGAGGTTTCAGGTGCAGGAAAAGCTGACGGCGCAGATCGCCCAGTGCATCGACACCGTCCTCAAGCCCAAGGGCGTCGGCGTCGTCATCGACGCCATGCACCAGTGCATGACCACGCGCGGCATACACAAGTCCGGCGTGTCCATGGTCACGAGCCAGATGCTCGGCTCCTTTCGGACCGACGCCCGCACCCGCGCCGAGTTCCTCGGCATGATCGGCAAGAACTGACCGATCGGGGCCGCGCGTGGCTCCGCCAGGCGCAGCGGGGCTTCCGCTGCAGCGCCCTGCTCACAGGTCGACCACCTGAACGTCGCCCGGCGACAGCGCCGCGCCGAGGAATGCGCCGCCGACCCGCGCGAAACGGCCCGCCCCGTCGGTGGCGAGCAGGCTGACCGAGCCGCCGCCGTCGCGCCGGCAGAGGGCTCGCGCCTCGAGCAGGTCGGCGACCGCGACAGCAGTCGTGCCGGCCGAATCGACAATGGAGGGCCCCCTGCCGACAACGCGCTGGATGGCCGGACGCAGGAGAGGAAAATGGGTGCAGCCCAGGATGACGGAGTCGGCCCGGAAGCCGCCGCTGTCGTCCAGGTAATCCCGCAGGTAGCGCCGCACAATCGTCTCGGCGATCGTGCCACCGGTCCAGCCCTCCTCGGCGAGTGCAACAAGCAGCTCGCAGGCCAGCTCCTCGACGGCCGCACCACCGTCCAGCGAACGGATGGCGTCTCCGTACGCGCCGAGTCCGACGGTCGCCTCGGTTGCCAGCACGAGATGCCGGCCGGAGGGACGCGCCTCGACGGCTGCGCGGGCTCCGGGATGCACCACCCCGACGACAGGAAGCGGATCGAGCGCCGTGCGCAGTGCGTCCAGCGCCACGGCCGATGCCGTGTTACAGGCAATGACCAGCAGCTTGATATCCCGCTCCGTGAGATGTCCGGCAGCCTGGGTCGCGTAGCGCAGGACCGATTTGGCGCTTTTGGTACCATACGGCAGCCTGGCGGTATCGCCGAGGTACACAAAGTCCTCGTGCGGCAGCGTCGCGCGGAGTGCCTTCAACACCGTCAGACCCCCTACGCCCGAATCGAAGATACCGATTGGTCTGGCTTTTGTACGATCGGTCATGCACCGTCACCGCACCCTGAACCGACGCAATTGTGCCCGTAAATGAGCCGAATCAGGAAAATTCTC
>CAZTAE010000471.1:0-2020 GCA_964611535.1 uncultured Woeseiaceae bacterium
CGCAGATGGCGGGCCTCGAGGAGATACCGGCGGTCATCCGGGAGGTGCCGGACGACGCCGCTATCGCGCTGGCGCTGATCGAGAACATCCAGCGCGAGAACCTCAATCCGCTGGAGGAGGCGCGCGCGCTGGAGCGCCTGATCCGCGAATTCGACCTGACGCACCAGGCGGCCGCGGACGCCGTCGGCCGTTCGCGGGCGGCGGTGAGCAATCTGCTGCGGCTGCTGGAGCTGTCCGACCGCGTCAGGGAAATGCTGGAGGCACGCGAGCTGGAGATGGGGCATGCCCGGGCGCTGCTCGCCGTCACCGACAGGCTGCAGCAGGTGGACCTGGCGAACCAGATCGTGAAACGCAGGCTGTCCGTGCGGGAGACGGAGAAGATCGTCCGCCGCATGCAGGGTGGCACGTCGGGGGCCGGCCGCAGGAAGTCGGACCAGCAGGCGGACGCGGACGTACGGCGCCTCGAGGTCGAGATGACGGACAAGCTCGGCGCGAGGGTCCGGATCGACCACACGAACAAGGGCTCCGGACGCATCGTCATCGGCTACAACAGCCTCGACGAGCTCGACGGCATCCTGAACCACATCAAATAAAGCGGACCCCATCGTACGGGCGATTGCCCGTTGCATTGAATCGGCTCCCGCCGGACCTCACATAAGAAGAACAGGGGCGGGAAACAAGCCCCCGCCCGCGAGCGAAGCCCGGAAACACGTTGGTTGCCTTGCCAAAAGTCGCTCTCTATAATGCGCGGGCTGACGCGCCTGCCCAGAGGCGCTTTGCATTCAGGCCCGCCTGGAAAGACATCGATAACGACGCCACACACCGCCGGTTTGCCGAGGGACGTGGCGTTTTTGTTACCGGAGGCAAGCAACGCATGAGGATCGGGGCCCGCGGGAAGACCGGCGCCTCGTTCATCGGTCCTGTCAATGGCGTGCTGCTGGCGCAGCTGGGCCTGAGCGCCGTGCTCGCCGCGGCGCTTTGGGGTGCAGACGGCATCGTTTCAGCCTACTCGGCGCTGCTGGGTGGTCTGGCCGCGGTTATCCCGAATGCCTTCCTGGCGCTCCGGCTCCTGGCGCCGCGGCGCGACTCCGGGGCCGGCGCCCTGATGCGCGCCGCTTACCTCGGGGAACTGGGAAAGCTGGCGTTGACGGTGGCCCTGTTCGCCGCGGTGTTCACGCTGGTGCGGCCGCTCTCGGCGGGCGCGCTGTTCGCGGGCTTCGTCATCGCGCAGCTGGCGACAATCGCAGGCCTCGTGATGCCTGACAAGGAACGGTAGGGAAGACGGGAATGGCAAGTGAAGGCGGCGCTCCGACGACGGGCGAGTACATCACGCACCATTTGCAGAACCTGCAGGTCTGCAGGGTCGACGGCCAGTGGGTATGGAACGAGTGCACCGGGAATCCGATGACGGTCAACGTCGACTCGATGTTCTTCTCGGTGGTGCTGGGCGTCGTGTTCGTCTGGCTGTTCGGCTCGGTTGCGCGCAAGGCGACGAGCGGCAAGCCGGGCAGGCTGCAGGCTTTCGTCGAGATGATCGTGGATTTCGTCGATTCGAGCGTCCGCGACACCTTTCACGGAACGAGCAAGCTGATCGCACCGCTGGCCCTGACGATCTTCGTCTGGGTCTTCCTGATGAACTTCATGGACCTGATCCCCGTGGACTGGCTGCCGGGGCTGGCGAGCCTGTTCGGGATTGAATACCTCAAGGTCGTGCCGACCACGGACGTGAACGTTACCTTCGGCATGTCGATCGCTGTGTTCGTGCTGATCATCGCCTATACGGTGATGAACAAGGGCGTCGGCGGCCTCGTCGGGGATCTCACGCTGCACCCGATCGCGCCGCCGACGAAGGGCGTCGCTATCGTTGCCGCGCCGTTCATCATCGCCTTCAACTTCATACTCGAGTCGGTCGCCCTGCTCGCGAAACCGCTCTCGTTGTCGCTGCGACTTTTCGGAAACCTGTTCGCGGGCGAGCTCATTTTCATCCTGATCGCGATCCTCGGCATCTGGCAGCTGCCGC
>CAZTAE010000472.1:0-2019 GCA_964611535.1 uncultured Woeseiaceae bacterium
CACCGTGACCGGCCGGCCGTCGATCTCCACCGTGACCCGGTCTTCCCGCGGACTGACCGGGGTTCCGTAGTCCGCTTCCTTCAGGAAACTCATCGTGCTCACTCCTGCCAGTGTGGCGGCCGGCTCTAGTCGCCCGCCGTTACTGGGATTTTGACAGCAGATTCGCGCTCGAAATCCTTCGCGAACCACTTCACGGCGCTCCGGACCGGATAGGGCGTCATACCGCCCATGGCGCACAGCGAGCCGTCTACCATGGTATCGCAAAGCTCGCGGAGCAATTCAAGGTTTGCCGCACGGTTTTCGTCGGCGAGGATCCGGTCGATGACCTCCACCCCGCGGACCGAGCCGATGCGGCAGGGGGTGCACTTGCCGCAGGACTCGATGGCGCAGAATTCCATGGCGAAGCGGGCCTGGTCAGCCATATTGACGGTATCGTCGAAGATCACGATACCCCCGTGGCCGACCATGCCGCCCTGGCCGACGAAGGCCTCGTAGTCGAGCGGCGTGTCGAGCAGTTCCTGCGGGAAATAGGCGCCCAGCGGGCCGCCCACCTGCACGGCCCGGACCTCGCGGCCGCTCCGCGTGCCGCCGCCGAAGTCCTCGATCATCTCACGCAGGGTGGTCCCGAAGGCTTTCTCGACCAGCCCGCCCCGCCTGACGTTGCCGGCCAGCTGGAAAGCGAGCGTGCCGAGGGAACGGCCGGTGCCGAGCGCCGCGTAAGCCTCGCCGCCGGCGCGCAGGATCTCCGGCACGGAGCCCAGCGTGACGACGTTGTTCACGACGGTCGGCTTGCCGAACAGGCCCTCGAGCGCCGGCAGCGGCGGCTTGAAGCGCACCAGCCCCGCCTTGCCCTCCAGGCTCTCGAGCATCGAGGTCTCCTCGCCGCAGACGTAGGAGCCGGCGCCGATGTGCAGGTCGATGTCGAAGTCGAGGCCCGAGCCCGCGATGTTGGTGCCGAGCCAGCCCGCTTCGCGCGCATTCGCCAGCGCCTTGCCGAAGACGCTCCGCGCGAGCGGATACTCCGAGCGCAGGTAGACGTAGCCGCGGCTCGCGCCCACGGTGAAGGCGGCGATCAGCATGCCCTCGATCAGCGTGTAGGGATCGCCCTCCATGAGCATGCGGTCGGAGAAGGTGCCGCTGTCGCCCTCATCGGCATTGCAGGCGATGTACTTCGGCGAGCCTTGTGCGTCCGCCACCGTCTGCCACTTGATGCCGGTGGGAAAGCCGGCGCCGCCGCGGCCCCGCAGGCCGGAGGTCTTCAGTTCCTGCAGCACGCCGGCTGCACCGAGCTCGACCGACTTCTCGAAACCGGCGAAGCCGCCCTGGGCGCGATAGGCCTCGAGCGACAGCGGGTCGATCAGCCCGCAGCGCCGGAATGTCCAGCGGTCCTGCTTCTTCAGGTACGTAATGTCGGCGGTGGCGCCGAGGCGCAGGGGATGCTCGCCGCCGGTGAGGAAGCCGGCGTCGAACAGCGCGCCGACGTCGTCTTCGCCGACCGGACCGTAGGCGATGCGGCCGGCGCCCGTCTCCACCTCCACCAGCGGTTCCAGCCAGCTCATGCCCCAGGAGCCGTTGCGCACGAGCTCGACGGGCGTGCCGGCGGCCGCCCCGCGCGCGACGATCGCGGCGGCGACCTCGTCCGCCCCGAGGGAGACGGCGGAGGTCTCGCGCGGCACATACACCTTCACGGCCGCGCTCATGCCTCACTCCGCGGTTGCAGCAGGCGGTCGAGCGTCGCAGTATCCACGCGGCCGTATACCCGATCGTCGATCATGAGCGCCGGCGAACAGGCGCAGTTGCCGAGGCAATACACCGGCTCCAGCGTCACCTCGCCATCGCTCGTGGTTTCGTGCATGGCGATGCCGAGGGACTTCTGCGCATGCGCCGTCAGCTCGCGGCTGCCGACGGCCTGGCAGGACTCCGCCTGGCAGATCTTCACCACGCGCTGGCCCGGCGGACTCCGGCGGAAGTCGTGATAGAAGCTGACGACGCCGTGCACCTCCGCCCGCGACAGGTTCA
>CAZTAE010000473.1:0-2000 GCA_964611535.1 uncultured Woeseiaceae bacterium
GGCCATTCTGATGTTGGACCTGGTCCGGGATCTATGGGATTTCATGCGGGTACGAAGGAAGTTCTGGCTTCTGCCGGTAATCTTCGTTCTCGTGGTTTTTGGTGCGCTGATCGTTCTGGCGCAGGGGTCTACCGTTGCACCCTTTATTTACACGCTGTTCTGAGAAAGATGGCGCGGGGCGCCGCAGGGAGGAGTGACGACATCGCAGGAGACGTACCGTTGTGAAAGGCACCTGTGACTCCAGCGCAACCGTCGCGGATGTCGTCCGTGATGATGACCCTCGCCGGCAAGTGCCGGCCATGATGGTGTCACCGCGTAAACCCGACCACCCTTAGCCTTCGTGGAGTAGTTCGATGCCTCACGGGAAGCACATACCATCCATTGTCCTCTACCCCGCGGCGTGGGGCCTTGTCATCCTCGTGCTGCTCGTCCTGATCGAGGGAGCAGCGAGTTGGGCGCTCGCCGTGCGATCCGTCGCCTTCCGGGAGGCTCCCGACCGGCACACTCGCTACCACTCCGTGTTGGGGTGGAGCAGCGAGCCCGGCCGCGTCGTTGAACAGGCCTACGGTCCCGGCGCATCTATCCGGATCAACTCGCTCGGCTTCAGGGGCGAAGAGATCGATTCCGAGGCGCCTGAGGGGCGCGTGCGCATGGTGTGCACCGGAGACTCGTTCACGTTTGGCGAGGGTGTCGGCAATGGGCAGGACTGGTGCCACGGCTTGTCCCGGCTGAACGATGAACTCGAACCCGTGAACATGGGCCAGCCCGGTTACGGGGTCGACCAGGCCTACCTGTGGTACATGCGGGACGGGCTGCCCCTGCATCCTGACGTGCTCGTGTTTGCCTTCGTGGCGGGTGACTTCACCCGCATGCTCACCCCGGTCAGGTACGGCGCGGGAAAACCGCTCCTGCGGGTATCCGAGGGACAGCTCGAGGTAGGCAACGTCCCGGTTCCGCGCCTGAGGCACACGATCGGGCGCGTAATCGAGAGAGCGGAGTTACGCCTGGTGCAGTTGGGCTCGGGTCTTCTGCGCCGGCTGGCAAACGACGGAGACACGAACCCTGTCGAGGCAGCCCAGCCGGTGGCATCGCTGATTTTTGAGCGGCTTCGGGACGTCAACGAGCGACACGACATCGCAATGACCCTCGTGTATCTCCCGACGGAGGCCGATCTCCGGCAGGACTCGGGCATGCTCGAGATGGTCGAGTCGCTCGCGGTTGCCCTGGAGCTGAACCTTGTGGACCTCACCCCCGAGTTGCGCAGGCTTCCCGCTCACGAGGCGGCCGGAATGTTCCTGGATGATGGCCACTACAGCGTAGAGGGCAACCGCTGGGTTGCGGAGGTTCTCTCGAAGCGGCTAACTAGAATGGGTATTCTGGATGTCTCACAGTCGATGGCCGGGACGACCAGCGGCTGAAGTCCGCAGGTATTACTGGCGTCCCCAGGGCGAGCCGAAGGATGCACGATAAGCGTACCGCTGCCGCTCAAGCTCGCACCATAGCCAACCGACGGCTACAACCGGCTCGTCAGACGGGCTAAGCGAATAGAGGACTAGAACCTCCGACCCACGCATTACGAAGGCGCCGGAGATAAACGTAAGTAGCTGAACTTGAAGCAAACTTGAGGGCGTCCGTTCATAAATGCTGGTTTGCATTGGCTAAGGTTAGGCGATTTCTAGGCACCCAACAATATCGATGCATTCCGAGTGCTCATGGCGACGCGCGTTCGAGAATGTCGCGAAGGCATTGCAGCTTAGGATAGGCCGTCTCTATATCCACATGCGACGCGGCTGTGCGCAAATCGCGCAAATGCTGCAACGATCGGATCAAGGACGGTAGTGGAGGGCCGCTAGCCGTAACTTGCTTGAGATGCCGCACATTTACGGCACCGGCCGGCCTTTCAATATACTTCTTCACCAGCATGTTTTGATGCTGTGACGCCGTCCGTCCGTGCGTCTCACATACTTCCAAGAATAGACGGCAGTTTTTTTGGAACCAGT
>CAZTAE010000474.1:0-1998 GCA_964611535.1 uncultured Woeseiaceae bacterium
CTCACTGCGGGCGGGGCTCCTGATGCTGCCACGCATGATACCGGTCGCGGTGCGCAGCCCCAACGCCTCTAAAGCGCCCGACCGCCGCATTTTTGCACCTGCAGGAGCCTGCCAGGCGCCAGGGATGGTGCGAATGCAGATCACGCAGGAGCAGTTATCTGCGCGCGGGCGAGCGGCCGGAGGCCTCAAGGCCGTTTGATCGGCCGGTCGCCCGCGGGGCGGGCTCCTACAGGGCCAATTTCCCGGCGAGGCGCTTCGCGTCCCGGGGGGCGTAGACTTTCATATCGTTGTCGAAGTAGACGTAGACGTCGCGGCGCTTGCGGCGGCGCGGACGCTTTTCCGATACCGTCGCGGCTTCTTCCGACTGCCCGCCGTCCAGCCAGGCGCGGATCTTTGCGGCCCAGGTGTCGAGGACTGCGTGCGTGTAGCCACTCTCGTAGATCTTCTTGTCGCCGTGCAGGCGGATGTAGACGAAATCCGCCGTCACGTCCTCCATGTGCGGCCAGCGGCCGGCGGTGTCGGCGACGACGAGCGCGACGTCGTGCCGGCGGAGCAGCGCCACGAATTCGGGGCACATGAAGGACTCGTGCCGCACTTCGATGGCATGCCGGTACCGGCGACGCGGGTCCGTGTCCAGGCTCGGCGGCGCCTTGAGTCGGCGGTCGTGCCGCCGGGCCACGCACATCGCCTCCTCGCCGGTGCGCGGCAGGAGCTCGAAGAAGCCCGCGAGCCGCTCCGCGTCGAAGCGGAACGTCCCCGGGAACTGCCACAGGAACGGTCCGAGCTTGCTTTCGAGCTCGAACAGCCCGGATGCGAAGAAATTGCCGAGCGCCGACTCGACGTTCTTCAGCCGCAGCATGTGCGTAATGTAGCGCGGCCCCTTCACGGCGAAGACGAAATCCTTCGGCGCGGCCTCTCGCCAGCGCGCGAAGGAGGAGGGCGTCTGCATCGAGTAGAAGCTGCCGTTCAGCTCGATGCTGTTGAACAGGCTCGCGGCGTACTCCAGCTCGCGCTTCTGGGGCAGCCCTTCGGGATAGAACTTGCCGCGCCACCCGGCGTAGCGCCAGCCCGAGATGCCAACCCGCGCCGTCCCCGGCATCAGCCGGTCCGGGCTCCCCCGGCGAGCCGGCTGACGATGACGATGGCGAGGGCGGAGAGCACGAATCCGGGTACCAGCTCGTAGAGATCGAACAGGGGGGCATCGCCGCGGAACATCGGCCAGACGATGGTCGTGAGCCCGCCGATGAGGACGCCGGCGAGCGCGCCGGCGCGGTTCATTCCCTGCCAGTATAGCGAAAGGATCACGGTCGGGCCGAAGGCCGCGCCGAAGCCGGCCCAGGCCCAGGCGACGAGCTCCAGCACGCGGCTGTCGGGATCGCGCGCCAGCCAGAGCGCCAGCAGGGCGATGCCCAGCACCGCGAGCCGTCCGACCCAGAGCGACTCCTTCGGCGAGGCCTCTTGCCGGAAGAGACCCTTGTAGAAGTCTTCGGCAAAGGCGCTGGACGCGACCAGCAGCTGGGCCGAGGCCGTGCTCATGACCGCCGCGAGGATCGCCGACAGACAGATTCCGGCGATGACCGGCGGGAAGTACTCGACCGACATGTAGATGAAGACCTTTTCCGCATCCGCGCCGGCGAGGGGCCGGTCGAGGACCGCGAGGCCGGTGAGGCCGATCAGGAGCGCCGAGAACAGGACCGCGGTCTGCCAGGTCATGGCGATGCGCCGCGCGCCCTCGATCTGCGGGCCGCTCGTGATCGCCATGAAGCGCGCGAGGATGTGCGGCTGCCCGGCGTAGCCGAGTCCCCAGCCGAGCAACGACAGGATGCCGATCCAGCCGAGAGCGGTTCCGGTTGCGGAGGTGAAGGGGTCCAGCAGTTCCGCGTTGAGCGCGCCGATCGAGGGGCCGATGCCGTCGAAGCCGCCGATGGCGTTGACGCCGATGACGGCGACGATGATCAGCGCGAAGAACATGAGCGAGCCCTGCAGGACGTCGGCCCA
>CAZTAE010000475.1:0-1993 GCA_964611535.1 uncultured Woeseiaceae bacterium
CGCTTCAGGGCCAGCACCTCCCGCGCGTGAATGTCGATGTCCGTCGCCTGCCCCTGAAAGCCGGCGCTCGGCTGATGCACCATAATGCGCGAATGCGGCAGCGCAAAACGCTTGCCCTTGCAGCCGCCACCGAGCAGCAGCGCGCCCATGCTGGCGGCCTGCCCCACGCAGATCGTGCTCACGTCCGAGCTGATGAACTGCATCGTGTCGTAGATGGACAACCCCGCCGTCACGGAACCGCCGGGGGAGTTGATATACAGGTGTATGTCCTTGTCCGGATTCTCCGACTCCAGGTAGAGCAACTGTGCGACGACCAGGTTCGCCATGTAGTCCTCGACCGGACCGACGACGAAGATGACGCGCTCCTTCAACAGCCGGGAATAGATGTCGTAGGCGCGCTCGCCCCGGGCCGTCTGCTCGACGACCATCGGTACCAGGTTCAATGCCGTTGTACTGCTCATGCGGTTTCCTGTCGTTTTTCAGTGTCTTTGGCCGACTGCACCCCCGGCTTCATGTATTCCCGGAAGTCCACCTTTCTGGTCGTCAGCTTACCCTGTTCGACCAGCCAATCGACGACTTGTTCTTCGAGCGCCATCGGTTCTATCTGCTGCATGGCCTGCGGATTGCCGAGGTATGCGTTGACCATCTCCTCCGCCTGCTCGTAGCCCGAGCAGATGTCCTCCACCTTGCGCCTGACGCGCTCGGGATCGACGGTGATGCCCTGCTCCTCGATCACCTGCCGCATCAGGAGGCCCAGCTTTACGGTGCGCTCGGCCGTCGCCCGGAAATTCTCCATGGGCGGCGCCTTGCTCTCGTCCTCGATCCCCAACCGCCGCATCGCGTCCTGCTGCTGCGTGTGCATCTCCTGGTGGATCAGCGAATTCGGCACCTCGAGCGGATTCAGCCTGAGCAGCTCGTTCATCACCTGCTCCCTGACGTCCGCCCGGACCTTGTCCTCGGCCTCCCGCTGCATGTTGGCGACGACGTCCTGGCGCAGCTGCTCGAGACCGCCTTCCGCCACGCCGTAGAGCTCCGCCAGGCTGTCGTCCAGCGGCGGCAGGATCTCCTCCTCGACGCGATGAACCTTGACGGTGAAATCGGCCTTCTTCGAGGCAAGGTCCTTCGCGTGGTAATCCTTCGGGAACTTGACCTTGAAGGATTTCTCCTCGCCCGCCCCGACGCCGTGCAGAGCCTTCTCGAAATCCGGCAGCATCTGGTTCTGGCCCAGCGTCACCGGCACTTCGCTGCCCTTGCCGCCTTTGATCGGCTCGCCCTTGATGGTTCCATCGAAATCGACGACGACCCGGTCGCCTTCCTTCGCGGGCCGGTCTACCGCCTCCCACTCCGCCTTCTGCTGGCGCAGGCTCAGGATCATGTCCTCGCGGTCGTCGTCCGTAATGTCGACCTCGGGTCTGACGACCTCGATCCTGTCGAGGTCCTTCAGCTTCACTTCCGGGAGCACTTCGAAGGTGGCGACGTAGGCGAAGCCGTTGCCGCTGTCCGCCACGGGCTCGATCTTCGGCCCGGCCGCGGGATTCAGGTTTTCCTGCTCGACCGCGTCCGAGTAGCTCTTCTGCATCAGCTCGGACAGCACTTCCTGGCGGATCTGGCCGCCGTAGCGCTGGCGCACGACCTTGGTCGGGACCTTGCCCGGCCGGAACCCCTTGAGCTTCACTGTGCGCCCCACCTTCTTCAGGCGGGACTCGACCTCTTTTTCGATGCGTTCGGCCGGCAACTCGACGCGCATGCGCCGCTCGAGTGTGCCCGTCGACTCCACAGTGACCATCATTGCCGTGATCCTTTTCTCGAACCCGGTGCAGGCGGCGCGCCGGGCTGTGTGTGCTCGGTGAATTTGCTTATTATCAAGAGGTTATGTCAAACGAGGCGTTTGGTGCGAAAGGAGAGATTCGAACTCTCACGGGTTGCCCCACAGGATCCTAAATCCAGCGCGTCTACCAATTCCGCCACTTTCGCATCGCAGCCCGAATGATTT
>CAZTAE010000476.1:0-1982 GCA_964611535.1 uncultured Woeseiaceae bacterium
GGGAGCCCTGCGAGGTCGGCGACTTCTCGTGTCGAGTAGGCGAGCACGTCGGGCGGTCAGCCGGCGCGTTTCTTCCGGGATGCCTTCCTGGATGTGGCTTTGGCGGCCTTCTTCGCGCCTGCCTTCTTCGGCTGCGCCTTCTTCGTGTCGGTGCGCTTTGCCGGCTTGCGCTGATCGCTGGCGTTGAGGCTTGCCTTGAGGGCTTCCATGAGGTCGATAATCTTGTGCTCCGGCTTCTCGGTCGGGGCGACGGAAATGTCCTCGCCCTCCACCTTGCGCTGAATCATGGCCATCATCTGCTCGCGCACCTCGTCCCGATAGGCCCTGGGATCGAACCTGTCGCTCGCGGCTTGCTCGATGAGCTGCTTCGCGAGCGCGAGCTCGCTCTCCTTGACCTCGACCTCCTCGAGCGGTACCTCGCTGAACGAGCGCACCTCGTCCGCGTAGTGAAGCTGCTCGAGCAGGAGACCCTTGTCCTTCGGCCGCACGAGCACGAGGTGCTGACGTCCGCGCGCGGCATAGCGACCTACCGCGACGCGCTTCGTCTCCCGCAGCGCCTCGGCGAGCAGGTGATAGGCGCGGCCGCCGCCCTTGTCCGGGCCGAGATAGTACGCCTTGTCGAAATAGATGCGGTCGACGGAGCCGTCGGGCACGAACTCGTCGATGTCGATGGTGTAGGTCGCCGCCACCTCGAGCGCCTTCAGCTCCTCGGGCGTGAACAGGACGTACTGTCCCTTCGCAAACTCATAGCCCTTGACGATCTCGCTCCGAGGCACGATCTCGCCGCTCCCGGACGAGATGAGCTGCTGCTTGACGCGTGCCCCGTCCCGGCGGTCGATCTGGTTGAAGCGCACGGTGGCGGCCGATTCGGCAGCCGAATACAGCTTGACCGGGATGGATACCAGCCCGAAGGCGATAGTGGCGGATCCGAGGGCTCTCGCAGGCATTGGCGGATCATAGCGGGGCAGCCGTCGGCTCGCAACGAGAAGCGGCTGAAAATTAGCGACTTATCACCAAAAGCGAGAAGTAGCATCGGCCGGCGGGGCCGGATCCGGCCGGCCGTCGCCGTGGCCGGGCTGCGGGATCGGGTGCGGCCGGACGGGTGCCGGCGGCGGCAGCGGCTCGCCACCGGTCCCGCTACACTAGGAACCCGATGTCCGAAAGAATCCTGCCCATCCCTGGCCATGCGCGCCGCTGCGCCGGTGTGCGTTCACTGGCTGCGGGCACTGCCGGCGCAACAGAACCGGCGCCGAGGGTCCCGGCCGCGTGATTCCGGACGCCAGCCTCCGCGCATCCGCACTGTCGCCGTTCCGGCATTCGATCTTCCGCGACGTCTGGATCGCGAATCTTGCGTCGCAGTTCGGTGGCCTCATCCAGGTCGTCGGCGCGTCATGGCTGATGTTGTCGATCGCCGAGTCCGCCGAAATGGTGACGCTCGTGCAGTCCTCGACCACTTTGCCGATCGTCCTGTTCGCGCTGATTGCGGGCGCGATCGCCGACAATTTCGACCGGCGCTCGGTCATGATTGCCTCTCAGATATTCATGCTGGGTGTGTCCGTGGTGCTCGCGGCATCGGCCTGGCTCGATCTCATCACGCCCTGGCTGCTGCTCGCGTTCACGTTCCTGATCGGCTGCGGCGCCGCGTTCAACGGCCCGGCATGGCAGGCGTCGGTGGCGGACATGGTGCCGCGCGACGATCTGCCGACGGCCATCGCGATGAACAGCATGGGCTTCAACGTCGCGCGGAGCCTGGGTCCCGCGATCGGCGGCGTCATAGTCGCGACCGCCGGGGCAGCGGCGGCATTCACGCTGAATGCCGTCAGCTACCTCGGCATCATCGGGGTGCTGGCGCGCTGGCGGCGACCTCCTGAAGAGCGGGCGCTGCCGCGCGAGCGCCTGCTGACGGCGATGCTGGCCGGCGTCCGCTACGTCGCGATGTCGCCGAACATCAAGCACACGCTGCTGCGCGGCGCGGTCTACGG
>CAZTAE010000477.1:0-1973 GCA_964611535.1 uncultured Woeseiaceae bacterium
CCCTCGAAGCCGAGCTGCGCCAGGTAGCGGCTCGGGAACCCGCCCGCCTCGTCCTCGCCAATGAACTGGCCGTACACCGCGACAGGCACGGAGACGACGCTCCAGCGAAAGTCCACGCCGGCCAGCTGGTTGCCGGGCTCGTTGAGAGCTCCGATGCCGCCGTCGCCGTGGTTGTCGTTGCCGATCAGGAGATCGCCGAAGGTTTCGAGATCGCAGGGCCTGTCATCGCCGCACCATTGCGCCGCGCGCGACAGGCCGATCTCGAGCGAGGTGAAGGGCCGGAAGGCGAAGCGCAAGCCGAAATGCTGCGCATCGGGCACGGCGCGGTCGCTCTCCAGCCGGCCGAACGTCATCGTGAAATCCCAGGGACCCAGCCAGCCGAGCCACCGGCTCTCGAAAGGCTCCGTGAACACGCGGTCGATGGCGAGCGAAGGAATCGGCCGCGCGTTGTTCGAAAGGACCAGGCTGCCGTCCCAGCCGGGGCCCCACCAGCGGTCCACGGCACCGGCGGTGACGGCGAAGTTGCCGAGCAGGATGCCGAACGAGCTGCCGTCGGCGCGAAGTTCCCGGTCGCCGTCGAGCGTATCGACCGCCTGGGCGTTCAGGCTGGCGTACAGGCGGTCACCGGTCCACTCGACACCGGCGCCGAGCTGGCCCGACTCGCGCGGCGTATCCGCGAAAGAGCGGATGGCCGTCGGCTCCTCAGCGAGGGCGAGCTTCGCCCGGTACCGGACACCCGGACGGGTTTCAGCGCGCGAGCGCTCGCGGACGCGCGCCGCCGCCTGCAGGACGTGCTCCGGCAGATCAGGCTCCGTGGCACTCAGCGTCGCGTCAATGTCGGCCAGTATGGGGCCCCAGGCGAGCGGCCAGCTGGTCACCGGACCGGTGATCACTCCATGATCGGCAAGCGTCTGGATATCCATCCGGAGCGCCGCGTCGCCCGGCGGACTGAACGGGCTGGCAGAGACGGAAGAAATCTCCGCCAGCGCAAGCAGCACGGCGATCAAGACTGAGCGCGAGAGAGCATGAGGAACAGTCATCCGGCAGCCGCAGCAGTCGATCCGGGACGCAATGGTAGACGAAACATCCTCTCGAACCCACCGACCGGCTATCACCCCCTGGCCCGCGCTGCAATACGCCGATCCGGCCGTTCCGACGGGTTTCGAGACTGGCATCGACAGCTTCGATGCTATGCAGTTACGCACGAATTTGCAGCCTGGAACCTTTGCAATCCCCAGCCGTCGAACGGTTGTGTATGTGGATGTGTATGTGCTAGCTTGTAAAAATGCGGCTCGGAGATATTGCTCGTGGCCAAAACCGAGAAGATGGTCAGAAAACAGTTCCTGGTACCGCCAGCGACGGTAAAGCGCCTCGAGCGTCTTGCCGCAGCAAGGGGTACCTCGTCGTCTGAAATTGTACGGCAGGCGATCAAATCATTCGATGTCAGGGATTCTGAGGCAATGGAGTCTTCCGAGATCATGGAGCTGGTGTCGGCGCGCCTGAAAGAAGCGATCAGTTCCACCCGGCGCGCACAACGAAAGGTATCCAAAACGCTGCAGATTCTCGATTCGAAGGAACGGTAGTGGCCAGCTGGAAGGATATACTCGTCGATGTGCTCAAATTGACCGACGAAGTGAAACGGCTGAGCAGCACCACTGAGAAACTGTCGGAACAGACGATCGACATCGACAAGCGGCTGGTCCGGCTGGAGACGATGGTTGAGATCGCTCAGCAACGCCAGTTGACGAGCGGGCAAGGCAAACGCTGAACCCGACAGGCAGGCCCTCCAAGCGGGGTAATCACGGATTGCGCAGTCGTGCCGCGCGTTCCAGCAGGCCGCGAGTCGAGGCGTTGTCGCCGCCGTAGCGGTCCGGGTCGCCCACGGCCTCGGCGAGGCCCGTGGCGAGCTTCTTGCCGAGCTCCACGCCCCACTGGTCGAAGGAGTTGATGCCCCAGATGAGGCCTTCGACGAA
>CAZTAE010000478.1:0-1971 GCA_964611535.1 uncultured Woeseiaceae bacterium
CCTTCGTCGACGACATGACGCAGCAGGTCAGCCGCTCCCTGCAGTTCTACCTCGCTTCGGGCGGCGGCCGCGAACAACCGGACATGATTCTGGTGTGCGGCGGCTGCGCCAACATTCCCGGCATCGCGGACGTCATATCGAGCCGTGTCGGCATCCCGACGGAAGTGGGGGACCCGCTGGGCCAGATGAAAATATCCTCCAAGGCGAAGTCGCAGGGCGTGCACAAGGACTCGACCGCCCTCCTGACCGCCTGCGGACTTGCACTCAGGAGCTTCGACTGACATGCCACGCATCAATCTCCTCCCCTGGCGCGAGGAAGAGCGTAAGAAGCGTCAACGCGATTTTCTCATCGCTACCGGCGGGGCTTTCGTTGCCGCGATCGTCGCCGTCGCCCTGACGATGTTCGTCTACTCGCAGCGGATTGACGGACAGAAGCAGCGCAATGCGCGGTTGCAGGCCGAGATCGCCGAGCTCGACAAGAGCATTGCCGAGATCGACGGCCTGGAGGCCCAGAAGGCGCGTCTTCTTGCGCGGATGGAGATCATCGAGCAACTGCAGCGCAGCCGGCCCGAGATCGTCCACCTGTTCGACGAGATTACACGGCGGACTCCGGAGGGCGTCTACCTGACCAGCATCAAGCAGAACGGGAACCTCGTCGAGATAACCGGCGTGGCGCAGTCGAGCACCCGCGTGTCCGCGCTGATGCGGCAGATGGATCGGTCCGAGTGGATGACGGATCCCAACGTCGTCAAGGTCGAGACGACCAGGGACGGCCCGTCGCGGCAGGCGACGTTCATCGTGACGCTGCAACAGGTACGGCAGAATGACGAAGAGGCGGAGGAAACGGTATGAACCTGGTTGAGGAGCTCAAGAGCCTCGACGTCAACGACATCGGTCGCTGGCCGTTCGCCTTCCGCGCTGCGGTGATCGCACTGGTCTTCGTCGGCGTCGTGGGGATCGGCGTATGGTTGACGATCGTCAAGGACAAGGCCCCGCAGCTCGAACAGGCGAGGCAGGAGGAACAGAACCTGCGCGTGGCCTTCGAGAACAAGCAAAGGAAAGCGGCCAATTACGACGAGTACAGAAAGCAGCTCGACCAGATGGAGCAATCGTTCGGCACGATGCTGCGGCAGCTGCCCGCGGAGACCGAGATTCCGAGCCTCATCGTCGACATCTCCCAGACCGGCCTCGCCGCGGGTTTGCAGGAGAAGCTCTTCCAGCCACAGCCGGAGGTGCCGAAGGACTTCTACGCGGAGAAGCCGATACTCATACACCTCTCCGGCAGTTACCACGACATCGCCAATTTCGTCAGCGGCATAGCCGCCCTGCCGCGCATCGTGACGCTGCACGACATCAACGTCTCACGCGACAACGCCGAGGTTTTCGACCAGTTGTCCATCGAGGTCACGGCGAAGACGTATCGCTACATCGAAGAGGGAGCACAATAACAATGAAGGCTTCCGCCATGAAATTCGTGCTGCCGGCGCTCGCCGGCTGCCTGGCCCTCTCCGCCTGCTCGTCCGACATGGACGAGCTCGATCAGTACGTCAACGAGGTCAAGGCGCGCCCGGGAGGCGTCATAGAGCCGTTGCCGGAAATCAAGCCTTACGAGGTCTTCACCTACGTGGCGGACCGCGAGGGCGTTCGCTCGCCGTTCGTGCCCGATGCACCGCAGTCGGCGGGTGGACCCGGGGACGGGACGCGCCCGGATCCCGACCGCAGCCGGGAGTTCCTTGAGCAGTTTCCGCTCGACGCGCTGGATATGGTGGGCACGCTGGAGCTCAGCAACCAGACCTACGGCCTGCTGCAGACGCGGGACGGGCTGGTCCATCGCGTTCTGCCCGGCAACTACGTGGGCCAGAACGACGGGCGGATCATCGCCATTACGGAATCGGAAATCAGAGTCGTTGAAATTGTATCGGATGGAATCGGCGGATATCTCGAACGCGATGCCGCGATCGGTCTTTCGGA
>CAZTAE010000479.1:0-1971 GCA_964611535.1 uncultured Woeseiaceae bacterium
GGTTGGGCGGCTCCCTGAGCAGCGTGCGGCGAAAAAGATGGCCGGCCGGGCGCGAGACGGATGCGCCGCTCTCGTGTGACCGGGTTAAACGAGCAATTTTACGCGGCACGGAAGGGCGGGTAAACACGGAAATCGCCTTGCCGCACCGGACCGCGGCGCCGGGACGTCGCGGCCGGGCTCCCGCCGATCGTCGCAACGGCGGCCCCCGCCGCCTTATACTGGCCGCGTGAACGACCTGTTGCGAGAATCTCCCGCCGCGAGCGCGATATCCGTCTCCGAGCTCAACCGGCAGGTCAGGACGCTGCTGGAGCGCGGCGTCGGCCGGCTGTGGGTGGACGGCGAGATCTCGAACCTGGCGCGCCCCGCCTCCGGGCACCTGTACTTCACCCTCAAGGACCAGTCCGCCCAGGTCCGCTGTGCCTGGTTCCGCCAGCGCCAGCGCGGGCCGACGCTCCGCATCGCCGACGGCGACCGCATGCTCGTCTACGGACGCGTCAGCCTGTACGAGACACGGGGCGACTACCAGCTGATCGTCGAACAGGTCGAGCCCGCCGGCGAAGGGGAGCTGCGGCGCCGCTTCGAGGTGCTGAAGAAGCAGCTGGCTGCGGCCGGTCTTTTCGATGCGGAACGAAAGCGGAAGCTGCCCGCCCTGCCGCGGCGCATCGGGATCGTGACCTCGCCGAGCGGTGCCGCCATACGCGACGTGCTGACGGTGCTCGGGCGGCGCTTTCCCGCCATTCCCGTCGTCATCTACCCGTCCCCGGTGCAGGGCGCCGCGGCGGTTCCCGGGATTCTGGAAGCGCTGGCGACCGCCTGCCGGCGCCGCGAGTGCGACGTCCTCATCCTCGCGCGCGGCGGCGGATCGCTGGAGGACCTGTGGGCGTTCAACGAGGAGGCCCTGGCGCGCGGCATCTTCGACTGCGACATTCCGGTCGTCTGCGGCGTCGGCCACGAGATCGACGTGACCATCGCCGATTTCGTCGCCGACGTGCGGGCCCCGACGCCCTCCGGCGCGGCGGAGCTGGTGGTGCCCGACCAGTCGGAATGGCAGCGCAACTTTGCTGCCCTGGCAGCCCGGCTCGCGGCGCAGATGCGCCGCCACCTCGAGAACGATTTCCAGGCGCTCGACTGGCTCTCCCGCCGCCTGAACCAGTGCAGCCCGGTAACAAGGCTGGCTCAGCAAGCGGCGCGGCTCACCGAGCTGACGCGCGCGATGGCCGGAGCCATGCGCCACGACTTCACGCGCCGCGGGCGGGCACTGGACCGGCTTGCCGCGCGCTTGCAGGCGTGCGCGCCGCTGGCTCGCGTGCACCAGCAGACGAACCGGCTTCGGGAGCTCGAAGGCCGCCTCAAACGTGCAGGCCTGTCAGCCGTAGAGCGGCGGCGCGGCCGCCTCGGCATCGCCGAACGCGCCCTCAACGCCGTCAGTCCGCTGGCGACGCTGGAGCGAGGCTACGCGATCGTTACCGATGCCGCGAGCGGGCGCGTGGTCACCGACGCCGGCCAGGTGGCGGCCGGTAGAGTCATCGCTGCCCGCCTGCACCGCGGCCGCCTGCGCGCAAAGGTCGAGCAGACGGAGCCCGGAGCCGACACGGAGGACTGAAGGCCGCGGCGCGTGGCGCCGCGGACGCCTGCGCGGGCAACGAGGCCAGCGGCCGGAAAGATTCAGTTGTCGTAGCCGAGCGGCCGCTGCCGCCGGCGGTAGCTGCCGTCGCTTTGCCGTTCGAACACGTTGCAGCACTGCATCTCGCCGCCGTAAATGTGCAGGGAAATGGAAATGCCCCGGTCCGACGGGTTGCTGATGCTGTGGTACTCGAACGGCGGGATCAGGCAGCCCGCGCTGCCCACGCCCGCCTCGTAGGAGTTCCGCGGCTCGAAGCGGAAGGCGTCTTCCTCTGCCTGCACCAGTTCGTATTGCTGCACGTCGATGCTGCCGCCCCAGACACCCTCGACGCACCACATGCCGGAATG
>CAZTAE010000480.1:0-1969 GCA_964611535.1 uncultured Woeseiaceae bacterium
CTGGAGTCTGAGCACAGTCTCCCCGGGCAGCAGGGCGCGCATCATACCACAAAATCTTTCTTCAGCTTGCGCGGCACGGGGACGTTCCGCAGCGTGACGTAGCTCGGCAACCCTTTGTTGTACGGGGGATAATCCTCCCCCCGGATGAGCGGCGCCAGATAACGGCGGCCTGCGGCGGTGATGCCGAACCCGTCCGCCGTGATGTAACGGCGCGGCAGCTTTTTTTCCTTGTTGGCGACGCGGGACAGCGGCGCCTCGTCGATCCGCCAGCGGTACGGGCTGTCGGATACACGCTTTATTACCGGCATCACGGCACTCTTTCCGGCCAGCGCCATCTTCACCGCGGCACTGCCGACGGCGTATGCCTGCTCGACGTCGACGCGTGATGCGATGTGCCGGGCCGAACGTTGCAGATAGTCGGCCACGGCGTAGTGATACTTGAAGCCGAGTTCCTCGCGCACCATGTTCGCGATCACGGGCGCCACGCCGCCGAGCTGAGCGTGCCCGAAGGCGTCGCGGCTGCCCGCCTCCGCCAGGAATTTGCCGTCGGCGGTCTGGGCGCCCTCGCTCACGACGATGACGCAGTAGGTGTAGCGCTCCACGCATTCCCGCACGCGTCGAAGGAAGGCCGGCCTGTCGAACGGGATTTCGGGGAAGAGGATGATGTGCGGCGCCTCCTCCGGCTGCTCGCCGGCAAGCCCGCCGGCGGCGGCGATCCACCCCGCGTGCCGTCCCATGACCTCGAGCACAAAGACCTTCGTGGAGGTCTCCGACATGGACAGCACGTCGAGGGCGGCCTCGCGGGTCGATACCGCGACGTACTTGGCGACCGATCCGAAGCCCGGGCAGTTGTCCGTCACCGGCAGGTCGTTGTCGACCGTCTTGGGTATGCCGAGACACTGAACGGGAAAGCCCAGGCGCTTGCTGATCTGCGACACCTTGTGCGCCGTGTCCATGGAGTCGTTGCCGCCGTTGTAGAAGAAATAGCCGATGTCGTGAGCCTTGAAGACCTCCACGAGACGCTCGTACTGCGCGCGGTTCTCCTCGATGCCCTTCAGCTTGTAGCGGGCCGACCCGAAAGCCCCACCGGGCGTATGCCGCAAGGCGGCGATGCTGCGCGCCGACTCCTTGCCGGTGTCGATCAGGTCCTCGGTCAGCGCGCCTATGATGCCGCTGCGGCCGGCATAGACGTTGCCGATGCGGCCTTTGTTCTTGCGCGCCGTTTCGATGACGGCGCAGGCGCTGGCGTTGATGACGGCCGTGACACCGCCGGACTGCGCGTAGAATGCATTCATCTTTGCCATGAACCTATCTCATCATTGTCCGTGACCGCGACGGCTGCCATTTTTTCGCAAATCAAGGCGCCGCGAGCGCAGTGTAGTCATTCTACATAAGCGAGCGGCAACGCGGAGTTGCGGAAAAATGGCGGCCGTCCCAACGGGTTGCGGTCCCAGATGCCGCGATGCCGCGTTGCTCGTCGCTCATTTGGAATAACCAAACTTCGCTCCTCGCGCCTTGCTTCGCGACATCTGGGACCGCAACGCGGCCACGGACAATGATGAGATAGGTTCATGATCTCTTCCCTGGGAGCTGTTGTTTCTGCGGAAGCCGGGCAGGAAGTCCCGCGGAGTGAAGAATAGCGGAAACCGGATTCGGGATCATTGTGGAGCCGGGCGCGCGTTTGACCTGATTCCCGAATGCCGGTAGCGTAGGCCGCCGGTCAGGCTCCTGGCCGACTCCTGTTCCGTCGAGGTAACACAGTCAATGCGCATAATCCTGCTCGGGGCGCCCGGCTCGGGAAAGGGCACCCAGGCGAAAAAACTCATGCAGGACCGGGGCATCCCGCAGATTTCGACGGGCGACATGCTGCGTGCCGCCGTCGCGTCCGGCACGCGCTTCGGGCTGCAGGCGAAGTCGATCATGGAGGCCGGGCAGCTGGTCTCGGACGACATCATGCTCGGCATCATCA
>CAZTAE010000481.1:0-1965 GCA_964611535.1 uncultured Woeseiaceae bacterium
CCAACGGGCTGGTCGAAGGCAGCGAGACGATCCTGTTCTTCCTCGCCATGGCGGCTGTTCCCGGATGGTTCGCGCTTCTGGCCTGGCTCTTAGCCGGGCTCTGCGTCCTGACGGCGATACAGCGTGCCGTGGGAGCCATAGTTGCATTTCGCTGAAAACGCTGGATTTCTGAAATAATTTCGTCGGTTCGCGGGTCTCCTGCCCACAAGCCCGCCCGACGCCTCATCTGCCGGAGAAGTCCTGCCTTGAAGTCAAACCTCGCTCGAATCCTGCTGCTGATCGCTGTTGTGACCGCAATAGCGCTGTTTTTCGCTCTCGATCTGGACGAGCAGGTCTCGCTGGCGGAGCTCAAGTCGCAGCGCGATGCCCTGGCGGCCCTGGCGCAGGCGCACCCCTACCTGAGCGCAGGTGTTTTCTTTGCCGCGTACGTTGCGATGGCTGGCCTGTCCCTGCCCGGCGCATTGGTGTTCACCATCGCAGGCGGTGCGATCTTCGGCTTGGTGAAAGGCACGGTGATCGTCTCGTTCGCGAGCAGCATCGGGGCGACCCTGGCTTTTCTCGCGGCCCGATTTCTCTTTCGTGATGCCGTGCAGCGCCGTTTCGGGGACCGGCTCGAGCGGCTCAACAGGGGCATAGAACTCGACGGTCCTTTCTATCTCCTGAGCCTGCGGCTGGTGCCCGTATTCCCGTTCTTCGTGATCAACCTGGCCGCGGCGTTGACCCCGTTGCGCACCTGGACTTTCTATTGGGTGAGTCAGCTCGGCATGTTGCCGGCAACGGTGGTTTACGTGAACGCCGGCGTGCAAGTGGGGCAGGTGTCCTCTGCCGGCGATATACTGTCTCCGTCATTGCTGGCAGCATTCCTGCTGCTCGCGTTGCTGCCGCTGCTGACGCGATCTGCGATCAAGTGGATCAGAACCCGGCAGGTGCGTATGAAGTTTCCGCGGCCCGATCGCTTCGATTACAACCTGCTCGTCATTGGCGGCGGATCCGCCGGGCTGGTCACGGCGTACATAGCTGCCGCCGTTCGTGCCAGGGTGGCTCTGATCGAGCGCGACCGGATGGGAGGCGAGTGCCTCAACACCGGCTGCGTGCCGAGCAAGACGCTAATTCGCAGTGCTCGGCTGTTGGCGGAGGCCCGAGACAGCGGCCGCTTCGGCATCCGCCGTCTGGAGGCGGATTTCTCGTTCGCGGACCTCATGGCGCGTGTGCGGGAGGCGATCGCAACGATCGAACCGCATGATTCGGCCGAACGCTACCGCAAGCTCGGGGTCGACTGCATTCCGGGGGAGGCGCGGGTGGTGACCCCCTGGGAGGTGGAAGTCGAAGGCCGGCGGCTGAGTGCTCGTGCGATCGTCGTCGCGACGGGATCGGAGCCGGTAGTTCCGCCGATTTCAGGCCTCGATGCCATCGACTACCTGACGTCGGACAGCCTGTGGTCGATCGAGGACCAACCGGAGCGTCTGCTCGTGCTTGGCGGCGGCCCGATCGGCTGCGAGCTGGCGCAGGCGTTCGCGCGCATCGGCAGTCAGGTGACCATCGTCGAGATGGCGCCGCAGCTTCTCGGGCGGGAAGACGCCGACGCGGCCGCCCAAGTCGAGGAGGCCATGCGCGCAGGCGACGGTGTCCGTGTCGAGACCTCGTGCAAGGCGCTCCGTTGCGAGGGGCGAGGGCCTGCTGGCACTCTGGTGTGCGAGCGCGAAGGGGAGGAGTTGCAGTTCGAGTTCGACCGCCTCCTGCTGGCGCTCGGCCGACGTCCGAACCTGGAGTCCGCGGGGCTTCCGGAGCTGGGCGTGGCCCTCACGGATAAGGGCGGTGTCGATGCAAACCCATTCCTCCGCACGAATTTTCCGAGCATTTCCGTGTGCGGCGATGTCGCAGGACCCTACCAGTTTACTCACGTCGCGGCTCACCAGGCGTGGTATGCGGCGGTCAATTCGCTGTTGCGTCCCTTCTGGTCGTTCC
>CAZTAE010000482.1:0-1964 GCA_964611535.1 uncultured Woeseiaceae bacterium
GAGCTGAGGAGACTCATCAAGCAGAAGCTCAAGGATGCTTCCGTCAGCCGCATACACATCGAGCGTCCGGCCAAGAAGGCGAACATCACCATCTTCACGGCCCGCCCCGGCATCGTCATCGGCAAGAAAGGCGAGGATATCGAGAAGCTGCGCACGGAGGTCGCCAGGATGATGGGAATGAACCTCCACGACGTGCGCATCAACATCAGCGAGGTGCGGAAGCCGGAACTGGATGCACAGCTGGTTGCGGAGGGCATTGCGCAGCAGCTCGAGCGCCGCGTGATGTTTCGGCGGGCGATGAAGCGCGCCGTCACCAACACCATGCGTGTGGGCGCCGAGGGCGTCAAGGTAAAGGTCGGCGGCCGGCTGAACGGAGCCGAGATCGCGCGGTCGGAGTGGTACCGCGAGGGCCGGGTCCCGCTGCACACGCTGCGGGCCGATATCGACTACGGCTTCGCCGAGGCACGGACGACCTACGGGGTCATCGGCGTGAAGGTGTGGATATTCAAGGGCGAGATCTTCGACAAGCCCGAAACGGCGGCGTCCGACCAGGCGGAGGCCGCGGGCGCCGCGGCGGCGCGCCAGGCGCAGGCTTGAAGCTCAGGTAAGGGTCAATGTTACAGCCAAAGCGAACGAAATTTCGCAAGCAGATGAAGTCGCGGAATCGCGGCCTGGCGCATCGCGGCAGCGACGTGTCCTTCGGGGAGTACGGCCTGAAGGCGCTCGACCGCGGCCGCCTGACGGCGCGGCAGATCGAGGCAGCGCGGCGCGCGATGACGCGCCACATCAAGCGCGGCGGCAAGATCTGGATACGCGTTTTCCCGGACAAGCCGGTGACGAAAAAGCCGCTGGAAGTTCGCCAGGGCAAGGGCAAGGGCAACGTGGAGTACTGGGTCTGCCTGATTCAGCCGGGCCGGGTGCTGTACGAGATGGAAGGCGTGCCGGAGGACGTGGCGCGTGAGGCTTTCCGCCTGGCCGCCGCCAAACTGCCGTTTCCGACGGCCTTTGTCAGCAGGCAGGTAATGTGATGGAAGCCGGTGAACTGAGATCGATGTCGCGGGAGGACCTCGGCAAGGAGTTGCTCAAGCTCCGCCGCGAGCAGTTCAACCTGCGCATGCAGCAGGCGACGGGCCAGTTGTCGCGCCCGCACGAGCACGGGCGGGTACGGAAGGACATTGCGCGCGTCAAGACAGTGATGCGCGAACTCGAGGCGCAGGAAGAGGCCAAATGAACGAGGAAGTGGCAGCCCCCGAGGGCAGGAAGACGCAACGCACGGTTGTCGGCCGCGTAGTCAGCGACGGGATGGACAAGACGGTCGCCGTCGCCATCGAGCGCCTGATCCGGCACCCGGTCTACGGGAAGTACATACGCCGTACCAGCAAGGTGCTGGCGCACGATGAAAGCAACGATTGCAAGACCGGCGATCGCGTGGCGATTCGCGAATGCCGTCCTTACTCGAAGCACAAGGCCTGGCAGGTGGTGAACGTCGTGGAGCGCGCCGCCGAAGAGTGACGGCAACAGAGAAGTCCGATTGACGGGATGCAATCATGATTCAGATGCAGACAGTTCTTGACGCGGCCGATAACTCGGGAGCGAGGCGCATACAGTGCATCAAGGTGCTCGGCGGATCGAAGCGCCGCTATGCCGGCGTCGGAGACGTCATCAAGGTGAGCGTCAAGGATGCGATACCGCGGGGCAAGGTCAAGAAGGGTGAGGTGTACAACGCAGTGGTCGTGAGGACACGCAAGGGAGTTCGCCGCAACGACGGGTCGCTGATCCGGTTCGACGGCAACGCGGCGGTGTTGCTGAACGCAAGGCTCGAGCCGATCGGTACACGCATTTTCGGGCCGGTTACGCGAGAGCTGCGGACCAACCAGTTCATGAAGATCATCTCGCTGGCGCCCGAGGTGCTCTAGGGCCCGACGAGGAAGTAGCAGATGAGAAAGATCAGGAAAGGCGATGAG
>CAZTAE010000483.1:0-1961 GCA_964611535.1 uncultured Woeseiaceae bacterium
GTGATCGAGCTCGAAGTCGTCTACTCCGAGGAGATACTGGCTCCCTACGGCGAGCTCGACCTCGCCTACGCCGACTACGGCGCCATCGTCAGGGACGCGCTCATGGCCGAGTTTCCGCAAGTCACGGACAGGCAGGCGCGCCGGCAGCTTGGCCGCCTCGTCAGCACGGGGGCGAGCTATCGGCTGCAGGAGGCCGTGGCGGAAGACCCGGGCCTCGTCGGCAGCCGGCAGCGCATCACCGTGCCCGCATCCGCGGACGTGGACATGCTGATCAAGGGCAACATCGACCGCCGCCTGCCCGAGGCGGAGCGTCCGTTGACGGACCGCCAGATCGGCTGGGTGGACACGCTCGCGGAACGGCGGCTGCTGCATACGCGTTTCAATACCTCGCTGTTCACGAACGGCGACTCGCGCGACCCGGAAGTTGCCGGCATCCGCGGCGCCCTCGCGGGTTCCTTCCTCATGCTCACGGTGACGATCGCCGTCTCCTTCCCCGTGGGGGCGGCGGCCGCGGTCTACCTGGAGGAGTTCGCGCCCAGAAACCGCTGGACCGACCTGGTCGAGGTGAACATCAACAACCTCGCGGCCGTGCCTTCCATCGTCTTCGGACTGCTGGCCCTGGCCGTCTTCATCAACTGGCTGGGCATGCCGCGCTCCTCGCCGCTGGTCGGCGGCCTCGCGCTGTCCCTGCTCACGCTGCCGGTCATCATCATCGCGTCGCGGGCGGCGATTCGCGCCGTGCCGCCGTCGATCCGCGACGCCGCCCTGGCCGTCGGCGCCTCGCGCCTGCAGGTGGTCGCGCATCACGTGCTGCCGCTCGCCCTGCCGGGGATGCTCACCGGCGCCATCATCGGCATGAGCCGCGCGCTCGGCGAGACGGCGCCCCTGCTCATGATCGGGATGGTCGCCTTCATCGTCGACGTGCCGGGCGGCTTCACCGAGCCGGCGACGGCGCTGCCGGTGCAGATCTTCCTCTGGTCGGACAGCCCCGAGCGCGCGTTCGCGGAGAAGACCGCCGCCGCCATCCTCGTGCTGCTCGGCTTTCTGCTGCTCATGAATCTCGCGGCCGTCCTCATGCGGCGCAAGCTGGAGCGCCGCTGGTAGCCGGCGAGCGACTGTATGACAATGCCCCGAATGTCCGAAGCGAAGCAATTTGATACGGCAGTGCCTGGAACTTCCCCGATTGCGTCTGCCGACGAGGATTCCGCGCTGCGACCGGCGCCGGCGGCGCCCCCTGCGGAAGCTGACCGGGAGCCGGATGGCGAATCGACGTTCGGGAGCCCGCGGTGCGCGGATCCTGCCATCGTCGCCGAGAACGTGAACGTCTACTACGGCGCCCTGCACGCCATCCGTGACGTCACGCTCGAGTTCGGCAGGAACGACGTCGTCGCACTGATCGGCCCGTCCGGCTGCGGCAAGTCGACCTTCCTGCGCTGCCTGAACCGCATGAACGACACGATAGAGTCGGCCCGCGTGACCGGCCGCATCCTGCTCGACGGGCAGGATATCTACAGCCGCGAGCTCGACCCGGTCGTCCTGCGCGCGCGGGTCGGCATGGTCTTCCAGAAGCCGAATCCGTTCCCCAAGAGCATCTACGACAACGTCGCCTACGGCCCGCGCATCCACGGCCTCGTCGCGAACCGCGCCGAGCTCGACGACATCGTGCACCAGAGCCTCGAGCGCGCCGGCCTGCTGAAGGAGGTGCGCGGCCGCCTGGACGAGCCGGGCACCGGATTATCGGGCGGTCAGCAGCAGCGCCTCTGCATCGCACGGACCATAGCCGTCGACCCCGAGGTGATACTGATGGACGAACCGTGCTCGGCGCTCGACCCGATTGCGACGGCGCGCATCGAGGACCTCATCGACGAGCTGGCCGAGAACTACTCCATCGTCATCGTCACGCACTCGATGCAGCAGGCCGCACGCGTATCCCGGCGCGTCGCCCACTTCCACCTCGGCCG
>CAZTAE010000484.1:0-1956 GCA_964611535.1 uncultured Woeseiaceae bacterium
GGCGCGACCGGCACCGGGCGTGGTCACGCAGCTCAGGAACTACGCCCAGCTGATGCGCCTCGATCGGCCGATCGGCATCTTGCTCCTCATGTGGCCGACGCTCTGGGCGCTGTGGCTCGCAGGCGAAGGCCACCCGGACGGGGGCGTCTTCCTCGTGTTCTTCTTCGGCGTCATCGTGATGCGCTCGGCCGGCTGCGTGCTGAACGACTTCGTCGACCGCAACATCGATCCCTACGTCGACCGCACCCGCAAGCGCCCGCTCGCCACCGGTGCCGTGCTTCCGATGGAGGCGCTCACGCTGTTCGTCGCGCTGTCGCTCATCGCCGTCGGCCTCGCGGCGATGCTGAACCGCCCCGCGCAGGTACTCGCCGTGATCGCCGCCGGGCTGACCATCATCTATCCCTTCATCAAGCGCTTCCTTTCGATTCCGCAACTCGTCCTCGGCGCCGCGTTCGGGTGGGCCGTGCCCATGGCCTTCGCCGCGCAGACGGGACAGACGGAACAGCTCGCCTGGCTCGTCTTCGGCACCGCGCTGATCTGGGCGGTCATCTACGACACCTTCTACGCCATGGTCGACCGCAAGGACGACCTGAAGGTCGGCGTCAAATCCACGGCGATCCTGTTCGGCGAAGCCGACCTCTTCGTCATCGCGGGCCTGCAGATCCTCATGCTGCTTTCGCTGATCCTGATCGGTGACATGGCGGAGCTGGGCGCCTGGTACTACGCATCGGTGGGCGCCGCGGCCGTGCTGATGGCCTACCACCAGTGGCTCGCGCGAGATCGCAAACCGGAAGGCTGCTTCAAGGCCTTCCTGCACAACCACTACATCGGCATGGCCATCTTCATCGGCATCATGCTCGACTACACGTTCAACCCTGTCGCTGGCTGAGTCATTCGGCGCGAGGAGGCGCGGGCGACGGTCAGAACGCGGACGGAGTCGGCGCCGGCGGCCAGGAGCGTTGCGGCGAGCTGGCGGCAGGTTTCGCCGGTGGTCATCACGTCATCGACGATGAGCGGCCTTCGGCAGCGGAGCGGGCCGCGTACGGCGAAGGCGTTCTTCAGGTTCCGCCGCCGGGCCTCGCCGGAGAGGCCGCTCTGCGGCTCGGTCCGGCGGACGCGGCGCAGGTTGGCGGCGATCGGCAGGCCGCTCATGCGGGCGAGCGGCCGGCAGAGCTCCACCGCCTGGTTGAAGCCGCGAAGCGCGTGCCTGAGCGGATGCAGCGGGACCGGGGCGAGCGCATCGGCGTCCTGGAAGTGCAGCAGCAATTCGCCGGCCAGCAGCTCGGCGAACGCCGGCGCATAATGGAGCTGGTGCCGGAACTTCAGAGCCTTCAACGCGCTGTCGACCGGGAAGTCGTAGCGGAGCGGCGCGCGGGCGATGGCGAAGGGCGGCGGCCGCTGCAGGCATCGTCCGCAAACGGCCGCGCCGGGCCGACGTGCCGCAAGCGGTTCGGCGCAACGGCTGCAGGACCGTCCCGGTCGCGGCAGGTCGAGGCGACAGCTCACGCAGAAGCGGCCGATAGCCGCGTCATCGCCGCAGAGAACGCAGCGGTCCGGGAAGAGCCAGCGAGCAAGGGTATCGACGCAGCCGTGGAGTCGCGGTTGCCTTTTCGCCATCCGGGGACGTTAGCGCCGATCCCGGTAAACTACCGCAACGCAATGCCGTCGTTTCGCGGACATTGAGGCCTCCGGATCGGGGCGCGGCGGATTGGACCGCTGCGGCGGGACGGCCTCTGCAGCAGCGACATCCGGCCTCTTTTCAACTATGGCAAAACCCGAGTCCGACAAACCAGGGGCGCTCTGTGCCGCTGCCCTGCGCCGCCGCTTCGACCGCGCCGCCGCGAGTTTCGATGGCGCGGATTTCGTGCACCGTCACACCGAGCGCGGCATGCTGGAGCGCATGGCGCCGATGACGGTGGACGTGCGCCGCATCCTCGACGTCGGGTCCGCGACCGG
>CAZTAE010000485.1:0-1954 GCA_964611535.1 uncultured Woeseiaceae bacterium
ACCTTGCTGCCGCCGGCGGAGAGCGACGCTGTCTTGTAGACCGTGGCGCCGACGATGAGCAGCGCGGTCAGCACGCCGGCGGCGATGAGGATGGAGGGATCGGGCGGCGTTCGTGGCTGGCCGAGCATGTAGAGGGCGGCCCAGACGACAAATGTCACCCCGGCGACGATGAGAACCGCGGCGATCCCGTAGCTGAGGATCAGCCAGCGCGTACTGCGACGAGCCCGGTCCTGCGCGTCGAAGAAATTCATCGATGAAGCTTGCCCGGCCCCGCAGGCACGACTGTCATTCCGTGTCCGGCTGCGTTGCGCGAATGTTCATCGCCGAACCTGCAAGCCTCAGGTGAAGGCCACCTCCGGCACTTCGCGCTTGCGCTCCGATTCGATGTCGAGGAAGCTCGCGGGCTCGAAGCTGAACATCCCGGCCACGACGTTGTTGGGAAAGTTCTGCGTGGCGTTGTTGTAGCTGAGAACCGAATCGTTGAAGGCCTGCCGCGCGAATGCCACCTTGTTTTCCGTGCTGGCGAGCTCTTCCTGGAAGTGCATCATGTTGCGGTCGGCCTTCAGGTCCGGGTAGGCCTCGGAGAGCGCGAAGAGCCGGCCGAGCGCGCTGGACAGAGTGCCCTCGGCTTCGCCCAGCCGTCTGACCGCCTCGGCATTCGACGGGTCGGCCTTTGCGGCGTCGAGATTCGAGACCGCCTGGTTTCGGGCGCGGATGACGGAATCGAGCGTCTCCCGCTCGTGTTTCATGTAGCCCTTCACGGCTTCCACGAGGTTCGGGATCAGATCGTAACGGCGGGTCAGCTGCACGTCGATCTGGGCGAATGCATTTTTGACGCGATTTCGCAGGTTGACGAGATTATTATAGATTCCGATCGCATACGCGATAAGCGCGACGATGATCGCGAGGAATATAAGAAATGACGTCACAATCCACCTCCCCGGGGATTATTCGTGGAAGCAAGCATACCTTCCGTCCGGTGCTAACACTAGCCGCGGCCCTTGTGTCGGCGGCCGGCCCGGCGTCCGGCGCCCGGGCGGAGTGGTTCACCGATGTCCGGCCGATGATGGGCACCGAGATCCGCGTGCAGCTCTGGCATGAAGAGGAGGAGCAGGGGGCGGAGGCGATCGAGGCCGTCTTCCTCGAGATGCAGCGCATCGACCGCCTGATGAGCACCTATATCGACGACAGTCTCATCTCCCGGATCAATCGCGAGGCCGCCGGGCAGCCGGTTGTTGCGGGCGACGAGCTCTACGAGCTGATCGTGCGCTCGCTGGATATCTCGGTGCTGACTCGCGGCGCCTTCGACATCACCTATGAGAGTGTCGGGCGGCACTACGACTTTCGGCAGCGCGAGCGTCCGGATGCCGAGACGATCCGGACATCGCTGCCGACGGTGGACTATCGGCTGGTCGAGCTCGATGAGGGCGACCGCAGCATTCGCTTCCTGAGACCGGGCATGCAGATCAACCTCGGCGGGATCGCGAAAGGGTATGCCGTCGAGCGAGGCGCAAGAATCCTGAGAGAGCTGGGAGTCAGGCATGCCGCCGTTACGGCCGGCGGCGATTCGAGGCTCGTCGGAGACCGGCGCGGCCAGCCGTGGATAGTCGGTGTGCGGGATCCGCGCAAGGAAGGCGAGGTCGTCGTGCGCATTCCGCTGGAGAGCGAGGCGATTTCCACCTCCGGCGACTACGAGCGCTACTTCGACGAAGACGGCCAGCGCTGGCATCACATCATCCAGCCGGCCACGGGCGAGCCCGCCAACGGCGTGCACAGCGTCACGATCGTCGGTCCGGATGCCGTGATGACCGACGCGATGTCCACGTCGGTGTTCGTGATGGGTGTCGACGAGGGCCTGCGGCTGATCGCGACCCTGCCGGACTACGAAGGCATCGTCATCGACGCCGAGGGCAGACTCTTCTATTCCGACGGGCTGCAGCCCCCGGATGCCGCC
>CAZTAE010000486.1:0-1951 GCA_964611535.1 uncultured Woeseiaceae bacterium
AGCGCCACCGGCAGCACCAGGAGGCTCGGCTCGACGTTGAGCTGGTCGACGATCTGCTTCAGGATGAACGGCACCGTGAGGTTCGCGAGCTTCGCGGCGACGATCAGAAGCAGCGCGATCGTGATGCGGCCGACGTAGGGCCGGAGGAACGGCAGCATGTCCCGAACCACCGCGAAATCGCCGCGCGCGCCGGCGGCGCGCTCGACGGGCGCGACAGCGTCGTCTCTCTCTGGATCGGCCTCGGCGGCGGCGCCGGAATCGTGACTCAAGGGTGAATCCTGTCCTCTGGAGGTTCTTCAGAACCGACATGGGGCGGAACGGTGCCAAAGCAAGGCCGAACGGGCGACAAAGGGCGCGGCGCGGGCCTGCAGCACCACCGACGGCGCCAGCCCTGCTGCGCACCTGGCCGGAACCCTACAGCTTCGAGGCTGCTTGACGTCAAGCACTCTGTAGCCGCAGCGGCCGCAGCCGCTGGCTGCCGGCAAGCGACAGGGCGTACGGGAAAGGGCGCCGGCGCGGCGGGCGAAAAGGGCGTCCTCAGGGCCGGGCAGACAAAGCAGGAGGCTCGAAAACAGCCATAGAGGCCAAATTCGTGACGGTCGTCACGAACGGGATTGTGAGTTCCGTCCACAATCGCTGCAGATATCACTGATCGACCATCGCGCAGCCACCGGCTGCGCCGAAGTCAAAGGCAAACCCGTCGAAAGGCGGGGACGCAAAGCCACCGGCCTTGAGCGAACGCTCGTGGCAGCGGGGCCGCCGCAAGATTGCGCCAGCATCTTGATCGATGGTAGCCGTTGCACATTCACAGGCGTTCTCTCCGCGAACACCGGCCGTGGCCGAGCGTGACAAGTGGAGCTGCAACGCCATGCGAATACTCGACTCGACGGCGAAAGGACCTGCCCTCATCGCCATCTTCCTCTCCCTGGCGCTCGTTCATTCAGCGGCTTTCGCCGCTCCGCCCTGGGCCGAGCCCGGCGAGGCCAAGCCCGGCAACGACGACAAGGAGAAGGGCGGGAAGCCCAACCGCCCGCCGAGCATCGAGGGCACACCCTCTTCCTCTGCCGAGGTCGACCTCTACTACGCCTTCCAGGCCACCGCGAGTGACAAGGACGGCGATCCGCTGAAGTTTTCGATCAGCAACAAACCCGCGTGGGCGGCTTTCGACACCGCCAAGGGCTTTCTCTCGGGCTTCCCCGCCGAAGAGGACGCCGGCACCGTCACGAGCAACATCGTCGTCAGTGTGTCGGATGGCGTTCACACCGTCTCCTTGTCGCCTTTCAGCATTACGGTGGGAGACGCAGCGGTCAATGCGCCCCCGGTCATCAGCGGGACTCCCGCCCCGGAAGCCATGGTATCCGAGCCCTACGACTTCACCCCTTCAGCGTCCGATCCGGACGGCGACGCGCTGCAGTTCAGCATCGCGAACCGGCCCTCCTGGGCGACGTTCGATACGGGTTCCGGGCGGCTCCACGGCACGCCACAGGCGGCTGACCTCGGGCTATACGAAAGCATACGCATCAGCGTCACGGACGGTTCCGAGACCGACACGACCGGGGAGTTTTCGGTCGACGTCGTCGATACGACCGAGGGGACGGCGACGCTGAGCTGGACCGCGCCGACCGAGAACGAGGATGGATCGGCATTGACGGACCTCGGCGGCTACCGCATCTACTACGGCACCGCATCGCGCGAATACAGCAGCAAGCTCGCCATCCAGGATGCCGGTATAACGACCGCCGTCATCGAGAACCTGAGCCCGGGCACCTGGTATTTCGCAGCCACGGCGCTGAGCGCGGATGGCGTGGAAAGCTCCCTCTCCAACGAGGTCGAGCGTGTCATCGACCAGTAATCTCGACGTGTATAGAGATGTCGCGCGTCAAAAGCGCGAGACACACCCCGGCACCGGAACTAGAAGTCGTAGGCGCTCCTGATGTAGAAGAAGGCGCCG
>CAZTAE010000487.1:0-1951 GCA_964611535.1 uncultured Woeseiaceae bacterium
CCTCGCCCTGTCCTTCACGGGCCCTCGATGAGCCCGGTCTCCTGAAACGGTTGCCTCTTCACCGCGCGGTCGATCTCCCGCAGGATCTCGAGCAGCTCCCGCATCCGGTCCAGCGGCCAGGCGTTCGGGCCGTCGCTGAGCGCCCGGTCCGGCTCGGGGTGCGTTTCCATGAAGAGCCCTGCAACGCCCGCGGCGGTCGCGGCACGGGCCAGCACCGGCACGAACTCCCGCTGCCCGCCCGACGACGTGCCCCGGCCGCCCGGCAGCTGCACGGAGTGCGTGGCATCGAAGACGACGGGGCAGCCGGTGCCGCGCAGGACGGCCAGGCTGCGCATGTCGGACACGAGGTTGTTGTAACCGAAGGAGAAGCCGCGTTCGCAGACGAGGATCTCGTTGTTGCCGGCGGAGCGCGCCTTGTCCACGACGTTGCCCATCTCCCAGGGCGACAGGAACTGGCCCTTCTTGATGTTCACGGGTCTACCCTGGCTCGCGGCCTTCAGGATGAAGTTGGTCTGGCGACACAGAAACGCCGGCGTCTGCAGGATGTCGACGACACTGGCGACCTCCGCCATCGGCGTATCCTCGTGGACGTCGGTCAGCACGGGCACACCGGTCTGCTCCCGGACCGCGGCGAGTATGCGCAGCCCCTCTTCCATGCCGGGCCCGCGGAAGCCGCCGCGGGAACTGCGGTTGGCCTTGTCGAAGGACGACTTGTAGATAAAGGGAATACCGAGCGCGCCGGTCATCTCCTTCAGCGTCCCGGCCGTTTCCAGCGCCAGGGTCTCGCTCTCCACGACGCAGGTTCCGGCGATCAGGAAAAACGGCTTGTCGTTACCTGCCTCGAACCCGGCGAGCTTCATGCCTCGGCAGCCCGCGGCAGGGTGCCGGTCCGGCGCCGGCGCGACGCCTGGATGAAATCGGTGAACAGCGGATGCCCGTCGCGGGGATTGGAGGTGAACTCCGGGTGGAACTGGCTGGCGACGAACCACGGATGGTCGGGCAGCTCGATGACTTCGACCAGGTCGTCCACCGAGACACCGGAGAAACGCATTCCCGCGGCGTCGAGGCGGGCGCGATAATTGTTGTTGAACTCGTAGCGGTGCCGGTGCCGCTCCTGGATCTCCGTCTTCCCGTAGATGAGTGCCGCCATCGAACCGGGGGTCAGGAACACACGCTGGGCGCCGAGCCGCATGGTGCCACCGAGATCGGAATCCTCGCTGCGTTCCTCGACGGTGCCGGCACCGGTCTGCCACTCCGTGATCAGGGCGATCACCGGGTGGCGGGTCTGCCGGTGGAATTCCGTGCTCTGGGCACCCTCCAGCCCGGCAACGTGACGGGCGAACTCGATGACCGCCACCTGCATGCCGAGGCAGATGCCGAGGTAAGGCACGCCATTCTCACGCGCATGGCGGGCCGCCGCGATCTTCCCCTCGATGCCGCGTTCCCCGAAGCCCCCGGGGACGACGATTCCGTCCATGTCGCGCAGCAGGCCCACGCCTTCGCGTTCGATGTCCCGCGACTCCACGTAATGGATGTTGACGCGCGTGCGCGAGTGGATACCGCCGTGGAGCAGCGCCTCGCTGAGGGAAATGTACGAGTCGCGCAAGTCGACGTACTTCCCGACCATCGCGATGTTGACGTCGCCGTCGGGATTCTGCCTGGCGTTCACGACGGCCTCCCATTCGCCGAGGTCCGCGGGCCTCAGGTCCTGGAGCCGGAGCTGCGACACGACGATCTCGTCGAGGCCCTCCCGGTGCATCATGCCCGGAATCTTGTAGAGATCATCGACGTCCGTCGCCGATATCACCGCCTTCTCCGGAACGTTGGTGAACAGGGCGATCTTGCGCCGCTGCTCGTCCGGCAGTTCCTGCTCGGAACGACAGACCAGAATGTCGGGCTGGATGCCGATGGAGCGCAGTTCCTTGACCGAGTGCTGGGTCGGCTTGGTCTT
>CAZTAE010000488.1:0-1948 GCA_964611535.1 uncultured Woeseiaceae bacterium
CGCATCGCGGCCGTGATGGTCGGCGGCAGCCTGCTGGCCTGGGTGGTGATCATTCCGTCGATCGCGTGGTGGGGCGAGGCGTTCACCGCGCCGGTGTTCCCCGAGACGGTCGCGCTCATCCGCGACATGAGCCCGAGCGAGCTGTGGAGCCGCTACGTGCGCTACATCGGCGCGGGCGCCGTGGCGACGGCCGGCATCGCCACGCTGATCCGCAGCATTCCGGTGATGGTTCAGAGCTTTCGCATCGGCACGCACGAGATGCGGGAGCGGCTCGCCGAGGGGGAGGCGATCGCGGCGCCCCCGGAGCGGACGGATCACGACCTGCCGCTCAGGTTCGTCGGCGCCGCGCTGCTCGTGATCATCGCGGCGCTCGCCGTCGTGCCGCAGATTTTCGCCGTGGCCGGCTTCGGTTTCCGGCTGGTGGCGGCGGTGTGCGTGGTCTTCTTCGCCTTTTTCTTCGTCACGGTCTCCTCGCGCATCGTCGGGCTGGTCGGCGTGACCAGCAACCCCACCAGCGGTATGACGATCGCCTCCCTGCTCGGCACCGCCGGGATTTTCCTCGTGATGGGCTGGACCGACCTGACGGGCAAGGCGGCCGCGCTGACCGTAGGCTGCGTCATCGCGATCGCGGCATCGATCGCGGGCGACACCTCGCAGGACTTGAAGACCGGCTTCCTGCTGGGCGCGACGCCGCGCCGCCAACAGACGGGCGAGCTCATCGGCGTTCTCACCTCCGCCACCTTCGTCTGCCTTTCGGTGCTGCTGCTGGCGGAGGCGTTCGGCTTCGGGGGCCAGGAACTGCCCGCGCCGCAGGCGACGCTCATGAAGCTCGTGATCGACGGCGTGCTCGATCAGCAGCTGCCCTGGGGCTTCGTCGCGATCGGCATCGGCCTCGCGCTGCTGTGCGAGCTGGCGCGCATCCCCTCCCTGCCTTTTGCCGTGGGTGTTTATCTGCCGGTTTCGACTATGACACCCTTGTTCGTCGGCGGACTGTTGCGCGGCCTGTTCGAAAGGCGTGCGGCATCGCCCGCCGATGCGGCGAGCTACCGCGAGCGGGGCGTGCTGCTCGGCAGCGGCTTCGTCGGCGGAGAAGGCCTGCTGGGCGTCGGCATCGCGGCGGTGGCTTTCGTGCAGGGGGCAAAGCCCGCAGGCATCGGCCCCGAATGGCTGGGCCCGCACGACCTGGCACAGCTCGTGGGGCTTTTGGCCTTCGGTTTCCTGATCGCGGGCTTCGTGCGGCTGGTCAGGCGATGAACGCCGCCGCGAGGGGCAGGAGGAGAAGAGTGACGATGCGCACCGGAATTCGCCCGTCCCTCACGGCCGCGGCCACGCTACTGGTACTGGCCGCCTGCGCGAGCGCGACGCGGCAGGTGCCGTACCCCGCGTTTCTGCAATCCGGAGAGCTGCGCGAGTCCTACCTCGCCGGCCTGCCGCAGCTCAGTGCGAAGAAGCTCTCGAGCGACTCGGAAAGCGGCCGCTACAGCGCGCTCCTGACGCTGCCGGCCGAGTGGCGCTGGACCACCGGGGCGTCGCCCGGCATGAGCGTCGAGATCTACGTGCTCTCGGGAACGCTCGTTCTCGGCAACGTGACGCTCCATCCCGGCAACTACGCCTACCTGCCGCCGGGGTCCCTGGGCCTGTCGATGAGCACGGCGGCGGGGGCCGAGTTGCTCTACTTCCTGGACGAGGCCGATCGCAGCGCGACCATCCGGACGCCGCTTTTCACCAGCCGCGACGTCATCCCCTGGCAGCCGCTGGCCGACAACTCGCCCGTCGCCGGCTCCGAGGAGAAGGTATTGCGGCACGACTCCGGCAGCGGCGCCCGCACGTGGCTGCAGAGAACGGCGCCGGGCGATGCCCGCCCGTGGCAGCAAAGCTCGGTCACCGAGGAGGGCTTTCTCCTGTCGGGCGAATACCGGCACACCGAATGCGTCGACGGCAAGGCGGT
>CAZTAE010000489.1:0-1940 GCA_964611535.1 uncultured Woeseiaceae bacterium
GCGTCGAACTCGCCCACCACGTACAGCCCGTCCTGCGGATTCAGCCGGTCGCGCACGTCCGGGCGCCGCAGGCTGACGCCGGCGATGGCCCAGTCGCCGCCCTCCGCTTCCATGGCGTCGTCGCAGTACACCGCCACGTGCGAGCGCATGAACGCGCCGACGCCGAGGTGCACGATGCCGACACGCGCGCTCTCGCGGTCGTATCGAGGCCGCCGCAGGCCGGCGTCGAGCCCCGCCATCGTGCGTAACGACAGGCGCTCGGCAGCCATTATCCTGGCAGCAGCGCCGGCAGCCATAGCGATGTCCCCGGCACGTACGCGACGGCCGCGAGCGCCACCGGCAATGCGAGACCGGGGATCACCAATGCCACAGGGTGCCGTCTTTCAGCCGTGCAACCGGCAGTTGTCTCGGCTCGTAAGGGTATTTGCCGGCCAGCTTTTCGTCGATAGAAACGCCATGCCCGGGGCTTTCCCCGCAGTAGAGGTAACCGTCCTCGAACCAATAGTCGTGCGGGAAAACCTCATCGGTGGCGTCGGTGTGGCGCATGTACTCCTGGATGCCGAAGTTGGGGACCCAGGTATCGAAATGCAGCGCCGCGCCCATGCACACGGGGGAGAGATCAGTCGCGCCATGGCTGCCCGTGCGGACCTGATAGAGCGCCGCGAAATCGGCGATGCGGCGCAAATGCGTGATGCCGCCGGCGTGCACGACGGTCGTGCGAATGTAGTCGATGAGCTGGTTCTGGATGAGCTCACTGCAGTCATGGATGGCGTTGAAAACTTCACCGACCGCCAGTGGCGTCGTGGTGTGCTGGCGGATCATGCGGAAGGCTTCCTGGTTTTCCGCCGGCGTCGCGTCTTCCAGCCAGAACAGGTCGTACGGTTCCAGGGACTTGCCCAGCCGCGCTCCTTCCTGCGGCGTCATCCGGTGGTGGCCGTCGTGCAGCAGCAGGGTCTCGAAACCGATCTTCTCGCGCAGCTTCTCGAACAGACGCGGCGCATGCCGCAGGTAAGCGGGCGTGTCCCAGACCTGCTCCTCGGGCACCTCGCTGGCGGCCGGCTCGTAGAACATCCTGTCCTTCGATACACCGTACGACGTCTCCAGCCCCGGGACGCCCGACTGCGCACGGATGGCACGGTAGCCCGCCTCCCTGTAGCGTTGCACCTCGTCCAGTGTCTGCTCGATGTCGGCGCCGTTGGCGTGGCCGTAGACGAGCACGCCGTTTCTGCTCCGCCCGCCCAGGAGCTGATAGAGCGGCATGCCGGCCATCTTCGCCTTGATGTCCCAGAGCGCCGTGTCGATTGCCGCGATCGCGGTCATCGTCACCGGTCCGCGACGCCAGTAAGCGCCGCGATAGGCGAACTGCCAGATGTCCTCGATGCGGCCCGCGTCCCGGCCGATGAGCGCCGGCACGAGGTGATCGGACAGGTAGCTCGCCACCGCGAGTTCCCGCCCGTTCAGGGTGGCATCGCCGAGGCCGGTGACCCCGCCCGCCGTTTCGATCTTCACGGTCACGAAGTTCCGTCCCGGCGAGCAGACGATGACCCGGATATCGGCAATGCGCCGATCGGCATCGGCCTGACCTGTCGCCCTCCCGGTCTGCGCCCTGCCCGTCTCCGTGCCCTCGTCCATTGATGAATTCTATCAGCGCGTCAGCAGTTCCGGCAGCCAGAGCGACATCCCCGGCACGTAGGCGACGGCCGCGAGCGCCACCAGCAATGCGAGATAGAAAGGCCACATCGTGCGCACCGTCTGCTCGATGGACACCTTGCCGATCGCGCAGCCGACGAAGAGCACCGAGCCCACCGGGGGCGTCACGAGGCCGATCCCGAGATTCAGTATCAGCATGATGCCGAACTGGACCGGGTCCATGCCGAGCTCGGTCGCGAGCGGCAGGAAGATCGGCGTCGTGATGATGATGAGCGGCGCCATGTCCATGA
>CAZTAE010000490.1:0-1938 GCA_964611535.1 uncultured Woeseiaceae bacterium
AGGACCAAATGAGTGACGAGCAACGCCGCCCTGGCGCATTTCGGGCCGCAACCCTCCGGGGCCTGGGCCATTTTCCGCAATGCTTCGTTGTGGCTCGCTTATGTAGTGGTACTACACTGCGCTCGCCACGCCTCGCCTTGCGAAAAAATGGCCCAGGCCGCGGCGATCGGGGAACCGTCTGCAGGCCCCGGGGCGAAACATCCCTGTTTCGCACGATCCTGAAAGGAACACCCCCCGATCAAAGCTCCTGGATTCGAGAGAACCGCGCCATGGATAAAGCTCCTGGTGGCCGCAACGGTGGCGGATCGCTCGCGTTGCCGGTGCGGACCCCGGTCAGTTGTCGTAGATGACGATGTCGAGGACGTTCGGGTCGGCGGTGTCGACGATGGCGGCCTCGACGATGCCGCCGTCCTGCAGCTCGATGGTGACGGGTCCGGCGGCGACGGTCTTCTCGCCCGCTTCCGTGACGGTCATTTCGAACTCGCCGGGGTTCGCCTGCCGGTAGCCGGTGCTGAACGAGCTGCCGAGCCCCGGAAAGGTGGCACCGGCGTCGGCGATGTCCGTGCCGGGCTCGAGCAGGTAGACGTCGACGGAGTCGAAGTCGGTCGAGGCCTGGATGACGCGGAGTCGTCCGAAGCCGTTCCGCGGGCGCCGGTCGTCGACGAAGGAGGCCAGCAGCAGGTCGCCGGGCTCACCCATCAAGAAGGCGGTGTTCCGGGTGGTGGCGACGGTCGTCTCCTCGTCCTCGAGCAGGATCGCGCCGGGGTTGCCGGCTGCCGTGTAGGTGTAGTCCCCGGAGCCGCCGGGCACCGGGACCTCGGGGCTCAGTTCCGCGAAGCCGAGATCGGCGACGATGGGAGCGCTGAAGTCGTCGCCCACGTAGACGTCGACGTTGCCGGTGCCGAACGCAGCGTGGAAAAAGCGGCGGGTCGGCCGCGTGCCCGTCTGCGGCAGCTCCGCGGAATTTCCGGCCTGATCGATGCGGCGCACGCTGAGGCTGCTCGTGATCGACGGGTCCGGGTCCTGCAGTGTGAACAGTATGCTGGTCCTTTCGGTGTAGCTGCGGGGGGCCGAGTCGAAGAGGATGGTCGAGGGGTCGCCGGCGGCGGTGATGAACATTTCGTAGTCGCCTGCCTCGACGTCGAACGCCGGCAGCCGCTCGCCGAACGACAGGCTGCCGCGCGCCTCGCCCGCGACGGGCTGGCCGCCTTCGGCCACCAGGTAGACGTCGACCGCTCCCGTGCCCTCGGCAAGGTGGCCGGCGGCGGCTTCGAACACGGTTTCGTTGCCTTCCCACTGGCGCACTTCCGACTCCCAGAGGATGATCGTGGGGGACGTCATCGAGCCGGTGAGGACGAAGAAGTAGTCCATCTCCGGCACCACCGCGAGCGACTGCGTGGCGAGTCGCGTCGCCGAGGAATCACCCGGCAGTCGCGCGTCGAAGTGGAAGTCGTAGCTCAGGTCGTCGAACCGCTGCGTATCCGACACCTGCTTGTAGGCGAGCGTCCCGAGCGCGCGCTCCTCGATGAGGAAGGTCGCCTCCGTGCCCGTCACGACCGCGTGCATGGCACGGATGTTGCCCTTGCCGGAAGCCGAGGGCCGGGACGTCTCGGTGCATCCGGCGAGCGAGAGCGCGGTGATCGCCAGGATGGCGAGCGAGCGAAAGTAACTGGTCATGTCTGGTTATTCTCGGATTTCCCCGTGGCGCAGGGTGCGACCGCAGCCGGCGCCGGGAGTTTCAACAAAGAGAGGCCGCGTCCGGAGACGGCTGTCAGCTCGCCTTTCGCGGCTCGAAGCCGTAGATCGACTTCACCTCGAGGAATTCCTCCAGGCCGTGCGCGCCCCACTCGCGCCCGTTGCCGGAGTGCTTGTAGCCGCCGAAGGGCGCCATCGCGTCGAGCGGCGCGCCGTTGATGTGGACCATGCCGGTCCTGAGCC
>CAZTAE010000491.1:0-1936 GCA_964611535.1 uncultured Woeseiaceae bacterium
GCGGCAGGAAGAAGCTGCTGGCCGCCGAGTTGTTGGCGCCGGCGTTGAGCGCCACCACCTGGCCCTCGATGTCCACGACGGGCGAGCCCGAGGAGCCGCCCGACGTCCCGGAGGCCGCCTGGTAATAGAAGGTGTTGAAGTCGTTGTACTTGCCGCGACCGTAGTCCGGCGCCGTCCGGTCCAGCCGCGCGATGGTCCCGGAGAGGATGGAGAGCTTTTCGCCCGCGTCATTGCCCACGACGCGAATCTCGCGGCCGATGCCTGCCGCACCGGGGACCAGAGGCAGCTCCGCCGGCTCGATGTACTGCAGGTCTTCAGGGTCGTAGCTGAAGAAGCCGAAGTCGTGCACCGGGTCGCGGTAGATCGCCTTCAGCGGTACTTCCTCGTTGTTCAGGAATACGGCCTCGGCAATCACCGGACCGGGCGTCACGACATGGCGGTTGGTCAGGATCAGACCCTTCTCGGCATCGACCACGAAGCCGGTGGCCTGGCTCGACGAGTTCCACTCGGTATCGAACGCGCGGGTGCTGTCGACGCGGATCGAGACGACGCCCGACGCGATGCGCTCCAGGGTTCCCGACCAGACGGGCTCCTCTTCGTAGACGACCGGTACGTCGAAGGGCACGGGCTCCCCGGCGCGATCCTCGTCCGGGACCGGCGCTGGCGGTGTCGCATCCGCGGGCGGCCGCGGCTCGTCGCTGGGCAGCTCCGGTATCTCGGAGGGGACCGTGGGTGCCTGTGCGGTTTCGTCCGTGCCGTCGGCCAAGGCCACCGACGCGCCGGCGAGGAACAGAAAAGCGAGCCGGCGGATTCTGGTTCTCATGGGTCTCCTGGTGCGATGTAACGTCGTACTCTGGACTGGCAAAACGCCGGGCGGTTCCCGGTGAGGCGGCGGCATATACCGGCCGCCAAAACGACGCTTTGTTTTCAACGGCTTGCAGAACGGACTACGGCGCACCCTATGATACTCGCGGCGACGGCGCCGAGAAACGCTCCTATTCCGCCGCTGCGCGGCTCGCCCGCGCCGGGACTGCATAGGCCAGGTCGAGGTCGCGCGCGGCCTTCACGTCGTCGAGGCGCCTGAGCGGTGTCCTGTACGGTGCGCCTTTCAGCCGCTCGATGTCCTTCTTGGCATCCTCGTTGATCTCGACCAGTGCGTCCGCGAACCGGTCCATCATTTCGCGGGTTTCGGTCTCGGTCGGCTCGATCAGCAGGCACTCGGGCACCAGCAGCGGGAAGTAGGTCGTGGGCGCGTGAAAGCCGTAATCGAGCAGGGCCTTGGCGAAATCCTGCGCGGTCGCGCCGCTGGTCTTCGCCTGCCGCCTGAGCGTGACGATGAACTCGTGGCTCGCCCGCCGAGCGGGGTAGGCGAGCTGGAAGCCTGCCTTAGCGAGGCGCGCCATCAGGTAGTTGGCATTCAGCGTCGCATATTCGGCGATGCGGCGCATGCCGTCACGCCCCAGCATGCGCATGTAGACATAGGCGCGCAACAGCACGCCGGCGTTGCCCATGAAGCCCGACAGCCGGCCGATGCTCTGCGGCACGTCGTCCTCCGCCAGCCAGCGGTAGCGCGGCTTCTTGCCCTTGCCGGTCTTGCCGACCACCGGAATCGGCAGGAAGGGCAGCAGCCGTTCCCCGACGCCGACCGCTCCCGACCCGGGCCCGCCGCCGCCGTGCGGCGTCGAGAAGGTCTTGTGCAGGTTCATGTGAATGACGTCGAAGCCCATGTCGCCCGGCCGCACCTTGCCGAGGATCGCGTTGAGATTGGCCCCGTCGTAATAGAGCAGCCCGCCCGCCTCGTGCACGATGGCGGCGACTTCCCGGATCCGCCGCTCGAACACGCCGAGCGTCGAAGGGTTCGTCAGCATGATGCCCGCCGTGTTCGGCCCGACCGCACGTTTGAGCGCTTCCAGGTCGATGTCGCCGTCGTCGGCAG
>CAZTAE010000492.1:0-1934 GCA_964611535.1 uncultured Woeseiaceae bacterium
GCCGGATGCAAAAACTGATGACGGCGCTCGCGCTCTGCGTGGCCATGGCTTCCTGTGATCCGGCATCGCCGCCGACCTCCGCGAACGAGAAGTCCGCGAACGAGAGAGAGGAAATGTCACGCATATTCGAGATGCCTTACCTCATGCGCGATCTGGACAATGGATTGCGCGTGATCGTCGTGAAAACCGACTATCCCGACCTCGTTACGCTGCAGATCCCGGTCCAGACCGGGTCGCGCAACGAGGTCGAGCCCGGCAAGTCCGGCTTCGCGCACTTCTTCGAGCACATGATGTTCCGCGGCACGGAGAAGTATCCGGCGGACGTCTACGCGGAGATCCTGAAGAACGCGGGCGCGGACCAGAACGCCTACACGACCGACGATTACACGAATTATCACGTGACGTTCACGAAGGACGATCTGGAGAAGATCATCGAGCTCGAGGCGGACCGGTTTCAGAATCTCCAATATTCAGAAGCCGCGTTTCGCACGGAGGCGCTGGCCGTCAAGGGCGAGTACCTGAAGAACTTCTCCAACCCGACCTCCAAGGCTTACGAGCGCGTCCGCGATCTCGCGTTCGACACGCACACCTATCAGCACACGACCATGGGCTTCGTCGAGGACATCGACGCGATGCCCGACCAGCTCGAATACTCGCGGACGTTCTTCGACCGCTGGTACCGTCCCGAGAAGACGTCGGTGATCGTCGTCGGCGACGTGGACCCGGAGCGGACCTTCGAGCTGGTGAAGAAGCACTGGGGCGGCTGGGAGCGGGCCGACTTCGACGTCGACGTTCCGGTCGAGCCGCCGCTCGAGGGGCCTCTCTACGAGCACATCCAGTGGGACGGGCCGACGCAGCCGTGGCTCTTCATGGCCTTCCGCGGCCCGGCCTTCGATCCCACCGCGAAGGATATGCCGGCGATGGATCTGGTGTCGGCGATCTGGTTTTCCGAGTCGTCGGACCTCTACCGCAAGCTCGTCATCGAGGACCAGACCGTTGACCAGCTGCAGTCGTACTTCCCGAACCGGAAGGACCCGAACCTGCTGATGCTCTATGCGCGGCTGACGGACGAGTCGAAGGCCGAAGAGGTGGTCGCGGCCATCAACGCGGCGCTCGCCGATGCGCGGACGCGGCTCGTCGACGAGCAGAAGCTGGAGGAGACGAAGTCCCGGCTGCGCTATTCCTTCGCCTCGCAGCTGGACAACGCCGGCGACATCGGCAGCGTCCTGGCGCAATTCGTGCAATACGACCGTACGCCGGAGACGATTAACGAGGTTTACCGGACCTATGAGCGGCTGACGGCCGAGGACATCCGCGAGCACGCCAACCGGCATTTCACCGACGCGAACCGCGTGACCGTCACGCTGTCACCGGCCGAGACAATGCCCGGCGTGGACGGCAAGGCCTCGATCGACGCGCTGGTCGCCCGGGCGGAACGGCCCGAACCGTCCGGACCGGAGGAGCCGACGCAGCCGGCGGCCGGCGATAGTCCTCCGGCGGTTGCGGGCACCGCTTCCGCGCCGGCAGACACAGGCGCGCCCGCAGAGGAAGGCCCTGTCGCCGTCGTCGCGCAGCCCTCGGCGACGTCCCCGCTCGTGGACGTGGCCTTCCTGGTGCACGCCGGCGCGGCCATGGACCCGGAGGGCAGGAAGGGCCTCGCGACGCTGACGGCCGCCATGCTGACCGAAGGCGGTTCCCGCGGGCATACGATCCAGGAGATCAACGAGGCGATGTATCCGCTGGCCGCGGGTTTCGACGCACAGGTCGACAAGGAGATGACGCGGTTCTCGGGCCAGGTTCACCGCGACAACCTGGAGACCTGGTACGGCCTGGTCCGTGAACAGCTGCTCGAGCCCGGCTGGCGCGAGCAGGACTTCAGGCGCGTGAAGACGCAACTGGTCAACGCGATCCGCACGAGCCTCGTCGGCAACAAC
>CAZTAE010000493.1:0-1928 GCA_964611535.1 uncultured Woeseiaceae bacterium
ACGGTCGTGGCGCTCGTCTGCACGCCGACGCTGACCTGCGCCTGGTCCGGGGCGCCCCAGGCTTCGCCTTCTCCCACCACCGAGATGCTCCGCGTCGGGTCCGCCTGCTGCTGCGCAGGTGCCTGCGCGGGCGCGCCCAGCGCCATGATCGCTGCCAACGCAACCTGCCCCCCCGTCCTGAATGAATGCACGTCACTACTCCTCTTGTTGTTCAACTTCCTGCATGCCGTCGCGGCACTCGCCATTTGACAATTTCCGGGGCGATCGTTTCCTGTCGATTGACAGGAGCGACCGCCCGTGCAACGATTCCTGCTCGATTGAAAAAGGCACACTCTTCGAAAGAAGGGGCCGCAAAGCCACCGGTCTAAGGGGAAACCTACGACGGCGGGGTTGCCAATCCGACGCGAATGGCGTGACGCTGCACCGCCGTCGGCGACTCCCCCCGCAATGCCATGCCGAAGCGTCTCTGCTGACGCTTCGCATTCGCCTCTCCTTCCGGTCGCTCGACGCTGTGCCGACATCGAAACTGTCGAGTCTGCACGGGAGGCCGTCATGTCAGGCAACGCCATCAAGCTTCGCGACACGGGCAAGTTTCGCCGCGATCGACCGACCCCGGCTGTCGTTCGTCCCGCCAACCTGAAGCAACTCAGGCAGTGCCTTACGGCCGGAAAGTATGCTCCGCCGTTCCGTCCGATGGGCGCGAACAGCTCCGCCACGGATTGCACCGCCGCCGCAGCCGGCACGGTCATCGATATGACCGCTTTCGACGAGCTCGTGAACATCGATGCCTACAGCGACCTGGTCGTCGCTCAGGCGGGCGTCCGCCTGGGAAGGCTTGCCGGTGCGCTCGCGGAACACGGGCTGGAACTGGCGGGCAGTCACGATCTCGCCTGCCACACCGTGGGCGGCGCCGTAGCGGGCGCCTGCATCGGGCCCGCCATTTCGGGCGATGGCGCGCTGTTCGCCTCGCAGGTCGTGGCCATGAAAGTGGTTACCCCGTCCGGCCGCCTGCTCGAGCTGGGACCGGACAAGGCCAATCTGCTGAACGCGTTCCGATTGAGCTACGGCATGCTGGGGCTGATTTACGAAGTGACGCTGAAGGCGCGGCCAGTCACGCCGTTCGCCGCTTCGCACCGCCGCTGCTCCATTCACCAGTTCGCCGCCGCCGCGGAGAAGCTGTCCAGGACCGACGTCGGCGTCAAGTTCTACCTGTTGCCCTTTCGGGACCGCGTCTATCTCGACCTGCGCCGGTACACGGGCCAGGCGGCGGCAGCGCACCGGATCCCCTGGAGGCTCAAGGACTGGGGCGAAAGCACCGTGCTGCCGCACGTCTTCAAGTCGCTCAATCGCCTCGTGCCGGTCTCCGGCGTGCGCTACCGCCTGATGGACGAGCTCAGCCAACTGACGCAGGGCCTCGTCAACAACCGGCTGGTCACTTCCGGAAGCTATGCCGTATCGCTGATCGACGGCGGCGCCTCCAGGCCGCAGCCCCTTCGCTATTCGACCTGGGCGTTTCCGGCCGCGGACTTCTCCGTCGTCGTGCAGGCCTACCGGGACTTCTGTCACCGCATCAGGCGGGAAACGGGCTTCCGCTGCGATCTGCCGACGGTGGGTTATCGGCTGTGCCGCGACCGCTCGTCCCTGCTTTCCCCCTCCTTCGACGAGCCCATGTTCGCGCTGCGCGCGGTATCGACCGAGCTCCGGGGCTGGGAGGACTTCGTCATCGACCTGGCGGAGTTCGCGCAGCACTGGGGCGGCATGCCGTTCTTCAACCAGACGCGGGGGCTGGAGGCGGGATACGCGAACGAGGTGTTCGGAAGCCGCCTCGACTTCTTCCGGCGCATGCGCAGGCGCATCGATCCCGACGGGCGGCTGATGAATCCGTTTCTGTCGCAATACTTTCTCTAGCCGACCCCGGTGAACGAAGG
>CAZTAE010000494.1:0-1925 GCA_964611535.1 uncultured Woeseiaceae bacterium
GGGTGCGCGGCGAGGTGCTGAAGCTCTGCAAGCGCTTCCCGGTCTACGCCTGACGTGGCGTTCGTCGAGGAGACCTGAGGGGATCGTGAACGATGCACTGCCCCTTCTGCAGCCATGAGGAGACGAAGGTCATAGACTCGCGCCTCGCGGGCGAGGGGCGGCAGGTGCGGCGGCGCCGCCAGTGCCTCGATTGCAACGAGCGCTTCACGACCTTCGAGACCGCCGAGCTCGTGATGCCGCGGCTCATCAAGAGCGACAGCACCCGCCAGCCGTTCGACGAGGAAAAGCTGCGCAACAGCATGATCCGGGCGCTGGAGAAGCGTCCGGTGGCGTCCGAGAAACTCGAGCAGGCCATCGGCCGGCTCGTCCACAAGCTGAGGACGCTGGGCGAGCGGGAAGTTCCTTCGCGGCTGGTGGGCGAGCTCGTGATGGAGGAATTGCGGGAGCTGGACGAGGTGGCTTACGTGCGCTTCGCCTCCGTCTACCGCAGCTTCCAGGACGTCACGGAGTTCCAGGAGGAGGTGAAACGCCTGCAGGAAATCTCGACGACCGCGGCAGGCCGCGAGCAGATGTCCCTGTTGCCGGACCTGCTCGGCAAGAAGAACTGAGGCCGGCGCGCTGCAGCCGCGGCTGCCGTTGAGAGACGAATCCCGAATGCCCCAGTTCTCCGCCGACGAGCACCGCTACATGGCCCGGGCGCTGGCGCTCGCGCGCAGGGCGATGACGAGCGCGCACCCGAACCCGCGGGTCGGCTGCGTGCTGGTGGCGGACGGCGAGATCGTCGGCGAAGGCTGGCACGAGCGCGCCGGCGAGGCCCACGCGGAGGTCCATGCCATTGCGGCTGCACGGGGCCGCGCCCGCGGCGCGACCGCGTACGTGACCCTGCAGCCCTGCGCCCACCAGGGCCGCACCGGGCCCTGCACGGCAGCATTGATCGAGGCCGGCGTCGCGCGCGTCGTGTATGCGGTGGGCGATCCCTCGCCGCACACGGCCGAGCAGGGACGGCGGCTGCTGGAGGACGCGGGCATCGACGTCGCCGACGGCCTGCTTGCCGCGGAAGCGGTACGGTTGAACGAGGGCTTCCTCTCGCGCATCCGGCGCGGCCGGCCTTTTGTGCGCCTCAAGGTCGCCGCCGGCCTGGACGGCGGTACGGCGATGCGAAGCGGCCAGAGCCGCTGGATCACGGGCGAAGCCGCGCGGCGGGACGTGCAGCGCCTGCGCGCCGGGTGCGGCGCGATCCTGACCGGCGTCGGCACCGTGCTCGCCGACGATCCGTCGCTGACGGTTCGCCGGGACCCGCCGGCCGAGCGGCAGCCGCTGCGGGCCGTCGCGGACAGCCGGCTGCGCACGCCGCCTGCGGCGCGCCTGCTGGGATTGCCGGGAGAGACGATCCTGTTCTGCACCGATGACGGCGGCCGTTCCCGGCTCGAAGCCGCCGGGGCGGCCGTGCAGCAGGTCGAGGCGGAGGGCGGCCGCGTGGCCCTCGCCCCGGTGCTGCGACATCTCGGCAGCCTCGGCGTCAATGACCTGCTGGTGGAGGCAGGGCCGGGCCTTTCCGGGAGCCTGCTCGCCGCCGGCCTGGTGGACGAACTTGTGATTTATCAGGCGCCCCATATCATGGGCAGCGAAACGCGAGGCATGTTCGTGACGAGGGGCTGGACCCGCCTCGAGGATCGGGCGCGCATCGAGATCCTGGATTGGCGCCGGGTGGGCAGCGACCTGCGGATCGTGGCGCGGCCCGTCCCGGAGACGGGGTGAAGCCGTCGCGGCCACGGACAATGATGAGACAGGTTCTGGATGTTCACCGGAATCGTCGAGGCGCTGCGGCCGCAGCAACATGGCTACGCATAACACGACGGCACTGCATCCTCATGCGCGTCCTCTCGGCGCCGAAACAGATGCACGGCATCTCGGGATTCGACCTC
>CAZTAE010000495.1:0-1898 GCA_964611535.1 uncultured Woeseiaceae bacterium
CGGCTGTAGCGCAGGTCGAGCGAATGCGCGCGCTCGTAATCCGGCGCCGTGTAGTCTTCGTTGGCCAGCGTGCGGTACGTTGCTTCCACCGAGCCGCCGCTGGCAAGCTGCCAGCTGGTGCGCGCCATGAAGCTACTGCCGCCGACGCCATCTCCCTGCGCGCGCCAGTCGCCGCCCCAGTGCCCGAGCACGCTACCTTCATTGCTCAGCCCGTCGCCATAGATGTGGTGGACGTACCAGCCGTTTTGCCACTCACTGGCCTCGATGGTCAGGTCGAAATTCTGGCCCAGACGCGGGAAGTGGATGCCTGCCGAGAGGGCCGCGTTGCCGAGGCGGAGGTCTTTGTTGGTCGATGTATCTTCGCCGGCGTACTCGAAGTAGATGGCGAACGGCACGGGCGTTCGCACCAGGAAGCTCGAAGTGAAGGATGCGAGCTGATTGCCGAAGTCGGTGACATCACCGGTGTTGTCATAGACGGACGGTCGAAACAGTGCGTCGAAGAGATCGCCGAGGGAGTCGTTCCCACGCTCACCGCCGCCGTACTGCATGAGGCGATTGACGCCGAGCGACCAGCCGGGGATGGGCTCGATCGACAGGTGCAGCCCCGCGAGCCGCGGATTGCCGCTCGTCAATCCGCCCTCGAATCCGATGTCGTCGGACTCGCTCATCCTCGCATAGAAAATCTCATAGCGAATGCCGAATCGCGTCAGCGGCTTGTAGTTCGACAGTGTCACGGATGGCATCGCCGGCGCCTGCGTGCCGAGCAGCATCGCGCTGTCGCTCATCGGCGAAAGCCAGTGTCCGCGCCAGCCGATGTCGAGCTGGGCGTAATCCATCCCCAAGCTCACCAGGCTGCCAGACGGGACTACTTCGTCCTCGTGAGCGATGAATCCCGCGTTGAGCAGAACGTAGTCTCCATGCTGCCAGTACAGGTGGCCAGAGACTTCGAAGGCGCTGTCCGAGAGCATGCCGTGCCGGTTCTGCAGCGGGACAGGTCCCCCCGAACCCCCGCCAACGGCTGCGCTCAAGTGACCGATGCCGACGCCCTTGATGTAACCGCGGAGGTAATCGCGAACCTGGTCGCACAAGGCGACGTCGTGCTCGCAAGCCGCGGGGAGTGCGTCGTAAACGGTGGCGGCGGCAATCGGCCGCGTGAGGATGGGCTTGTCGGCGAGGATCAGCACACGTTCGATCATCCGCTCCATCTCGGGTGCCTGGCTCAGGGGGAGATAGGGACTCACGCCGCGAGCCTGCGCAGCGGCAGTGGTGAAGGCGGCGAATGTCAGGATGATTGCGCGTATGGGCATTCGATCAGAGTCGGAGACGGTCTTCAGGACGGGCATTCTGGTGGTTTTGGTGCCGGAATGGTAGCGCAGTCTGATCGTTGACCCTTCAATATGGCCATTGCAAACTCTCCCCCCATTTCCAACTTCACTCAGCAAGGGCCTCGTATTCGCCTGAGGGATGGAAAATCCGCCGTGCCTGCCATGCGGTCGGATCAAAGACACTTCCCCGGACGGCGTATTCGCGCATCGCGTAGTAATAGTCCTCGTTCTTCCGGTTCCTGCCATAGGCGTACGTCAGGTGGCGCCGCTCCCGAACGCCTTCGCCGTGATCGTCGAACACGGAGAAGCCGTCGAACTGCACGTCCATCCCGAGCAGGCCGGCGATGGTGGCCGGCACGTCGACGATGGAGGTGGGCGCATCGGAAACCGTCAAGGCGCCGGACACAGCCGGCGGCTTGATCGCGAGCACGGGAATGGCCATGCCGATCGTGTTTGCCGTAACCTCGGCCTCGGCCACGCTCCCCTCGCGATCGGGCACGCCGGCGGCCGGCACCCAGGCAATCCTGATTGCGATTTTAGTGGCAGTGACGGAAGACCGCGCCTTGCGCCATT
>CAZTAE010000496.1:0-1884 GCA_964611535.1 uncultured Woeseiaceae bacterium
TCGGTGGGCGCTCCGGTCAACGTGGGGCTCTTCCTGCCGACGGCGTCCGACTTCGACCTCAACGTCCTGATCGTCGGGCTGATACTCACCGTGATCGCGATCATCGGGAAGCTGCTCGCCGGTCTGGCCGTGCGGCGAAAGGATACGTCGAAACTGCTCGTGGGCGTGGGAATGGTTCCGCGCGGCGAGGTCGGGCTGATCTTCGCGGCCATCGGCCTTACGGCGGGCATCCTGTCGGGCGCCACGTACAGCGCGATCCTCATCATGGTCATCCTCTCGACCTTCGTGGTGCCGCCCATCCTCAAGATTCTCTACGCCCGCAAGCCTGATCCGTCTCCCGAGGAGATGGTTCAGGTGGAGGCGCCCCGACATTGACCGGGGACCGGGTCGTGTCACGGGCCGAGCTGTTGCGTCGCTACGGGCGGCCACGCGACGAGCGTCTCGTGTTCACGAACGGAGTGTTCGACCTGCTGCACGTCGGCCATCTCGCCTCCCTCGAGGCGGCTCGTGGTCTGGGTGACCGACTGGTCGTCGGCATCAACAGCGACGCCTCCACCCGCCGGCTCAAAGGACCCGCGCGGCCCTATCAGCCGGAAGCCGACCGGGCGCGCCTCGTGGCCGCGCTGCGCTGTGTCGACGCCGTGACGCTGTTCGACGAGGATACGCCGGGGGCTCTGATCGAGGCGCTACTCCCCGACGTCCTCGTGAAGGGCGCCGACTACGAGGGTCGAGAAGTCGTCGGGGCCGACGCGGTTCGGGCCGCCGGGGGAGAGGTGCGCCTCGTCGAGATGGTGGGCGGGCGCTCGACCACCGACATCGCGGCGCGCATCCGGGAGGCAGGATGAGCAGCGCGGCCGCGGCCACGGCGCCTTCCGCCTCGGTGGCATCGAACCGCCCGCGCGACCTGTGGGCGCTGACCAAGCCGCGAATCACCCTGATGGTGCTGATCACCGCGGCGGCGGGCTTTTTTCTCGCTGCCGGCGGGCGTCCGGGCGCTCAGGCGATGCTGACGGCGCTGCTGGGAATCGGCCTCGTGGCCGCAGGCACGAGCGGGATGAACCAGGTGTGGGAGCGGGAGATCGACGCCCGGATGGAGCGCACGCGCCGCCGCCCGATTCCGGCGGGCCGGGTAACGCCGCGCGCCGGCTGGATCTTCACGGGCCTGCTGGCGCTCGCCGGCGTGGTGTTTCTCTACCTCCTCGTCAATCCGCTGACGGCGGCGCTGGCGGCACTGTCGGTAGTGAGCTACGTGTTCGTTTACACGCCCCTCAAACGTGTGTCGTCGCTGTCGACCCTCGTCGGCGCGATTCCGGGGGCGCTGCCGATCATGGGCGGCTGGACAGCGGCGCGCGGTGAGCTCGGACCGGGAGCCTGGGCCCTGTTCGGCATCCTGTTCTTCTGGCAGCTCCCACACTTTCTGGCGCTGGCCTGGCTGTTTCGCGCCGACTACCAGCGCGGCGGCTTGAAGATGCTCGGGGTGGACGACCCCGACGCGCGGCAGACGCGGGTGCACTCGGTGCTCTACGCCTCGGCTCTCCTGCCGGCCAGCCTGTTTCCCGTCGCCATCGGGCTCTCGGGATGGGCCTACCTGGTCGTGGCGCTCGTCATGGGCGCCGCCTACGGCTGGGCCGCCATCCGGTTCTGGGTGCGAGCGGACGTGACATCGGCGCGTGGCCTGTTTCGCGTCTCCCTCGTCTATCTCCCGGTTCTGCTTCTCGCGTTGAGCGTCGACCGCGGCCCGTATCCGGGCCCTCCGCCGGACACGGCGCCGGATTCCGAGCAGGTTTCGTCGACGGCGTCGCTTCCGCGCCTTCCGTCTTGAGCGTTCGGCGCCGATGAGTGCGCGCGACGTCCTCCTGGCCAGCCGAAACCGGCACAAGCTGG
>CAZTAE010000497.1:0-1883 GCA_964611535.1 uncultured Woeseiaceae bacterium
CGTTGCAGCAGGGATATGCTCCCCCGCCCCCTGCTGCGAAATGCCTGAAGGAGTTTCACACTCCACGGCAGGCCCCCTGCGAAAGCGGGGGGCTTTTTTTATGCGCGGTCGATCCGCCGCTCGTCCGCCTCACGCGCCCGGCCGCCGCAGGTGCCTCCTCGCGCCAAAGCCGTTATGCTGCCGCGCTCGCGGATGGATGCAAAGAAAGGAAACTCGCCAGTGACAGCCGGGCCGGAAGCCCGGACGGGCCGGATCGTGTCCAGCGACTTCAGCCCGGCGCCGTGGCTGCGTCACCGCCACCTGCAAACCGTCTGGCCGTCGTTTCCGTTCGCGCGTTCGCCGAGGCCCCCACTCCACCGGGAGATCCTCGAGCTGCCCGACGGCGACGCCACGGTCGTCGACTGGCTCACCGAACCCGCGCGCACGAGCGACGCCTCGCCCCTGCTGGTCGTCCTGCACGGGCTCGAGAGCTCCGCCAAATCCAACTACGCGCGGCAGCTCCTGCACGCCGCCGCGGCCCGCGGCTGGCGGGCCGTCGTGCTGCACTTCCGCGACTGCGGCGACTACCGCAACCGGCTGCCGCGCCGCTACCACGCCGGCGAGACGGGCGACCTCCGCTACTTCCTGCGCAAGCTCCGCACGGACGGCCACGAGGGACCGCTGTTCGCCGCCGGCTACTCCCTCGGCGGCAACGTCCTGCTCAAGTACCTCGGCGAAAGCGGCGCCGACACCCCGCTGACGGCCGCCGCGGCGGTCTGCGTGCCGCTGAACCTGCACGTCTCCGCTCGCGCGCTTAGCCGTGGTTTTTCAAGGTTTTATCAGCATTACCTGCTAAGACGCATGAAGGCGTCAGTGCGCCGCAAATTCAACCCCGACACCGCGGCCTTCGACTGGGCGCGCACGATGGAGGCGCGGACCTTCGCCGAGTTCGACGACGCGGTCACCGCGCCCCTGCACGGCTTCGCCAACAAGGACGACTACTACGACCGCAGCAGCTCGGCGCGTTTCCTGAAGACCGTGGATCGCCCGACGCTCATCCTCAACGCCCGCGACGACCCCTTCATGACGGACGAGGTGATCCCGGACGAGAGCCGCCTGTCGCCTTTCGTCACGCTGGAGGTGAGCGAGGCCGGCGGCCACGTCGGCTTCATCGAGGGCGGCACGCCGCTCAACCCGCGCTATTACCTGCCCCGCCGGATTATCGGCTTCCTGGAAACGCAGCTGGAATGCAGCGAGACAGCCGCCCCGGCGATGCCGGCTCTCTGAGGCGCGCGGATTCTTCAAGGCCGATGCCGAGATGCCACCATCGCGACCCCGATCCTGCAAGGCGAGGTGCCGGGGATCGGTGCATGGTCTACACTGATAGCGAGGAGGAAATCAGATGATACGTAAACTGCTTTCGATCACGGCGCTTGCCGCGCTTTCTACGGCCGCTCTTGCAGGTTCCTGCCCGCTCCTCATGAGCGACATCGATGCCGCGCTGGCAGAGCCGAACGTCGAGCAACGGCTGGGGCAGCACGAGCTCAAGAAGGTCCAGCAACTGCGCGAGGAGGGCGAAGAAGCGCACCGCGCAGGCGATCACGCCGCGTCGGTCGAGGCACTCAACCGCGCGAAGGCGATTCTGGGAATCTCTTAAGCCCGAGCCCGCTGCCCGACGGCGGCAACGCTCAGAGTGACTGGCGCCAGTCGTCGACTTCCCGGCGAGCCTCGTCCCGGCTCTTGCCGTAGCGCTCCTGGATCCGGCCTTCGAGCTCGTCCCGATTTCCCTCGATCCGATCCAGATCGTCGTCCGTCAATTTGCCCCACTTCTGCCGGGCCTGGCCGGTGTATTTCTTCCAGTTGCCCTTTATCTGATCCCAGTTCATACCGTTCTCCTGTGGTTT
>CAZTAE010000498.1:0-1879 GCA_964611535.1 uncultured Woeseiaceae bacterium
ATCCTGTTGATCATGCCGCGGTTCTCCGGCGTGTCGGCCACCGTCACGCTCTGGCGGATACGGCGCAGCCCCAGGCCGCGAATGCACGCACGGTGGTTCTCGAGTCGGCCGTGCCGGCTCTTCTCCAGCGTGATTTTCAACAGTTTCTGCTTCGCCATCGTTTCAATCCGTGTCCGTCCCGGCCCGATCAGGCCAGGATTTCCTTGATCTTCTTGCCGCGCTTGGCCGCTATCGCCTTCGGCGAATGGATCTGCGACAACGCGCTGATCGTCGCCCGAACCACGTTGATGGGGTTCCGCGAGCCGTAGCTCTTTGCCAGCACGTTCCTGACGCCGGCGCATTCGAAGACCGCGCGCATCGCACCGCCCGCGATGATGCCGGTACCTTCGGATGCAGGCTGCATGTACACATAGGTCGCGCCGTGGCGGCCCTTGCGCGCATACTGCAGCGTCTCGTTCGTCAGGTTGATCTTGATCATGTTCTTGCGTGCCGCCTGCATCGCCTTCTGAATCGCAATCGGCACTTCGCGCGCCTTGCCGTAGCCGAAGCCGACCCGTCCCTGACCGTCGCCAACCACCGTCAGCGCCGTAAAGCCGAACTGGCGGCCGCCCTTGACGACCTTCGCGACACGATTCACCGTGACCAGCTTCTCGAGGAAGTCGTCGCCGCTCTGCGTGTGATCCATTCTTGCCATATAACCGTCCCGGCTGACGCTCAAGCGCCGTCAAATCCTAGAATTTCAATCCTGCCTCGCGCGCCGCGTCCGCCAGCGCCTTGACACGACCGTGGTATCGAAAACCCGAACGATCGAAGGCCACGGTGTCGATACCGGCCGCCTTCGCCTTCTCGGCTATTCTCGCGCCGACGATCGCTGCCGCCGTCACGTTCCCGGTGCTTTGCGTACCTTTCCGCACGTCCTTTTCCAGCGTCGACGCCGATGCCAGCACCGTGCCGCCATCCGGCGCGATGATCTGCGCGTAGATGTGCCGCGGCGTGCGATGCACGCTCAGGCGATTGATCGCGAGCTGCCCGATCTTCGAGCGACCCTTGCGCGCGCGCCGCAACCTGTTCTGTTTCTTGTCGAGTTTCATAGTCGTCTCGCTCTCAGCGAAGCTATTTCTTCTTCGCTTCCTTCATGACCACACGTTCGTCGGCGTAACGCACGCCCTTGCCCTTGTAGGGCTCCGGCGGCCGGAACGCCCGGATCTCGGCCGCAACGTGGCCGACCTGCTGCTTGTCGGCGCCGCGTACGACGACTTCGGTCTGGCTCGGCGTCTCGATCGTGATGCCCTCCGGCACGTTGAATACGACCGGGTGCGAGAAGCCGAGCGTGAGATTCAGGGTTTTGCCCTGGACCTGCGCGCGATAGCCGACGCCGACCAGCTCCAGCTTCCTTTCGAAGCCGTCCGCGACGCCCCGGACCATGTTCGCGAGCAGTGCGCGCGTGGTGCCGGCGATAGCCGTCGCAAAGCGGGAATTCGACCGCCGCTTCACCACGAGCCGCCCATCCTCCTGCTCCACCTGGACCTCGGAGTTCAGGTCGAGCGACAGAGCACCCTTCTGCCCCTTGACGGTCACCGTGGTGCCGCTCTGGCTGTACTCGATGCCGCTCGGCAGGACCACCGGATTCTTTGCAACTCTGGACATAATGCTGTCTCGTTACCTCTCGCCTCGCCGTCGTTCAGGAAACGACGCAGAGCACCTCGCCGCCGACGCCCTGCTCCCGCGCCTGCCGGTCACTCATGACACCGGCCGACGTCGAGACCACTGCGATCCCCAGACCGCCGAGCACCTTCGGCAGGTCTTCCTTGCCGCGAAATACTCTCAGGCCGGGCTTGCTCACGCGCTCGATGTGCTCGATGACGGGGCGACCCTCGAA
>CAZTAE010000499.1:0-1879 GCA_964611535.1 uncultured Woeseiaceae bacterium
TGCGCGAGCGCGGTCAGCACGCGGACCACTTCGGCGGCGGAGGCATTCTCCAGGGCCACGACCTCCACGTCGTCGTCGCTCGACTGATCGATGCGGCGGATGATCCGCGCCATGCGGTCCACGTTCGCGGCGCGGTCGGAAATGATGAGCAGGTTGGTGCCGGGCGGCGAGGCGAGATGGCCGTACTGGGGCACCAGGGGCCGCAGCACCGGCACCAGCTGCGCGGCAGCCACCTTCTCCACCTGGAGCACGCGCGTGATCAGGTCGTCGGGCGCCGGCTCGCTGATATCGCTCGCGTACTGCCGCGAGCTGGCATCGGGTATCACCTTGACGACGTCGCCCGACTCGAGCGCGACGTAGCCGTGTACCTCCAGTATCGACAGGAAGGCCTGATAGAAAGCGTCCGGCGACATCGGCGTCGATGACAGCATCGTCACCTGCGCGTTCACCCGCGGGTCGAGAATGAAATTCTTGCCGGTCACCGCACCGACGGCTTCCACGATCTGCCGGATGTCGGCTTCCTTGTAGTTGGGCGTGATCGTGGCCTGCTGCGCGTTCGCCGGCGGCAGCCCGCCGACGACGACGAGGACAACCGCCGCCTGCAGGCAGCGTCGCCAGCTCCGGAACTGCACGATTGTGGTTGCGTTCACTGTTGTTCGTTATCCCCGGACGTCTCGCCGTCTCCGGACAGCTGGCTGGTGGTCAGCACGATGACCTGCGACTCGCCGTTGCGTTCCACCGTGACGGAGACCTGGTCGGCGGAGCCGAGATTCTGGAATATCTCCATCGCCTGTTGCGGGTCCGTCAGGGAAGCTCCGTCGATATCCTTGATCAGGTCGCCGGGCCGCAGCCCCAGTTCCGCGAACTTCTTGCGATCGCGGCCGGGATAGACGCGGTAACCCTGCTGCTGCCCCCCGACAAAGTACGGGGTGGGACGTATGACATCAGCGAGTTGAGTCACATTCTCGGAGACAACGTCGCGAATCGACGAATTGCTGTCGGCGGCGCGGCTGGGAGCGGGCGCCGGACGTCGTACCGGGGCCGAGCTTCGCGGAAACTCCTGGGGCAGCTTGAGCGCCTCCAGCGCACCGCCACGGCTCAGGATCACCCGGTCCGCGTACACGGCATGCAGGGTCGTCCCGGGCGCCACGGTATCCCGGAGGGTGTAGACCTTCTCCTCTTTCGCCGTATCGGCGATGATGGCGATGGACTGCTGCGGGTCGTTCATCGCGATGGTGCCCTTCAGGAGCAGGCTGAGGCGCGTTTCCTCCACGTCCTCGTGCGCCTCCGCGGGCGGGGGCGGCGCGCTTGCCGCGGTCGCGACGCCGAAGAGGTGGGCGTTGGCTATCGCCTGTACGTCCGGGCCGTCCGGGGCCTGGCGGGCGGCGGCCTCGAGCGCCCGGGCGGGCGCTTCGACCGGGTCGCCCAGCGCCGGGCCGGGGATGAGCAGCCAGATGACGCGGGCGAGCTGCCAGCCGATGGCGACGACGAGGAGGAGCGCCACCCAGCCGGGGAGCAGCCGGTTGGCGGTCGCCAGCGCCCGTTCCCGGTCCAGACGGCTGAAATCAGACCATTTTGCTTCCATTGCCATCACAGGTAGCCGGCTCCCCCGCGCTTCAGGCGCCGCAATGCCGGCGTCACCGCCGTCCGCGGCCTGGCTGCGACCGCGCGGCCGCAGCCGGATGATACGGTTTCGGCGCCCTCCGGGACAAGCCCCGGGGCGGAGAAAAATCTTTGCAAGCCAAGAATATACCTCTACCTCTTAACATAGCTTGTAATTGCGGGGCGGCCCCGCCCGCCGCACCCGGCGCCTTATGCAGACCCCCCTGGAGATCACTAAAATACCCCCATATATAATGTTTACGCCGGTGGCGCCAAA
>CAZTAE010000500.1:0-1873 GCA_964611535.1 uncultured Woeseiaceae bacterium
TTGCGCGTCACGACGCGAAGCTCGCCCACGTCGAGCACCTGTTCCAGCAACGTCGGCGGCGATGAGCAGGTTCCGAGCAGCGCCGCCAGGGATATGTACATCAACGGGCGCAATGGATGCCTCCGCAATTCGATGCCGCCGTACCGGACACGTGGTGTCGCCGCGTGTCTTGCGGCATGAAACCGTTTTCTTCTTGCCGAGCCGTCACCCGTGCCTCCGCTTTACCCGGAACTGCATCATTCGGACGCGGGTTTCCGATCACTTTCTGTATCCGCCGTGCTGGAGGGCGAACGACCGGTCATGAGGCCCATAGGCTACCGCAGAAGGATTGTCAAAACAGCGATTTCGTTCCTGTTCCCGGACGTGTGGGGAACACGCAACGCGTCGGTTCTTCTATAATGGAGCGGTTTGGCGCCCCGGATTGCCGGCGATTTGACAGAATGCGAAATGGGGAGAGCCTCCCGGGGCGCGCGCGCAAATGGGAACGACATCATGAACTACAAGAAACTATCGCTTGCTCTGGCCGGCGCGGCGGCGCTGCTGTTCGCCCAGGCGGCCGCGGCGGACTACATCGCCTACTCACTCGGAAAAGACGGCAAGTCGCCGTTGCCCGAGCGCGTCGAGGACGTCGAGACAAAACACTTGCTCAATATCGAATGGGGACAGTACGCCGGTCGCAGGGCAAGGCTGGGCGTTCTCCCCGTCGACAACAACAGCACAGCGGGATCTTTCACCGTCACCAGCAGCATGGGCCAGGTCGACTATTCGTCATCGAGTGCCGGCGTGCCGGTCAACGGAATCGAAGCGATCGTCATCGATTCCCTCGCGCGCACCGGCCGGTTTCGGCTGGTCGAGCGAACGGAGCTCGACGACGTGCTTGGCGAGCAGGACCTGGTGTCGTCGGGGCGGGTGGCACAGCCTTCCGGCGCGGCAACCGGCAACGTGCTCGGGGCCGAGTATCTGGTGCAGGTGGTGGTTACCGATTACGAGTCGAATACATCGGGGCAAAGCGGCGGCGTCGGCGGGCTGCTCAGGAAGCGGGTGCCGGTCCTCGGCGGCGTCAAGGCCGGCAGCAGCACGGGCCGGGTCGGGCTGAACATCCGGCTCATCGACGCCGAGACGAGCGAGATCACGTTCACCAAGCAGATCGAAGCGGTGATCAAGGAAAGCAATCTGAGCTTCGGCGGCATCGGAATCGGCGGGGACGTGGCGCTGGGCGGCTTCATGTCGAGCTATTCGAAGACTCCGATAGGCCAGGCGGTCATCGCCGGGATCAACCAGGGCGTGTACGAGCTGATCAAGCAGATCGGCTCGAAGCCGGCGGAAGGTTCGGTCGTGCAGGCGAACGGCGCACAGATCTACGTCAATCTCGGGCAGGACACCGTGGGCGTCGGCGAGCGGCTGCAGGTCATGCGGATCGGTGAGGAGCTGATCGATCCGGAAACGGGCATCTCGCTGGGCGGCTCGATGACGTCGCTGGGGGAGATCGAGGTCGCGCAAGTGCAGGAAAAATTTTCCATCGCGCGCCCCGTATCGCTGAACGGGACGCCGGAGCGTGGCGACCGCGTGGTGGGGACAACGGTCGCGGCGCCGCTCGAGTTCGCCGACAACTGGCGGCCGCCGAAGTAGCCGGCAGATTGTCGCCGCCGGGTTCGACATCGGCCGGCCGGACAGCGCAAAATGTCGTCTTCGGGCGGCGCACAGGATGTGCGCCGTCTATCCCACCCGCCGCAGGGCAGCAGCAGGATAAACTGACGGCAACGTCACGACAAAGTCGATCAGAGGAGAGGTGCCGGAGTGGTCGAACGGGCCTGACTCGAAATCAGGAGTACGGGTGACCGTACCGTGGGTTCGAATCCCACCCTCTCCGCCA
>CAZTAE010000501.1:0-1872 GCA_964611535.1 uncultured Woeseiaceae bacterium
AGAGCTTCATCGCCGCCAACTCTCGATCGTATTCGCCATCTCCAGGTACCGGCAAGAGGCTGAGCGGCATCCCGCGTGCCGCGCCGCCGCCTCCACCAGATGTCATTTGCGCCTCAGAGAATCCAGTACAGAGCTGAATTTACTTTGGCACGAAAGCGCTTCATCTGATCGCCGCCGATAACAGCTCGCGCTTCATCATCCCGCTACCGGCTACGGTTGGAATCTGAATTCGACGAGGCAGCTGAGGTCCGAGGCGTCATCGACGTCCGGCCACCACTTTGCCAGCACCGCATCGGAGCGGTTTTCGAGCACCGCGATGGCCGCTCGGCCGAACAACTGCGCCTTCGACTCGATCACCGACGGCTCCTGCATCACGCCGTCCACCAGCTGGAAGCCGACAAGCGCCGTGCCCTCGAGATTGTACATGCAGGCACGTTGGGGGTACGGCTGCTCGCAACCCCTGCGGGTGGCGTTGATCGTCACCGTGCAGCTAGATTGCGGCTCGGCGACGACAGCCTCGGGAGTACCGCCGGATCCCGAAGTGCCGCCACCCGAAGCCGTCTCGGCTGCGGCCGCAGGCTCGGGCGCCGCGGTTCGCGCTTGCGGGAGCACGGGTTCGGAGCGGCCGGCGGAAGCAGCGACCCCGAGCTTATCCCGCGCGGCGGCGAGCTCTACCAGTCGCTCCATGAAGTGGCGGTAAGCCATGGCGTTGCCGGCCACCATCTCCTCGCGCAGCTGATTTACCGGGTGACCGCCCGCGGGGGGCTCGAGAGCCGGACGCGTTTCCCGGGCGGCTTCCTTCACCGTAGGATAGTTGCCTGCGTTGTGTCGGAGTCGCACCGCCACGCTGCAACCCCAGGGGCCCAGGTCCTGATTGAAGGTCCAGAGGGTCGTGCCCCGCCACAGTTCGAAGAGCGCGGCGCAGCTGTTCGGGACCGGTCGGTCGGATTCGATCAGACGGCCCGCGGAATCGAACAGCCACCACATGCCTCCTTGCTGCTTGCGCCTGTCGTTGACCACTGCCGTCGGCTGACCGAGCCGCTCTATGTAGCGGCCGTTGAGCTCATTGCTGGCAACTCCCGGGTTGAGACGCTCCTGGCTCCACAGGGCGATAAGGTAATCCGCGCCCCATCCCGTCAGCCCGCCGGGTGCGGCGGCTCCGTTCAGGGTGCGCGCGGACTGCCCCGGGCCGCCATCGACGCGAACCTGCACCCTGCTGCGCAACGGCTCGTTGCTGACCTTTATCCGCGTCGGCCCGTCTTCGGAGGCGATGGGCCCGAGCTGCACGCCGTGGATGGCGTGCAGCTCGAAGGCCGCCTGCCCGACATCCAGGACGTCGAGCGGGATCCTGGCGAGGACCTCGTGCACGCCGTCCGTGGCGAACCGCCGGCTTTCCCCCTGACCCTTGAGGCCGAATGCCATGACCTCGTTGTCCGCTGTGAGGCGCACCGTCGCGTCCCCCTGCCAGGTCACGGTGAACGGCTGACACCACGGCCTCCCCGGTCGGCCCGCGTAGTCGTCCATTTCGATGCCGAAGGTGATCGACTGTCCCTTACTACCGCCCGCGGCGCTCCACGCCTCGCACGCCTTCGAGGCACCCGTCAGGCTCGCGTAGGTTCCGCGGGGCGAGACGAAGGTGACGAGGTAGAGCGTATGACCCCTGTACCCCCTGCGGTAATCCCCGGCTATGGCGACAGCGGCGTTCTCATCGGCGAGACGGATTATGGTGATGCCGTCGAAAGCGTCACTCGTGTTTCCTTTCGGCGAGGATTCAGCCATGGATGCGATCGTCACAAGCCCGAGCGTGCCGCCGAGGCGGAGTGAGCTCTCAGCTGCCGCTGCAGATGCCTGCAACGCCAGCAACAGGATGAC
>CAZTAE010000502.1:0-1870 GCA_964611535.1 uncultured Woeseiaceae bacterium
CGGTGCGCCGGCATGGCTCGTCATCGCCAGCGTGATCTCGACCGTTTCCTCGCCCTCGGGCAGGTCATCGTCCAGCGGCGTCACGGCGATGGATGCCGAGTCCGCGCCATCCGGAATCTCTGCGATCTCGCTCAGCGCTTCGTAGTCGCTGCCTGCCGTGGCGCTGCCGGCGACCGTGTACTGCACGCTGAGCGTCTCGCCCAGGGCATTGGTGCCAGCCAGTGAAACGAGAATGCTGCCGGCCTCGAGCGGGCTTTCGGTGGCGTCCGAAACTGCGGAGGCAGTTACCGGATATTCCGCGTCCTGGATGACGACGGTCGCGGGGGTACTGTCGACGCTTACGCCTTCCCCCTCCAGAAGCGTGACGGTGACAGTCTCCTCGCCCTCCAGCAGACTGTCCGCAGAGGGAACGACTTCAATGGCCGCCTCCGCCTGATCGGCATCGAACGTGACGCTGCCGGCCAGCAAAGGGTAATCGGTGCCCTCTGTAGCACTGCCGCTGACGGAATAGAGGACGGTAAATTCCTGCGGCTCGCCGCCGTCGCGAGTGACGAGAAATTCGCCGCTGTCTGCCGGCGCTTCGCTGGCATCCGGATCCGAGGCGGCGACCGACACCTGGACCTGGGCGAAGGTAACGGAGGGTGCGGCCAGAAACAGCAGGGAAAGACCGATGGCGCGAGCCAGCGTGTTGAACCGGCTTCGGAGATGGGCGCGGAGCGCGGTGTCCGGTTGGGGGAGTTTGTGCTTCATGCTCTTTTGGACCTGGCGCTGGCCCTGTCGCTCCTCGAAGGCTCCTTTTTTCGCCGTGAGATCCATTTCCTGGCCCGGCGGCTGCGGTGAACAGAGGTACTATTGTAGGGGTGATCGGGCGGTCAAATTGCTGCCGCCGGGAGGCCCGGTGTTGGTCGGCCAACTGCCTCTGAGCGGGACAAGCCAAGAACGGGATTCGACAACTGCTCCAGCCAGTAACACCCGAGCACTTCTTCCTGCCGGTGCCCGTTTCCGTCGTCGTGGCGGCGTAGACGACACCCGTCGTTGGTGCGAAAACTCCGTACGGCGAATGTGAGGAAGGTCACATCGAGCATGCGTGAGCGTGCCTAGAATTTCAACTGTCCGTCCGTCTGGCGGATGTATACGGGTTCACGAAGGAACACCATGGTCCGGCTAGACGTTCTGAAAAAACGCTTTCGGATAATGGGCGACAGCAAGCCCAAAGTGCAGGTGCAAACCGCCAGCTGCCTCGAAACGATGACCGTGACGCAGGAATGGCGTTTCAAGCAGCTGCAGCGCACTCGCGTCGAAGAGCACCAGCGCAAGGTCCCCGCGAGCCGGCCCTGGTACACGCTCGCCGAAGCCTGCAACCGTCTCGCCACGACGCCCGACAGCCTGCTGCGCGCCGCCGCGGAGGGCGACGTCACTTGCTATGTCGCGAGCGAGGGGCTGCGGGGGTGCTGGGGCGCCCACGCCGTCGGCGCGCGAGCGAGCCGGGCTGATATCTCTCATTTTCGTCTGACGAGAGCCGCATGCCGCGAAGCGGCGGCCCACGGCGGCGTCGAGGTCACGATGCTTCGTCACCCGACGGTCAATGGCAAAAGTGCGCAGTTTCTGCTCGAAGCGCCCCTGTGGGTTGCCTATGAACGAGTTCTGCTGAAGCATCCCCTGCCGGCTCCGGGCACGTGTAGCCGGCGCCGGTGATACTGATTCCATCGCGTCGCCGAACTCCCGGTCCATTTGTATCCAGCAGGGGCGCAAGCCGTCTCTCACCGGACAGCGACACACCACGGCGAACAGCAACAGAGCCGAAGGCAGCTTGAAGGCGACAAAGGAACGGCGATCCGGCGTTCACTGTAGCTCGATCAGCAACTCGAAC
>CAZTAE010000503.1:0-1846 GCA_964611535.1 uncultured Woeseiaceae bacterium
TCAGCTTCTGGGAGCTGGTCATCATCTTCGTCATCGGGCTCATCGTGCTGGGTCCCGAACGGCTGCCGCGCGTGGCGAACCAGCTCGGCACCTGGCTCGGCCAGGCACGGCGCATGACGCGGGTCATGAGACGGCAGCTGGAGGAGGAGCTCAACGTGGAGAAGGAGCTCCGCATCCGCCCGCAGCCGGCCCCACGGGCGCTGCCGGAAGCGACGCCCGCGGCTGAGGACAGGGACGACACCTACTCGCCGGCCCACGGCCCCGACAGCGCCGGTACCGGCGTGGGCGACGGCACCGCCCCGGCGGACGAGGAGGACGGCGCGGCGCCCGGCCCCGACGCGGAACAGGAGGAAGCGGCGGACACCGCGGCGCCCGGCAGGAACGCGTGACGGACCCGCAGACAAAGGACCCGGCGGACGAGGAGGATCTGGCCGAGGGTACGCTCCTTTCGCACCTGGTCGAGCTGCGCTCACGGCTGCTGAAGATGGCGGCGGCCGTGGTCCTGGTCTTCGTCGCGCTGCTGCCGTTCGCGCGCGAGATTTTCGAGCTGGTTTCCGAGCCGCTGCGCGCGGTGCTGCCAGGCAGCGCCATGATAGCCACCGCCGTGGCCTCGCCGTTGCTGACGCCGTTCAAGCTCACGTTCTTCGTCGCGCTGTTCGTGGCCATGCCGGTCGTGCTGTACCAGGTATGGGCCTTCGTCGCGCCCGGCCTCTACCGCCGCGAGAAGCGCTTCGCCATGCCGCTCCTCGCCACCAGCATCCTGCTTTTTTACGCAGGCATAGCCTTCGCCTATTTCGTCGTCTTCCCCCTGATGTTCGGCTTCTTCACGGCGATCGCCCCGGATGGCGTCGAGGTCCAGACGGACATTTCGCAGTTCCTGGATTTCGTGACGATGATCGTGTTCGCATTCGGCATCGCCTTCGAGGTGCCGATCGCCACCGTGCTGATCGTATGGACCGGGCTGACGACCCCCGAGAAGCTCGGCAAGGCCAGGCCCTACGTCTTTCTGGGAGCCTTCGTGGTGGGCATGTTCCTGACGCCACCCGACGTGCTCAGCCAGACCTTGCTCGCCGTGCCGGTCTACCTCCTCTACGAGATCGGCATCGTGATGGCAAAGATCTTCGCAGTGCGGGAAGCGCCAGAGGCCGGCCCGGAGGCCGGCAAGTGATCGCGCGCGGGTAAAGCGCGGCGGTTGCACAGGAAATCAATTCGTGTTTAATGCTCGGTGCGATGCAGGGGGAACAGCTGGCGAGAAGAACAGCATGCGGCCCGACGATGCCGCCACCCGGCCGACGGAACCTTCGTGACGGCTTCCGTCATGGGTCGCGGTCTGAGCAGCCAGAGAGAGACTGATGATGAGCAACGCAGCGACCGCCGTTGCGGCGGCCGACCGGCAGGCGTTCGGCCACCCGCGGGGCCTGATCACGCTGTTCTTCACCGAGATGTGGGAGCGGCTGAGCTACTACGGCATGCGGGCGCTGCTCGTGCTGTTCATGACGGATCAGATCATGAACGGCGGCATGGCACTGACCGACGAGTCCGCCACCGCCATCTACGGCATCTACACAGCGGCCGTCTACCTGGTGGCGCTGCCCGGCGGCTGGATCGCCGACCGGCTGCTCGGAGCGCAGCGGGCGGTGTTCTGCGGCGGCATCGTCATCATGAGCGGGCATTTCGTGCTCGCGATTCCTTCGTTCCACACGTTCTTTCTCGGGCTGCTGCTCGTCGTGCTGGGCACCGGCCTGCTCAAGCCCAACGTAAGCGCCATTGTGGGAGAGCTCTATGCACCCGGCGACCCGCGCCGGGACGGCGGCTTCACGATCTTCTACATGGGCATCAACGTGGG
>CAZTAE010000504.1:0-1846 GCA_964611535.1 uncultured Woeseiaceae bacterium
GGCGAGTTCGTGTTCGACTGGGCGTGGGCCGAGGCGTACCGGCGCGCCGGGCTCCGCTACTACCCGAAGCTGGTCTCGGCCGTCCCGTTCACCCCGGCGCCGAGCAGGCGCCTCCTCACCGGCGACCGGGTCGACCCGGAGCTCGGCCGGCGCCTCGTGCAGGCGGCGCTCGATCTGGCCGGCGACCGCGACTGCTCTTCACTGCACGTGCTGTTCCCGACCGACGAGGAACTGCCGCTGCTCGAGCGCGCCGGCCTGCGGCTGCGCAAGGACTGCCAGTTTCACTGGATCAACCGGGGCTACCGCTCGTTCGACGGTTTTCTGGAGACTTTCAGCTCGAGGAAGCGCAAGAAGGCCCGACGCGACCGGCGGCGCGTGCGCGAGCAGGGCATCACGTTCCGCTGGCTGACCGGCGCCGAAGCGGACCGGAAAGTCTGGGAGGACGTGTACCGCATGATCAGCCACACGTTCCTGCTGCGCGGCTCGCTGCCGTACCTGGATTACGACTTCTTTACGGAAATGGCCGCCCGCCTGCCCGACAGCCTGCTGGTCGTGCTGGCGGAACAACGCGGTCAGCCGGTCGCGGCGGCGGTCTTTTACCGCGGCAGGAACAGCCTGTACGGGCGCTACTGGGGCAGCGAGGCGCACTACGATGCGCTGCACTTCGAAACCTGCTATTACCAGGGCATCGAGTACTGCATCGCGCAGGGCATCGGACGCTTCGAGCCCGGCACCCAGGGCGAGCACAAGATCAGCCGGGGATTCGTCCCCGTGAGCACCTGGTCGGCGCACTGGCTCGAACGTCCCGAGTTCCTCGCCGCCGTGGGCAGGTACCTCGATGAGGAACAGCGGCACGTGGATCGCTACATCGACGCCGTCGCGGGACACAGCCCCTACCGTCGCGAACTCGGCGGCGGAACCGGCGAGGCGTGCAAGGCGGCCGGCACTGCAGCGGACCCCCGGTGACTGCGCCACAGATCCGGTGGATCAGTCGCCACGATCCGCCGGAAGCCTTCCCCCCGGCCGATTCGGCCCTCGCCTCACCGAACGGCCTTTTGGCAGCCGGGGGCGATCTCGCGCCGGAGCGCCTGCTCTACGCGTACCGCCACGGGATTTTCCCCTGGTTCGAGGACGGTCAGCCGATACTCTGGTGGTCGCCGGACCCGCGCGCCGTGCTTCGGCCCGCCGACTTCCACCTGCAGCGGCGCCTCCGGCGAACGTTGCGCACGTCGCCGCTGCAGCTGAGCTTCAACGCCGCTTTTGCCGACGTCATGCTGGCCTGCGCCGAGCGCCGGCGGCGGCGCCACCACGGCACCTGGATCACCGGCGGGATGCTCGATGCCTATACCGAGCTGCACCGGCTCGGCTGGGCGCACTCGGTCGAGGTCTGGCGCGAAAGCGAGCTGATCGGCGGTATCTACGGCCTGGTCATCGGCCGTGCCTTCTTCGGCGAATCGATGTTCAGCCGCGTCTCGAACGCCTCGAAGATCGCCATGCTCGCGCTGTGCCGCGAGCTCGTGCAGCGGGACTTCGTGTTACTCGACTGCCAGGTGCCTTCGCCTCACCTGCAGACACTCGGCGCCGTGCCGGTCCCGCGCCGGCGATTCCTCGAGGAACTGCGCTCAGCCTGCTCGCCAGCATCGCGTCTCGACGGCTGGCCGCAAAGGACGTCGGCAGCGAGCGCGCTGGTCGAGTCCCGGCCGCGGCCGTCGGCATGCTAGCGGCAGGTGACGCGGCACCCGGGCGCGCGATTGCAATGGCGGTAGCGTTTCTGCACAATTCGCGGGCTTCAAGCACCGGAGACCCGTAGATTTTGGCCAAAGAAGAAGCCTTGCAAATGGAAGGC
>CAZTAE010000505.1:0-1844 GCA_964611535.1 uncultured Woeseiaceae bacterium
TCGTCGGCCGGACTTCCGCCGAGAAGTCGGGACAGCGGCGCCGGTAGTAGGCGAACTGCCTGAGCGCGGCTTCGGTGACGTGGTCCAGCCCGACGAAGGCGCCGACGGGTTTCTTTTCCGGCGGCACCGTCTCGAGGATGTGGCGGGCCTCGGCATAAAGGGCGGGCGCCGCGACACCGAACAGATCGATGCTCGCCTGCAGGAATCCCTCCGTGTCCCGCAGCTCCACGAGCTCGAGCTGCCGGTCGAGCTCGCGCTGTTTCTCCGCGAGGAGGGCCATGAACACCGGTTCCTCGATCTGGTGCACCGGCAGCGCCATCAGGCTGCGGCGCGCGGCATCGATGTCGAGGCCGGGATCCGGGTAGGTGAAGCGCGGCGCCTCGCTGCAACGGCTTTCCCGGAACGCCTCCCAGAGAGCCTCCGTGTGCAGCGGCGTCACGGCCCTCAGCCAGTCGAACTCCTGGCAGATCTGCACCATCTGCGAGTCGACGTACTCCGTAACGGGCGGCAAGCGGGCCGCAACATCCGCCGGCGCGCTCATCGGATCCTCGCCAGTTCGGACCTGACGGCATTCGCGGCATTGCGCAGCGCCACGCGCAGTTCCTCCAGTGCCGCGATGTTCGCCGTCCCGCGCCACTCGTCCATGAAGATCTTCTTGAACTCGAGTGCCAGCACGCACACCTTTTCGGGGTATCGCGCGTGCAGCCACTCCGGAAAATAGCCACCGCGAAACCGCACGTTCTCGCGCACGTCGAGCTGGCGTCCGGCGAACGGCTGGCTCCGGAGCGACTCGATGAAGCGGTCGACCAGCGTCGCCCAGCGATCCCGGTTCATGGTGCCCGTGCCGACATTGACTTCCGGATTCCTGAGGAAGCTGTCGCCGGGCGCCTCGGGCCCCCTGCGGCGATGGTTGTAGCTGTGCAGGTCGAGCACCAGCACGCTGTTCCACCGGCCGATCAGGCGGTCGATGAGGCCTGCGACGCTCGCGTAGAAGCGGTCGTACTCGTCCAGCGATCGCGTGACGACCGGGCGCGGCGGCGGCTCCCGCCAGACGTCCAGCCCCCACGTGTCCTCGGCGGACGTCGGAATCGCCTTCTCCCGCGGCCGGTTCAGGTCGACCTCGAAGCGCGAGCGAAAGACGCGCACGGAGCTGTCGCCGACCATCGTCCACATTCCGGTGAGCGGGTCCTCCTCGCGCAGTCGATCCGCGTCCGACACGGCCAGCCAGCGCTCGACGTCCGGCCGCACCTGGTGCCCGGAGTGGATCGCCGTCGCGACCACGGGCCCGTCGCCGATCTCGATCGACCAGGCGTCCGGGTCGAGCGGGGGGCTCCACCGGCGCTTCCCGTTCTGGCTTGCAGGCGTTGACATGGCCATCCGTCGCTGCGTCAGGGCATCGCACGAAAATTGCAAGTTGTGTGCCACGAGCGGCCCGGCGGCGTTCTGCAGGCGGTCCGCCGCCTCGCAGCGGCCCCGTGCATCGCGATCGTGTAAGAATTACAGCGGCGAAGGCCGCGGCGCGCCACGCACGGGCGGATGGCCTGCCGGGCGTGATGGCTGCTTCAGTGCGGCACCTGGCCGATCAGCCCGTCGTCCCCATAGGTCAGCCCGTAACCGAAGGGAAACAGCGGCGCGTAGTCGGCGTCGCCGTGATTCACTTCGGCCTGCTCCGGCGAGGCGGGCCACGAGTATGGCAGCGTGCCGGAAAAGTCGTACCGGGCAACACCTTCCGCGTCACCGATGAGCACGTCCGCAATGCCGCCGCCCTCGGTTCCGGGCAGCCACGCCGCCACGAACGCGTCGCTGGCGTCGAGCTCCGGGTTCACCCAGAGCGGACGTCCGGA
>CAZTAE010000506.1:0-1841 GCA_964611535.1 uncultured Woeseiaceae bacterium
TTCAAAGATGTTGTCGACGTTTTGCAGGCAGTCTTCGACCGTGATTCGGGCCATCAGTCACTCTCTGGTAGCGATTGCACTTGAATACAGACAGACCGGACAGTGTACTGCAAGTTCACCGGCCGATGAAGCGGCGCATGCCGCCTCAGCCGCCGCCGGCCATTATGGCCCGGACGCGGCGCTCGAGCGCCGGATTCGCGACGCGATGCTCCTTCCCGCCGGAGGCGATGATCGTCTCCATGGCTTCCACCGCCTCCTCCAGGTCGTCGTTGACGACGGCGTAGTCGAACTCGTCCCAGTGTGACATGTCGCCGATGGCGTCCCGCAATCGCCGGGCAATGTCGTCTTCGCTGTCGGTGCGGCGGGCACGGAGGCGCCGCTCGAGCTCCGCGCGCGACGGCGGCAGTATGAAGATGGAGACGGCGTCGGGCCTCGCCCGGCGCACCTGCCGGGCCCCTTGCCAGTCGATTTCCAGGATCACGTGGTGGCCCTCGGCCAGCAGCGCCTCCACCTCCCGCCGGCCGGTGCCGTAGCAGTTGTCGAAGACTACCGCCGACTCGAGCAGCTCCCCGCTGTCCCTGAGCCGGAGAAACTCCTCCTTCGACACGAAGTAGTAGTCCTCACCCTCCGTTTCGTTTACCCGCTGCCGCCGGGTCGTAAACGACACCGAGAACCTGAGGTGCGGATTGCGCTCGACCAGTCGCTTGACGAGCGTGGTCTTGCCGGCCCCGGAGGGCGCGGCGATGACGAACAACCTGGCGCTCACGCGGCTATTCCACGTTCTGTATCTGTTCGCGCATCTGCTCGATCAGCACCTTCATGTCCACCGCCGCTCGCGAGGTCCCGGCGTCGGCCGACTTGGCGCCCAGCGTGTTCGCCTCCCGGTTCAGCTCCTGCATCAGAAAGTCGAGACGCCTGCCGACGGCGTCCCCGCTGTCGAGGGTGAGCCGGATCTCGCTGACGTGGCTGACGAGCCGGTCGAGCTCCTCGTCCACGTCCAGCTTCTGCGCCACGAGGGCCAGTTCCGTTTCGAGCCGGGCGGGGTCGGCCGTCACGTCCAGCCTGTCGAGCCGTTCCTTCTGTCGCGTCCGGACCGCCGCCAGCACGTCCGGCAGCCGCGCACGCACCGATTCCGCGATGTCGAGCAGCTCGCGGCAACGCGAGTCCAGCATGGCGGCGATGCGGTGGCCTTCGCTGGCGCGCATGTCGGCGAGCGCTTCGAGCGCCCCGGCGACCGCCTGGAGCGCCAGCTCGTACAGCGGATCGGCCTCCACCACGGGTTCCTCGACCACCCCCGGCCAGCGCAGGATGTCCAGCGGATCGAGTGCCCGGACCTCCGGCAGCAGCCCCGCGATCTCGCGCGCCCGCTCGCCGAGCTGCTCGACCAGCGCCCGGTTGAGCCGGATCTCTCCCGCGCCGCCCAGCGCGCGCCGGTAGTGCACGGTGCAGTCCACCTTGCCGCGCCTGACCCGGCCGGCAATCAGCTGCCGGAGATCGCTTTCCCGGCCGCGCAGCTCCTCGGGCAGGCGGAACTGCACGTCGAAGTAGCGATGGTTGACCGCGCGGAGCTCGCAGGTGAGAACGCCCGATTCCGCCTCGGCGCTCGCCCGCGCGAAGCCCGTCATACTGTGCAACATGATGTCCTTCCCGGCTCCGTGCGCTCGAAAGTGCTGCCGATATGCTATGTCGCCGCAGTGCGGCACGGCCCTCGCTCACGAGCGTTCGGGATCCATCGCAGGCAGGCCCCTTGGCGAAACATCCCTGTTTCGCCCGATCCTGAAAGACACTCCCCCTGCCCCGGGCCCTGCCCTCAGGCGTCTGGCGCTCGTGAGCGAGGGCCG
>CAZTAE010000507.1:0-1839 GCA_964611535.1 uncultured Woeseiaceae bacterium
GATCATGGCCGCGACCGTGCCGGTGGTGATGCCCCAGGCGTTGAAGCCGGTGGCGACCCGGATGCGGGTGGAGCCGGGGAGTATGCGGCCTATGTACGGCAGCCGGTCGGAGGAGTAGTAGTCCTGATTGCCCCAGCGGCAGGCGATATCGCCGACGCCGAACGTGTCCCGGGCGAAGGTTTCGAGCTGTCGGAGCAGCGCCCTGCTGTCTTCGTGCCCGGTCGGGAACGACTCGCCGACGACGATCAGCATGCGCTGCCCGTTCTCCAGCGGCGTCGTGCGCGTGGAGCGCGTCGGCTGGTCGACGCTGATGTGCATGCCGGCGGGATATCGGTCGGCGGGAATCGGTGCAGCCAGGCACATGTGCCGGTAGGGAAAGGCCCTGCCGAAGAAGCCGCCGCGGTCGAGGATGGGGAGGCTGGTTGCGACAACGACGTCGTTCGCCACGACCTTGCCCGTTTCGGCGATCACCGTGCAGGGCTTTCCGCCCTTGACGTCCAGGACCCGCGTGAACTCGTGCAGCGCAGCGCCGCCCTCCCGCAACTCGTGCAGGAGCGCTTCGAGATACTTGACGGGATGAAACTGGGCCTGATCGTCGAACCGGACCGCCGCGCGCGCCGGCACCGGCAGCTCGAGCTCCGATTCCATCGCTGCCGGCAGGCCCAGGCTGCGGGCGACTTTCGCTTCGCGCTCGATTTCGGCAGTGCGGGACTCGGATGCCGTGTACACATAGGCCGGTCCGCGTTCCAGGTCGCAGTCGATGGCGCCTGCCGACACCTGCTCGCAGATCCACTCGAGACCGGCCTGGTTCGAGCGGGCGTAGGTGGCTGCAGCATCGTCGCCGAACTTGTCGGCCAGGTACCCGTAGATCAGCCCATGCTGCGAGGTGATCTTCGCGGTGCTGCCGCCTGTTACCTGCCGGCCGAACCAGCCGGCATCGAGCACTGCGACGGAGCGCCCGGCCCGCTGCAGGAGCAGCGCGGTGGTGATGCCGATCAGTCCGCCGCCGACGACGGCCACGTCGACCCGCAGGTCGTCGCCGGTCAATGGTTGGTAACGGTCCCTCTCCGGGGCCGAGCGGACCCAATGCGAGCCGCTGGTCAGCGCGTTTGTCATGGCAGTTGCTCCCGGTCAGTCTTTAGAGTGTCAGTGGCAGTTGCTGCGACCCGGCCAGGCGCCGGGTCGCAGCGGAACGATCGCTTGTCGCCTCACGGGTTAGAGAAAGGTCCAGGTGACGCCGAGTGTGATCATCGCCACTTCGTCCGTGCCGTCGACCTCGAACTGCTCGTATTCCAGGCGGCCCGCCAGGCTGCCGAGTCGCGCCTGCACCCCGCCCCCCCAGGCGAAGTCCGTGCCGGAGTCGCTGAACTCCAGCCCGGCCACGGTGGCATCGGCGTCCCAGCGAATGGCGCCGACCTTTCCATAGACGTCGACGAACGGCGCCGATAGGAATCCCATCGCGAAAGCATCGAATCCCGTCAGCTCGAACGCGTCGCCGAGCACGCCGCTACCTTCCACGCTGCCGAAGTCCACGTAGTTCAGCTCGACCGCGAACCAGTCGATCGGCCGCATTCCTGCGATGATCTTGTAGCCGTTGTCGTCGTCGTCGAGGTCGAAGTCATCGGCGTCCTCCACGAAATCCTCGCTCGTATCGAGGCTGGTTCGCGTGAGACCGGCGCCGAAATAGAAACCGTTGTCCGCGGCCTGTACTGCCGACGCCGACAACAGGAAGAACGCACACACGAATACGCCTGACTTCATAAAGGATCTCCTTTAAGCGTGGGGGGAAAGTCCGGGGAACCCGGCTTGTACTGGATGGCTCGTGCAGCTGCCGGGGAA
>CAZTAE010000508.1:0-1835 GCA_964611535.1 uncultured Woeseiaceae bacterium
TCAACTGCGGCTTCTGCCTGGGCTTCGGCTGCGAGGTGGGTGCCAAGTCCTCCACTCTCGCGACCATGATCCCGGAGGCGCTCGCGACCGGGCACTGCGAACTGCGCACCGGCTGTGCCGTCTTCCACCTCGAGACCGGCGAGAGCGGGCGCGTGGACGAGGTGCTCTATTACGACCCGGCAGGCCGCGAGGTGTCGCAGAAAGCTCGCGCCGTGGTGCTCGCCGCGAACGGCGCGGAAACACCGCGGCTCCTGCTCTCCTCGGCGAGCAGCCGGCACCCGGAGGGCCTCGCGAATTCCAGCGGCTTCGTCGGCCGCAACCTGATGTTCAACGCGCACTCGGCCGCCTTCGGCGTATTCGAGCATCCGCTGAACGAGCACAAGGGCGTGCAGTGCACGCGCATCGTCCTCGACTACTACGACTCCGACCCGGCACGCGGCTTCTACGGGGGCGGCGGCATCGACGCGCGCCCGTTCCTGGCCGCAACGCCGATCCTCTACGCGCTGACCAGCACGCCGGTCGACGGGCCGTCCTGGGGCGCCGGGTACAAGGACCTGCTCGCGCACAATTTCACGCGGCAGATGGCGCTCGTCGGTAATACCACGTCGTTGCCGGTGGACCGCAACAACATCACGCTGGATCCGACGCACAAGGACAACTACGGCCGGCCCTCGATCCGCGTGACCTACAGGGACCACCCCGACGATCTCGCCATGTGCCGCTTCTTCCGCGACCGGTCGCTGGAATTGCTCGATGCCGCCGGCGCCGCGCGGACCTGGGCCTGGCCCGTACAGCCGGCCACCAGCGGGCCGCACCTCCTCGGCACCTGCCGCATGGGTGACGACCCGCAGACGTCGGTGGTGGACCGCTGGCACCGCAGCCACGATGTTTCCAACCTGTTCATCTGCGACGGCTCGAGCTTCGTCACGTCCGGGCGCGGCCAGCCGACGATGACCATCATGGCGCTCGCCTTCCGGGCGGCCGAACACATCGCCCGCGCCGCGCGGGCCAACGAGGTATGAGATGAGAGCAACGATGACGAAAACCCTTGTCCTGTGCTGTGCGCTGCTGCCGCTCGTCGGCTGCGGGCGGAGCGAGGCGACGCAGGCGCCCACGGAGATCGAGTACCTGTCCGCGCCCGGCACCGAGGACCTAGACCTGCCCTTCTCCGCCGCGGTCCGTGTCGACGACACGCTCTACCTTTCCGGCAACATCGGCAACATGCCCGGCACGCTGGAGCTGGCGCCCGGCGGCATCCAGGGCGAGACGCGGCAAACGATGGAGAACATCAAGACGGCGGTCGAGCAGTTCGGGTCGTCCATGGACCGCGTCGTCAAGTGCACCGTGTTTCTCGCGGACATGGAGGAGTGGGCAGACATGAACGAGGTCTACCGCACCTTCTTCGAAAACCCGCCGGCGCGGAGCGCCGTGGGCGTGGGCGAAGGCGGCATCGCGATGAACGGCCGCGTCGAGATCGAGTGCATCGCCATCACGAACGCCGCCGCCCCGTAAGAGCCCGGTGCAATCACAAATGAACAAGCGCGTTCAACTCCTCGGCATCAGCAATGCGATCGTCGACGTCCTGGCGCACGTCGACGAGGCCGTGTTCGCGAAACTCGGCGTGCCGCGCGGCTCCATGACGCTCGTCGACGAGGTGCGCGCGCGGGAAATCTACGAGGTGATGGGGCCGGCGACGGAGATGTCGGGCGGCTCCGTCGCCAACACCGTCGCCAACTTCGCCGAGCTCGGCGGCCGCGCAGCCTACATCGGCCGGGTGAAAGCCGACCAGCTCGGCGAGATCTTCGTGCACGACATGCGCACCATGGGCGTCGACG
>CAZTAE010000509.1:0-1820 GCA_964611535.1 uncultured Woeseiaceae bacterium
TGACCGCGGAGGCCGTCGGCCGGCGCATCGGCATCGACGACGTGCGCGCCGACGTCTCGCCGGAAGACAAGCACCGCGTCGTCCGGCAGCTCCAGGCCGAGGGCAGGATCGTCGCCATGGCGGGCGACGGCATCAACGACGCCCCGGCCCTGGCGCAAGCCGAGATCGGCATTGCAATGGGTACCGGCACGGACGTGGCCATGGAGAGCGCGGGCATCACGCTGGTGCGCGGCGACCTCATGGGCGTCTCCCGCGCGCGCAGCCTGAGCCGCGCGACGATGCGCAACATCCGCCAGAACCTCTTTTTCGCGTTCGTCTACAATGCCGCGGGCATACCCGTCGCGGCCGGCGTGCTTTACCCGGTGTTCGGCCTGTTGTTGAGCCCGATGATAGCCGCGGCGGCGATGAGCCTGAGCTCCGTATCGGTCATCGGCAATGCGTTGCGGCTTCGCGGGCTCGAGCTTGCCGACTGAGCGCACGCCCGCCGGGTAGTGAGGACGTTGAAGACGATCGATCGACGCGTGCTGCTGCGCGCCGCGCTTGCCGGCAGCGCGGCGCTTGCCTTCCCCGGCCTGCTGCCGGCCTGGGCCCGCAGCGGTACCGGCGGACTTCCCGCCGAGATGCCGACGATCGCCGGTGGGGACATTCGTCTGACCGTCGGGCGCTCGCGCTTCGCCGTGGGCGGGCGTAGCGCGGAGGCGGTGACCATCAACGGCACGCTGCCGGCGCCCCTGATCCGGCTGCGGGAGGGGCAGCTTGCCCGCATCGCCGTCACCAACACGCTGGACGAGGATACGTCCATCCACTGGCACGGCCTCCTCGTGCCCTTCCACATGGACGGTGTGCCTGGCGTGAGTTTCCCCGGTATCCCGCCGGGGAAGACGTTCGTATACGAGTTCCCGGTGCGGCATGCCGGCACCTTCTGGTACCACAGCCACTCCGGGCTGCAGGAGCAGCTCGGCCACTACGGCCCGCTGATCCTCGACCCGGCCGGTCCGGATGCGGTCGACTACGACCGCGAGCACGTCGTGGTGCTCTCCGACTGGACCTTCCTCGACCCGCACCGCGTTCTGCAGAAACTGAAGCAGGATGCCGGTTACTTCAACGACCAGAAACACACGCTTGCGGGCCTGTTACGCGATGGCGATCCCGAGCAGCGCATGCCGCTCGCGGAACGGCTGCTGTGGCGCCGCATGCGGATGGACCCAACCGACATCGCCGACGTCACCGGCTCGACCTACACGTACCTCGTCAACGGACACGCGCCGCAGGAGAACTGGACCGCGCTGTTCCGGCCGGGGGAGCGCGTGCGCCTCCGGTTCATCAACGCCTCGGCGATGACCGTGTTCAACGTGCGCATCCCGGGCCTGCCGCTGACGATCGTGAACGCGGACGGCAACGACGTGCGGCCGGTCGAGGTGGACGAATTCCAGATATCCGTCGCCGAAACCTACGACGCGGTCGTGCAGCCGACGGACGTGCGGGCGTACACGCTCGTGGCGGAGTCCGTGGACCGCTCCGGCCTGGCGCGCGCGACGCTGGCGCCGGAACCCGGCATGACCGCTGAAGTCCCGCCGCTCAGGCCACGGCCTGCGCTGGGCATGGACGACATGGGCATGAGCCATGCCTCGTCGACGGAAGCCGCCTCGGCGGCAGCGCACGGCGGCGATGGCGCGGCGGCGGCGGGTGGCCACGGAGCGCACGCGTCGGGGGAGCCGGCATCGCCGGCCGGCGGCCACAGCGCCATGAACATGCGCGATCTCTCGCTCGCGCCCGCCGGCATGGCGCTCGGTCCCGGCGTCGACATGATCGCCCCGGAC
>CAZTAE010000510.1:0-1818 GCA_964611535.1 uncultured Woeseiaceae bacterium
CAGCCCCGCCGCGCTCGGGACGAGGGAAACCGCCAGCAGGATCAGGACCGTCGGCTGCCTCAACGTACGTACCGCTCGAGCCATGCCCGTTCCAGCCCGGTCGACCAGGTGGAGTGAGGCTCCGGCACCAGCCGACGGGCCGCAGGCGGCACGGCCTCAGCGCTTGTGTGATGCCGGAACCGTGCGCGATCGGCAGGCCCCAGCTTATCCGGGTCCAGCACCGTAGCATCCCCCCAGATGCGCGGCCGGGATTTCCTTGCCTGGGCCTTCGGCGACAGCAGAAAGTTCGCGACGAGCATCGCTCCTTCCCTGGCCCGGGCATTGGCGGGAATGGCGAGGAAGTGGCTGTTGGCGAGCGCGCCACTCGAAATATGAAGACCCCGCACCGTTGGCTGCAATTCCCGCTGATGTATGGCGCGGCTCGCCTCGGAGGGGCTGTAGGACATCATCCAGTCTACTTCGCCCACCTCGAGCAGTTCGCGTTGCGCGGGCCCGCTTCGGGGGAAGAGCCGGCCGCGCCGCCACATGTCCGGATGCGCCTCGTCCAGCCACCTCCACAGCGGCTCCGTCACGGCGGCGAAATCGGCGCCGGCCGGCTCCTGCAACCGCTCGATACCGGCCTCCCCGCTCAGCGCGATCAACATTTGCTTGAGAAAGCCGGTGCCCAGGAACGACGGCGGCTGCGGATAGGTGAAGCGACCCGGATTGGCGCCGATCCAACGCAGCAGCGCACCCGGCTCGCGCGGCGGCTGGGGGACTCTCGCACTGTCGTAAAACAGCGTGAAAGCCGAGGTTCCCCACGGCAGCTCCATACCTTCCGTGGGGATGCCGACATCGGTGCGGGTAGTCGGATTGCCGCGCCAGTCGATCAGCGCAGCATTCGGTATCCGACCGGTCCACGGTCCCCACAGCAATCCCGCCTGTTTCAAGGCTGCGAAATTCTCGCCGTTTATCCACAGGAGATCCACCGAGCCGCCGCTTTCGCGTCCGGCGATGCGTTCGGCCATGATGCGGCTGACGGATTCCGCAATGTCGACCACCTTCACGTGCACCAGCCGAACCTCGTGGCGTTCGGCGATCTCCCCGGCCGCCCACTGGATGTAGCTGTTCACCGCCGGGTCGCCGCCCCAGGCGTTGAAGTAAACGCTCTGGCCGCGGGCGGCTTCCACGACAGCAGCCCATTCCGCGGTGTCGGCTCGAGCGGCGGGCATGGCAGCGCCTGCCATCCAGAGCACCGAAACCAGCAGGGTTATCGCTGAAGATGCAAGCAGCGGCTTTGCCTTCCGCTGTACGCGCCAGGAGTTCGGCCGCAGGATCAAAAGACGTATCGCATACCGAACTGGAACTGGCGCGGCGCACCGGCGTTGCGCTGCGTGAACGGCTGCCCCGCGATCTGAATCTGGTTGGACTGCGTAGCGGAATTGGCGAATCCGGACAGGTTCTCCTCGTTGAACACGTTGAATATGTCGGCAGAAAATTCGAGCCGGCCATCCGCTAGCGCTGGATGATACCGGAGGCTCAGGTCCACCGTCGACGCCCACGGCAGGCGACCGGCATTCCTGGCGACACCCGGCGCCCGGTCGGAGTTGCCGAGGTAGGCGTCAGCAAAAGACGCGCCGTCGCCGTTCAGGTCCGTGGTGCCGAATACGCCGGCATCCGGGATGAGGTTCACGGGCTGGCCGGATTCGAACTGCCCGGCGACCGTCAGGGTCAAGGAATCCCGGGGATACAGATAGAGGACGGCCGAGATGACATGGCGCCGGTCGTTGATCGAGGGCCCCCATTCGTCCTCGAAGCGGTTGGAATTGGACGCGCGAA
>CAZTAE010000511.1:0-1817 GCA_964611535.1 uncultured Woeseiaceae bacterium
TGGGGTATATTGACGCATGGTTCGAGTTCCGGTCGCGGAAGGCTGCTGCCTGAGGTGGCGTGCGGGTGCGGCGGGACGGTCGATAACTGCAAGAAGGCTCGATAACGATGAACGTGATTTTGCTGGATAGCGTGGAGAACCTGGGCGACGTGGGCGATCTCGTCACCGTAAAGCCGGGGTTCGGGCGCAACTACCTGTTACCTGCGGGCAAGGCCGCACTGGCGACGCCGGAGAACATCCGGGAATTCGAGGCACGCCGCGCCGAGCTCGAGAAGGCGGCGGCCGAGGAGCTCAAGGCCGCCCGGGACCGGGCCGAGCTCATGCGCGGCATGGAGCTCGTGGTTCCGGCGAATATCGGCCCCGAGGGCAAGCTGTTCGGGTCGGTGGGGCCGGTCGATATCGCGGAGGCCTTCGAGAAGGTCGGCGTCGAGGCGAACCGGAGCGAAATCCGCATGCCGGAGGGCCCGATCCACGAGGCTGGCGAATTCCGGGTGGGGGTCCATCTGCATTCGGACGTCGACGTGGAGATCACGGTACGGGTCGTGCCCGCGGAGTAGGTTCGCGCAACCGGCGTCGCCGCGCGAAACGCGGCCGCGACCATGGGGGGAATGAGAGGAAATGGTTCGAGCGCTGGAGGAGCGGCAAGAAGGGGATCCCGCCGAACAGCGGCTTAGAATTCCGCCGAATTCCGTCGAGGCGGAACAGTCCCTGCTCGGCGGCCTCATGCTCGACGGCACGGCCTGGGACAAGGTGGCCGACATCGTCGTCGCGGACGACTTCTACCGCAAGGACCATCGCCTGATCTTCGCGGCGATCGCCGAGCTGGCCGAGCGCAGCGAGCCCTCCGACGTCGTGACGGTCTCGGAATTCCTCGACAAGCGCAACGAGCTGGACGCCGCGGGCGGGCTGGAATACCTCGCCACGCTGGCCAACGAGACCCCCGGCGCGGCGAATGTCCGGGCCTACGCGCGCATCCTGCGCGAACGCTCGGTGCTCCGCTCGCTGATCAACGCCGGCAATGAGATCAGCGGCAGCGCCTATTCGGCCGACGGCAGGTCCGCCTCGGAACTGGTGGACAACGCGGAACGGCTGGTATTCCAGATTGCCGAGCAGGGAGCGCGCGGCCGCGTCGGCTTCCGCTCGCTGAAGCAGATACTGCCGGAGACCGTCGACCGGATCGACCTGCTGCACCAGTCGGAGGGCGACATCACCGGCATCGCCACCGGCTACACCGAGTTCGACAAGATGACGGCCGGACTCCAGCCCGGCGAGCTGATCATCATCGCGGGGCGGCCGTCGATGGGCAAGACCACGCTGGCCATCAACATCGCGGAGAACGCGGCGATCGGCGGCAAGGTGCCGACGGCGATCTTCTCGATGGAGATGCCGTCGCAGCAGCTTGCCTTCCGCATGATCTCGTCGCTCGGCCGTGTCAATCAGACGCATCTCCGCACCGGGCGGTTTCCCGACGAGGACTGGTCGCGGATCAACACGGCCGTGCAGCTGATGTCCGACGCGCCGATCTTCATCGACGATTCCGGCGCCCTCTCGCCGACGGAGGTGCGCGCACGGGCACGGCGCCTGAAGCGCGAGCACGGCCTCGGCCTGATCGTCGTCGACTACCTGCAGCTCATGCAGGTGCAGGGCACCGCCGAGAACCGGGCGACGGAGATCTCCGAGATCTCGCGCTCCCTGAAGGCGCTGGCGAAGGAGCTGACCCTGCCGGTCGTGGTGCTCTCCCAGCTCAACCGCAGCGTCGAGCAGCGGACGGACAAGCGGCCGGTCATGTCGGATCTCCGCGAGTCCGGCGCCATCGA
>CAZTAE010000512.1:0-1811 GCA_964611535.1 uncultured Woeseiaceae bacterium
ACCTGCGAACGGATCGTGTAGTCCTGGTAGGCGGGAATGGCGATAGCCGCCAGAATGCCGATGATCGCGACTACGATCATCAGCTCGATGAGCGTAAAGCCCTGTTGAACTTTCTTCATTGGTGATTACTCCCTGTAAGTTGTGCAGAGCGTCGATGAACCGAGAACGGCGTCTTCGCCTGTACCTGCTCTAAAGCAAGGGCTGTGCCAGAAGTGTTGGCGGCGTCGCATGCTGTTGAGCCAGAAGGGAATTTAGCTTAAACATCACTGTGATCCGCCCGTTTTTGTCCCGGTTTCGGGCCCGTCCGCCGACCAGCAATTGTCCAAAGCTGACAGAAATTGTCACCTGCCGCGGTATCAAGCCGATAGATCGGCGGATCGCCCGCGGGCAGATAACTGCTCCTGCGTGATCTGCAAGCGCGTCATCCATGGCGCTCGGCGGGCTCCTACTGGATGCCCAGTTTCTTTATGCGATAGCGGAGCTGGCGAAAGGAGAGCCCCAGCAGGCGGGCGGCGGCGGTCTTGTTGTAGCGGGTCTTCTCCAGCGCCTCGACGATCGCCTGGCGCTGCACGTCGGCGACCTGGCCGCCGAGGTCGGTGGCGCCGCTTCCGAACGTGCCGGCTTCGACGGCCGCGCCTCGAAGGCTCAGGTCCTCTTCCGTGATCTTGCCGGCGGTACAGAGGGTTACCGCGCGCTCGAGCAGGTTCTCGAGCTCCCGCACGTTGCCCGGGAAGGAGTACCTTCGCAAGGCGGCTTTCGCGTCCTCGCCAAGGGCATCGGCCGACGAGTCCAGCTTCTCCAGGATGTGGCCGGCGAGCAGCAAGACGTCGTCGCCCCGCTCCCTGAGTGCCGGAACGTGCAGCTCGATCACGTTGATCCGGTAGTACAGGTCCTCCCGGAACTCGCCGCTGGCCACCAGCTCGCCCAGCTTCCGGTGCGTCGCGGACAGTATCCGGACGTTGACCGGCTCCTCGCGCGAGGCGCCGACGGGCCGCACCGCCTGCTCCTGGATGACGCGCAGCAGCTTCACCTGCATCGCGAGCGGGAGGTCCGCGATCTCGTCCAGGAAGAGCGTGCCGCCGTTGGCGCATTGCACCAGCCCCACCTTGTCGTTCACGGCGCCGGTGAAGGACCCTTTGCGGTGGCCGAAGAACTCGCTTTCCATGAGCTCCGAGGGGATGGCGCCGCAGTTGACCGGCACGAACGGCCCGTCGCTGCGCGGCCCGCTGTCGTGGATGAGCCGGGCGACGAGCTCCTTGCCGGTGCCGGATTCCCCGGAGACATGCACCGGCGCCTGACTGCGCGCGACCTTCTCGATCATGTCGCGGACCTCCCGCATGGGTCCCGAATCGCCCAGCAGCGCCGTGCGTTTCGGGTCCCGCTTGCGGTCCAGCTTCAGCGCGCTCTGGACGATGTTCCGGAGGTTGGTCAGGTCCAGCGGCTTCGAGAGGAAGTCGAAGGCGCCCAGTTTCAGCGCCTGCACGGCGGTCTCCACGTTGCCGTGCGCCGTGATGACGGCAACCGGGACCCCCGGCGCATGCGTCTGCATCCACTCGACGAGCTCCAGTCCGTCGCCGTCGGGCAGCCGCATGTCCGTCAGGCAGATGTCGTAGCTGCCCTCGCTCAGCCGCTTCTTGGCGCCCCTGACGTCGCCCGCGACCGCCGTCTCCACGTCCATGCGGCCCAGCGTCAGCTGGAGCAGCTCCCGGATATCGGGCTCGTCGTCGATGACCAGTGCCTGCGCTTTACTCATTGGTTTTCCACGGCTTCCCAGCGGTCGGGGTCGGCGAATACGATCCTGAAGATACTGC
>CAZTAE010000513.1:0-1808 GCA_964611535.1 uncultured Woeseiaceae bacterium
AGCCGTGTGCCTGCGGCCGGGCCATGCCGCTGATGAAGGCGGTCGAGGGCCGCAGGGTCGACTGCGTACGATTGCCGGACGGCAGCGCGCAATCGCCGATGCAGTTCCTGGGTGGCCTCGATTCCATCGGCGATATCGCGCACGAGTACCAGATCGTGCAGACGGCGCCGGACAGGTTCCTCGCCAGACTCGTACCGGCACGCGAGCTTGCGGCCGCGGATCGGGAGCGTATCGCCGACACCATCCGACGGCAATGTCCGGGGGCCCGGGTCGAGTTCGAGCAGGTCGCGAATATCGAGCGCGAGCCGTCCGGCAAGCGCCGCACTTTCATCTGCCGGGTCTGAGCGCATGGTCGAGAACGAGCGCTCCATTTTCAGGAACACGGCTTTTTCGATGACCGGCCGGGGCGTGGGCGATCTCGGCACGTTCGTGTTTCTCATCTTCTTCGCGCGGAGCTTCGGCAGCGAGGTGCTCGGCGAGTTCTGGTTCGCCATGGCCGTGGGCGCGCTGCTGGCAATGCTCGTGGTGCCCGGCGTCAACACCCTGCTGGTGCGGGAGATCGCCCGCGAGCCCGCAGAGGGTCCGCGGCTGGTCGGTACCGCCGGGGGCTTGCAGCTGGTCATCGGTGCGTGCCTGTGGGCCGGCCTGTTCCTGTTCGGCAGCGCCCTCACCGACAGCGAGCGCGCCGGCAACATCCTGCTGATCATGGCCGCGTATCAGCTCCTGTACACCCTGGGCCTGGTGTTCCGCCAGTACTTCGTCGCAAGGGAGCAGATGCAGTACGGCGCGTTGCTCGAGGCGGGGCACAAGGTCCTGATCCTGCTCGGCGGCCTGCTCGCGATCACGACGATCGGGCGCGCCGATGCCGTGCTTCTCATCTACCCGCTGGCGGCGGCGGGCATGTATGCGGCCGGCTTCGCAATGCTTGCGTCGCGAGGGGCTGCGCCACGCCTGCGTTTCGACTGGAGCTCGAGCCGCCGCTGGGTGGTCGAGTCGCTGCCTCTGTTCGCAGCCACCGTCCTCCTGGTCATCCAGATGCGCGCCGGCGTCATCTTTCTCGGCGGTATCCACGATTCGGCCTCCGTCGGCCTGTACGCCGCCGGTGACCGGCTGATCGCTGCGGCAAGCATCGCGTTCCTGATGTTCAACAACGCGATGTTTCCCGTGATGTCGCGCCTGGAGTCGCCCGAGGAGCTGAACAGGCTGCTCGTGCGCTGCCTGCGCATCGCCGTCACGCTCGCCCTGCTTCTGGCAGCGACGCTGGTGCTGCTGCGCGAACCGGTCATCGGCCTGCTGTTCGGCGACGACTTCGGCCCGGCTGCCGACGTGCTGGCCGTGCTCGCGGTCGGCATGGTCGCCACCGCGATCACGGGGCCGGCGAACATGCTCATGATCGCGCGGCACCAGCTGAAGGCCGTGCTATGGATCCGGCTGCTGGGCGTTGTCGTCTTTTTCGCCGCCATGGCAGTGCTGGTTCCGCTGCAGGGCTTCATCGGCCTGGCGTGGTCCGTGCTCCTGCTGAAGATTGCGTCGTGCATTGCCGCGCTCGCCTACCTGAAACGGCAGGGCAGCGCGGTCCCGATGTGGACCTTGATGCGCGCGCCGCTGGGTGCGTGCGCCGGAATGGCCGCCGTCTACACACTGTCGCAGGCGCTGCCCTTCGCGCTTCAGGTGGTGCTGACTGCGGTCTCCGGCGGAGCATTGCTGATCATCCTGAAGGGGGTCGGGCGGCAGGATCTCGATTACCTTCGCCGCATACTGCGGCCGGCGGCATGAGCTTCCGGCTGCCTGTCGCCAGCAGCGTCGCG
>CAZTAE010000514.1:0-1807 GCA_964611535.1 uncultured Woeseiaceae bacterium
CTAGGCGGCTTCGCTGTCGTCGCGGTCGAGGCGCTTGAAGTCGGCGATCTGCTTTTCGTAGGCCCGCACGAACTCCTCGCCGAACTGCTCGGGCAGCGGGCCTTCGCCGGCCGCGGAAACGGTCGCGTGGAAGTCGCAATAGAGCTGCCAGTAGCGGAGCCGGTTCAGCGCGTCGATCAGCGGCTTCTTGGCCAGGCTTCTGTCGAAGCCCTCCTTGAGCTCCGAGGGCTCGAAGCGATCCACGAAATCGACGAAGGTGTCGACCATCGCCTCGACCATCGCGTCATGATGAAACTTGAGGTCGCGGCAGGCTTCGCGGACGCTCCCCGGCGGCCCCAGGTACTCGCCTTCGCGGCCGACCAGGAGCTGCTTGAGCGAATCCTCCGTGCTCTCCGAGACCTTCAGCGGATTGTTACGCTGCGGCAGGATGGTGGTCTGGTCGAGCTTGAACAGGCTCTTGAAATTCGACCGGCTGATCAGCAGCGTCGTCATGCCGGCGACGAATTCGCGCAGCACCTCGCCCGCGTTCTGCATGACTTGCGCGAGATCCGTGGAGGGATGCAGGTCCGCGCGATCGACGCCCATGCCGTCGAGAAAGATCTGGAACAGCTGCTCGGCACTCGGGTCGCCGTCACGGGCGCGGGTGATCGGCGTGGCGGACGCGCGCTTCGGCTTCCTGGGCGCGGGCTCCGCGGGACGGGCGATCGGACGCGCCGCCGGCTTGCGCTCCATCTTCTGGGTGCTCCTGGCGGTGCTCCCGAACAGCGTCGACCGGAACGCTTCGTCGCCCGTGATCTCTTCCTCGTCCAGCAGTTGTATGCCGGTCCTGTTCGGTTCCTCGTCCACCATCAGTGCGAGGTGCTCGGGCATGAAGGACTTGCTCGGAGCCGGCATGTCGAGCTCCTCGCCCTCGTCGATGTTGACCTCGAACTGGAAATCGCCCATGCGCAACCGGTCGCCGTCGAACAGACGCCGCGCCTTGCCGCGGCCGAGCGGCTCTTCGTCGTCGTTGATGTAGACGCCGTTGGTGCTGATATCCGCCAGGTACCAGGCGCCGCCGCGAAAGTCGATGGTGGCGTGCCGGCCGGAGATGAAGCGGTCCGGGTCCGCAAGGATCCAGTCGTTTTCCAGCGCGCGGCCGATCGTCCCGCCCGTCCCGCGAAACTCGCGGGTCGCGTCGGAACCCAGCATCTCCCTGTGTTCGCTCGTTATCTGGAGCTTGAGCGGCATCGTGTTCCCCGGAATCGTCAAGTGCCGCCATCGGAAGCGCGGCCACGCAAAATGCGGCGAAGATCGCCAGTGCGCGTGCACTGGAATGTCGGCCCGACAATTGTGCGCCCGATCCGCCCCCGTCACTGCCAAACGGATCACAGTAATCGGCAGTCCGCGGCAGTGCGGCGACCTGCCGGAAATGCGCGGGAGGAACCAGATGCGCCGAACGGTTGCCGGTCAGGCGAAAGCGGCTTTGCCGGCCGGTTTTGGGTAGACTCCGGCGAATGGCAGCCAAGCGTCTCTACAGGATCGTGTTCATGAGCCAGGGGCAGGTGTACGAGGTGTATGCGCGCCAGGTCGGGCACGGCTCACTGTTCGGCTTCGTCGAGGTCGAGAGCCTCGTCTTCGGCGAGCGCAGCTCGGTAGTTGTCGATCCCTCCGAGGAAAAGATCAAGTCGGAATTCGCCGGCGTCAAGCGGAGCTACCTGCCCATGCATTCCATCATCCGCATCGACGAGGTGGAGAAGGAGGGCAAGAGCAAGATCTCGAAGCTCGAAGGCGGCAACGTCGCGCAGTTTCCGGTGCCGGTGTACAC
>CAZTAE010000515.1:0-1806 GCA_964611535.1 uncultured Woeseiaceae bacterium
ACGGTGCCGAGGGCGACGTTCTGCTTGCAGACCGGCGACCAGGCGGCGGAGGTCACGAAGCCTGCCTGCCGGCGCCTGCCGCCGCGTTTCGCATAGATGTACGCGTGGTGCGCGGGCTTGTTCCCCTCGATGTCGAGCTTGACGAGCCGCCAGGTGGAGCCGCGGCGCTGCTCTTCGGCGAGCGCGCGCCGGCCGTTGAAGTTGGGTTTGCGGAAATCGATCAGCCAGTCGAGGCCCAGCTCGAAGGGTGAGCGGGAACGGCCGCTGCGGACGGTGCCGGCCGCCGGCAGGAAATCGACGCCGGCGGTCAGGAAGCCGGCTTCGACGCGGGCGAGGTCGAGGGCTTCGGTGCCGATCGCGCGGATGCCGTGGAGCTGGCCGGCCTCGAAGAGGGCGTCCCAGAGCGGTTCCGCCTTCGTGCGGTCGATCCAGAGCTCGTAGCCGAGGTCGCCGGTGAAGCCCGTGCGGGAAACCATCAGCTCGCTGCCTTCGAAATCGAAGTGCATGAGCCCGAACGCCTTCAGGCCCGCCAGGTCCGCAAGGCCGAGGTTCTTCATGACGCTGAACGAGGTGGGGCCCTGCACCGCCAGCGCGGCGATCTCGGCCGTCTCCTCCTCGATCGAGACGTCGAAGCCGATGGCCGCCGCCGTCAGCCAGGCGAGATGGCGCTCCTGCGAGCAGAGGCGGTACTCGCCCTCGCGCAGGTGAAAGAGCGTGCCGTCGTCGATGACCTGACCCTGGTCATCGCACCAGACGGCGTAGGCGACCCGGCCCGGCTTGATCTTCTGCATATCGCGGGTCACGAGCCGGTCGACATAGGCCAGCGAGTCCGGGCCCTTGATGCGGTACTTGGTCATCGGCGTCAGGTCGAAGACGCCCGTGCTGTTGCGGATCGCGAAGTATTCGAGGTCAGCGTCGTAGAAGGCGTCGGCGCTGAGGTAGCCCTTCCACTCGTGCCAGCGGTTCAGCCGGTCGAGCGCCGACTGGCGGCCGTAGAACGGCGAGCGGAGGCGGGACTGTTCCACTTCGACGATCATCGTCACGCTGCCTTTTCCGTCGCGAGGATCATGCGGGCGGCGTTGCGGCCGGCCGCGCCGGAGACGCCGCCGCCGGGGTGACTGCCCGCGCCGCAGAGCCAGAGGCCGTCGAGTGGCATCCGGTACTGGGCGGCGCCCGCGACCGGGCGCACGAACAGGAACTGGTCGAGGGTCAGCTCGCCGTGGTGCCAGTGGCCGCCCGTGATGCGGAACTCGCGCTCGATGTCGGCCGGGGTCAGCATTTCGGTGGCGGTGATGCGCTGGCGCAGGTCGGGCGCGTACGCGGCGATCGTGTCGATGGCCCGATTCATGAAGGCGTCGCGCGTGTCGTCGCTCCAGCCGCCCTCGAGACCGTACGGTGCGTACTGCACGATGACCGACAGGACGTGTTTGCCGGTGGGTGCGAGGCCCGGATCCCTGAAGCTCGGGATCGTGATCTCGGCAACGGGCGCCGGCGAGTACTCGCCGTACTTCGCCGGGTTGAAAGCCCGCTCGACGTAGCTCGGGTCGGGGGCGATCAGGAGCCGGCCGCCGAAGTCCTTCTTCTCGAGCCCCGCGATCCGCGGCAGGCCGTCGAGCGCGAGGTGGAGCTTGGCGGCATTCCCGCGCATTCGCATGTTGTGCACGCGTCGGGTGAAGCCGGTTTCCACGTGCCGCGCGCCGACGAGCGAGAGGATCGTCGACTTGGGGTCCGCGCTGGAGACGACGGTCCAGCTCGCGATGGTGTCGCCGGCGTCGGTCTCCACGCCTGCCGCCCGGCCGTTGTCGA
>CAZTAE010000516.1:0-1795 GCA_964611535.1 uncultured Woeseiaceae bacterium
CGCGCGCGGCGTGTATTCGAAAGCCAGCGTGGCCAGGGCGTCGAGGACGCGATAATTGCCGGTGATCCGCCCGAAGTACGTTTCCACGCCGATGATGCCGACGAGGATTTCGCAGGAGACGCCGGTCTCCTCGCTGATGCGCTGCAGGGCTTCGCGGTGCTCCCGCCAGAATTCGGCGCCGGCGCTGATCCGCTCGTCGGTGAGGAAAATGTCCCGGTACTCGTGCCACGCGAGGGTTTTCTCGGCGGGCCTGCTGATCGCGGTCAGGATCTTTTCCTGCGTTTCGGCCTTGGCGAGTATGGAGCGGAGCTCATCCCGGTCGTAGTCGTGCTTCTCGGCCATCGAGTCGATGAACCGGCTCACGACGGGGCGGTCGACGTCGAGTGCAACGGCGGGCTGCAGACCCAGGCAGGGCAGTAACAGGCAACACGCGAGTTTGTAATGTAATTTCATAGTTTCCCGGCGGCCAGCGGTCGGAGCTCCGTGGCGTTCAATGCGGCACGAATTTGCGATGCGTGTGAATCGACATGAGAATACCGAATCCCGCCATGAGCGTCACCATCGACGTGCCGCCGAAGCTGACGAGCGGCAAGGGTATGCCGACAACGGGAACCAGTCCGGTGACCATCGCCGTGTTCACGAAAACGTAAACGAAAAAGGTAAGGCTGATGCTGCCGGCCAACAGTCGTGAAAACGTGTCCCGGGCCTGCAGTGCAATGTACAGGCCCCGCCCGACCACGAACAGGTAGAGTCCCAGGAGGCTGAGGGCGCCGAGCAGGCCGAGCTCTTCGCCGAGCACGGCGAAGATGAAGTCCGTGTCGCGCTCGGGCAGGAACTCGAGCTGCGCCTGGCTGCCGTTGGTCCAGCCCTTGCCGAAGAGGCCACCGGATCCGATGGCGATCTTCGACTGGATGATGTTGTACCCGGCGCCGAGCGGATCGCTGTCGGGATGGAGCAGGGTGAGAATCCGCTGCCGCTGGTAGTCGTGCATGAAATGCCATAGCCCCCAGGCCCCGGGAACGCACAGCACGGCCATGGCGGCCATCAGCCGCACCGGCATGCCGGCCAGGAGCACGACCAGCGCGCCCGCTATCGCGATGAGAATGGCGGTGCCGAGGTCCGGCTGACTGCCGATCAGCACGGTAGGTACCACGACCAGGACGGTGATGACGACCACCTGGCTCAGGCTGGGCGGCAGCTGGCGGTCGTGCAGGTACCAGGCAGCGACCATGGGCACGGCGAGTTTCATGACTTCAGAGGGCTGGAAGCGGATGCCGACGTCGAGCCAGCGCTGCGCGCCCTGGCCGATCTCGCCGCGCAGGAGGACGAGCACGAGCAGCGCGAGCCCGAAGAGATAGCCCCATGGCGTCCAGCGCCGCAAGACCTCCGGCGGCAGCTGCGCCGCGACCAGCAGCGCCACGATGCCCACGCCAAGGCGGATGCACTGCTGCAGCCACAGGTCGGGATTTTCGCCGACAGCGCTGTACAGCACCACCAGCCCGAGGCCGCAGATCAGCAGCAGGGCGCCCAGCAGCGGGCCGTCGATGTGCAGCTCGCGCAGCAGCCGGGGCATGCCGGCCAGCGGCAACGAACGCCGTTCCGAAAGCTCGAGAGTGTCGTTAAAGAGCATCGTCGTCGAACCCGAGGTACTGATCCATGAGCCGGCGCGCGATCGGGGCGGCCACCCGGCTGCCGCTCTGGCCGTTTGCCACGATGACGGCGACCGCGATGCGGGGCTCCTCGAGAGGCGCGAAGGCGATGAACAGCGCGTGATCGCGCAGCCGCTCGGCCAGCT
>CAZTAE010000517.1:0-1792 GCA_964611535.1 uncultured Woeseiaceae bacterium
GATGGCCCGAATCACGGTCGAAGACTGCCTGCAAAACGTCGACAACATCTTTGAAATGGTCCTGGCGGCATCCAAGCGCGCCAGGCGCATCGCGCACGGCGCCGACCCGCTGGTCGAGACGGAGAACGACAAGCCCACCGTCATCGCCCTGCGCGAGATCGCAGACGGCCATATCACGCCCGCGATACTCGAGGAGGCGGAACAACCCCCTGCGGAGGACTTCCTGCAACCCCCGGACCCCGTGGAAGAAATCATTCCCATGCGCGGGATCTCCATAGGCGATTGACGAGGCTGCCAACCAGGAAAAGGGGGCCTGGCGGGCAACGCGCCGTCGCAGCGGGCCGGGCGCAGGTCGCAAGAACCTGAACATGGACTACGCTGCGACAATCCGAGCAAAACTCCCCGGCACGTCGGTGCGGCGTGGCCGCGGGCTGCGGCGCCTGATCGAGACGCTGGAGTCCTACATGGCGCCCGAGCACATCGAACAGGTGCTGCAGGCGTACGACTTCGGCGCGTCGGCGCACGAAGGGCAGAAGCGCCTGAGCGGCGAGCCCTACATCTCCCACCCTGTGGCCGTGGCCCAGATCCTCGCCGACATGCGCATGGATGCGAAGGCGATCACGGCCGCCGTGCTGCACGACGTCATCGAGGACACGCCGACTCCGATCGCCGACATCGAGAAGCAGTTCGGGGCTGAAGTGGCGACGCTGGTCGACGGCGTCAGCAAGCTCGACCAGATGCAGTTCAACAGCCGTGCCGAGGCGCAGGCCGAGAGCTTCCGCAAGATGATGCTGGCAATGATCGAGGATATCCGCGTGATCCTCGTGAAGCTGGCCGATCGCCTGCACAACATGCGCACACTGGATGCCGTCTCGCGGGACAAGCAGAAGCGCATCGCGCGCGAGACGCTGGAGATCTACGCGCCCATCGCCAATCGCCTCGGCATCAACCACATGAAGGTCGACCTCGAGGACCTCGGCTTCCGCTACCTGTACCCCTTCCGCTACCGCGTCATCGAGAAGGCAGTGCGGCGCAGCAAGGGCAGCCAGCGCCAGATCGTGAAGAAGATTTTCGAGCGGCTCGAGAACGGACTGAAGAACGAGAACGTCGATGCCCAGCTCGTCGGGCGCGAGAAGCACCTGTACAGCATCTACAAGAAGATGTCGGAGAAGAAGCGCCTGCTGTCGGAGGTGGTCGACGTCTACGGCTTCCGCATCATCGTCGGCGACGTCAATACCTGTTACCGGACCCTCGGCCTCGTGCACGGCCTTTACAAGCCGATGCCGGGCCGCTTCAAGGACTACATAGCGATCCCGCGCATCAACGGCTACCAGTCGCTGCACACGACGCTGTTCGGGCCCAAGGGGCTGCCGCTCGAAGTGCAGATTCGCACCGCCGAGATGGACCGGGTCGCGGAATCGGGTGTCGCCGCGCACTGGCAGTACAAGGCAGTCGACAAGACGACCGCGACGCCGCAGCGCCGCGCGCGCGAGTGGCTCGCACACCTGATGGAGATCCAGGAATCGGGCAGCTCGGAGGAGTTTCTCGAAAGCGTCAAGGTCGACCTCTTTCCCGACAAGATCTACGTTTTCACGCCGCAGGGCGAGATCATGCCGCTGCCGAAGGGCGCGACCACGGTCGACTTCGCCTACGCGGTGCACACGGACGTCGGCAATCGCTGCGTGGCGGCCAAGATCGACCGCAATCTGGTGCCGCTGAGGACCAAGCTGCAGAACAGCCAGACGGTCGAGATCATCACGGCGCGGGGCGCCCGGCCGAACCCGAACTGGCT
>CAZTAE010000518.1:0-1792 GCA_964611535.1 uncultured Woeseiaceae bacterium
GTCTCCGACAACGGCGTCATCGGCCGGGATGGTCGCCTGCCGTGGCGCCTGCCGGAGGATCTCGGGCGCTTTCGGGAGCTCACGATGGGCAAGCCGTTGCTGATGGGGCGGCGAACCTGGGAATCGATCGGCCGGCCGCTGCCGGGCCGCCGCAACATCGTAATCAGCCGCCGGCCGGATCTCGAGATTGCCGGCTGCGAGACGGCGGCATCCCCCGACGACGCGCTCGCGCTGATCCACGAGACCGGGGAGGCCATGGTCATCGGCGGCGAGGTCATCTACCGCCACTTCCTGCCGCAGGCACAGCGAATCCACCGGACGCGTGTGCACACGACGCTGGAAGGCGATGCCTTCTTTCCTGAGCTGGATCCCGCGGCGTGGCGGCTGGTCGCATCCGAAGGCCGCCGCTCGGCCGATCCGCCACTGAAGTTCACGTTCGAGACGCTGGTGCGCCGACCGGCGTGAGCGCTTCGCGGGCCCGTTCCACAGCGCGGTCGAGGTCGATATCCGCGAGCGACTCGGCGCACCGGGTAAGCTCCTCCAGCAACGCCTGCTGAATCGCGCCGCGCCGCTGTGCGACGGCGTACGGGATCTCGTCGTGGAACATCACCATCGAATAGCGCGGAATGAAGCGGTCGGGCAAACGCCGCTCCAGCTCGAAGGACAGCTGCTTTCTCAGCACGTACTTCGGATCGCGGACGGTATCGCGCATCTCGACATAGTTCTCGAGCGCCATGTCCGCGATGGCATCGGCATTCTCCCGCTGCGCCGCCTCGAACGCCGCGAAGACGGCCAGCCACTCGCCGTCCTGGCCGGGAGTCAGACTGTCCAGCAGCACGCAGTCCTCGAACGCAAGATTCATGCCCTGGCCGTGGAACGGCACGATCGCGTGCGCCGCGTCGCCGATCAGAAGCACCTTCCCGCCGTCATGCCAGTGGCGGCAGCGCACGGTGCCGAGGATGCCGGTCGGGTTGCGCAGGAACGAGCCGCCGACATCGTCGATGAGCGGCGCGACGTCGGCAAAGTTCGCCTCGAAGAACGCCTGCACGGCCTCCGCGTCGTCGAGCGCGGCAAAGCTTTCCGCACCCTCGTTCGGCAGGAACAGCGTCAGCGTGAAGTCGCCGCCGGGATTCGGCAGCGCGATCAGCATGTAGCCGCCGCGCGGCCAGATGTGCAGCGCGCCCGGGTCCAGCCGGTGGCGCCCACCGGGGCCCGGCGGCACCGTCAGCTCCTTGTAGCCGTGCGGCAGCAGATCCTCGGTCGCCCCGAGCACTCCGTCCTCGCCGTAGGCCCGCCGGATGATCGAGCCCGCCCCGTCCGCGGCGATGAACGGCGCTTCCCGCAGCACAACCTCGCTCTCTGAACGGACGTCCTTCATGTGCAGCACGCCCGCTTCCCGATCGTAGGCCGTCGCCTCGTGCTCGAAATGCATGGTGACGCCGAAGTCCCTCACCGCGGCTTCGATCAGGATGCGGTTCAGCTCCGCCCGCGAGACGGAGTAGATGACCTCGTGCTCCCGCTGCCCGTAGGGCTGCAGCTCCGTGTTCCCGTCCTCCGCATGGATCATCCGCCCGCGCATCGGCATGAGCAGCGGTTCCACGCGATCGAAGATGCCGGCGTGCCGCAGGGCCCGGATGCCCCGCGCCGACAGCGCGAGATTGATCGACCGCCCCGCCGGCATGCCGACGGTTCCGGGCGCCGGCAGGCGCTCGTACACCCGCACGTCGAAGCCCCGCCGCGCGAGCAGCATGGCGAGCAGGCTGCCGCACAGCCCGGCACCGATGATGATGAC
>CAZTAE010000519.1:0-1787 GCA_964611535.1 uncultured Woeseiaceae bacterium
TCGCCGGACGGCTCAGAAGCGTTCGTAGCGCGAGCGTCGCTGCCAGCGGATGCGGGGAAGCCAGATGCCCAGGATGATGCCCACGAGGAGCACCAGGGCACCGGCGAGGAACCAGTTGCGCGTCTTCTGCCCGCTCAGCTCCTCGTTCTCCTGCTCGAGAATGCTGACCTTGATTTCTGCATCGGTGAGCTGCTGGCGCAGGTCCTTGTTCTGGCGGTCGAGCGCGAGCGCGTTGGCCGCCGTCGACTTGATCTCCGCCAGCTCTTCCTCGAGGCTCTGCTTGTCGCGCTCGAGGGTATTGATCCGGTCGGTTGCTTCCTGGTGCTGCCGAGTGAGGGTCTGGAGCTGGGAGGCGACCGAGCTGCCGCGCTCGGTCGCCGTATTGAGGCGGCTCATCAACTCTTCGAGCTGTTCACGCGCCGGCGGCTCGTTCATCAAATACCGGCTGAGCACCCAGCCCTCGGTGCCGCCTCCGGTGCGGACGCGCGCGTAGCCGAGCTCCTCGTCGCGCTCGAGCACTTCGAGCGGCGTGCCGCTCGGCACCACCCGAAGTATCGCGTTGCTCGTGCTCGGCCCGGTCCTCAGGTTGATCTCGAACTGGTCGCTGACCCAGACGGTCTGCGCGCGGACGGAAACCGCGGCAGCAAGGCAGATCATGAGCAGCACGCCCGGCCGCAATACCCGGCTTATCGACATTGTAGGCTCGCCCAAAACACAGGCGGCCAACTATAAGGCAACCGGAAAACCTCTGCCAGCCGGCAGTTCGCGGAATTCGCCGGGAGCTCAGGCCTTGAGCCACACCGCCAGGTGGTTGTTTGCGGGCATCGCGTACAGGCGCGCCCGCGCGAGGCCGGCATCGGCCGCGAACCGATCGAGTTCCTCGATGTCGCGGACGCCCATCGAGGGATCTCTCGCCCGCAGGGATGCGTCGAAATCGGCATTGCTGTCGCTGCTGAAACGGCCATCGAAGTTGAATGGGCCGTAAAGGCAGAACACGCCGCCTTGCGGCAGCAGGCGGCCCACCAGCGCGAACATGCAACGCACGGTCTCGAGGCTCATGATGTGAGCCGTGTTCGCCGAGAACACGGCATCGGGGGGCACGACCGCGGACGTCTCCGGGCGGGCGACGTCCAGCTCCACAAGCCCGCTCAGGTTCGGCGGGCCCTCCGCTTCCAGCCACGCCGTGATTGCGGGATGGTTCTCGGCAAGATCGCTCGGCTGCCAGACCAGATGAGGCAGATTCGCGGCGAAGTAGACGGCGTGCTGGCCCGTGCCGGAGCCGATCTCGAGCACTTGCCGCCGGTGGGCGAATTCGTCGCGCAGCACTTCCAGTATCGGAGCCTTGTTGCGTTCGGATGCCAGTGAGCCCGGCGGCGTCTTCATCAGCAGTCCCCGGAAACCTCCTGTACCAGGAACGACTCACGGTAATAGCGGAGTTCCGCGATCGAATCCCGGATGTCCGACAGTGCCCGGTGCGACGATTCCTTGGTGAAGCCCTTGGCGACGTTCGGCGCCCAGAGCTGCGTCAGGATCTTCAGCGTGCTGACGTCGAGATTCCGGTAGTGAAAGTACGCTTCGAGCGTCGGCATCTGCCGCGCCAGGAAACGCCGATCCTGGCAGATGCTGTTACCGCACATCGGCGAAACGCCCTCGTCGACGTACTCGCGAAGGAAATCGACTGTCAGGTGTTCCGCCTCGGCGACGGTCAACCTGCTCTCCAGCACCCGCGTCGTCAGCCCCGACTCCCGGTGCTGCTTCGTGTTCCAGTCGTCCATCGCCGCCATGAC
>CAZTAE010000520.1:0-1787 GCA_964611535.1 uncultured Woeseiaceae bacterium
TCGAATAGCGCCAGGCGGTTGAAGGCAGGCATCCAGGCATCGCGCGGCGTGCCGTCCTCCTCGAAGAACTGCAGCAGTCCCCCCCAGTCCGGGTGCCAGGTGCGGGTAAAGCCGAACACGTAGGCCAGCCGGCGCGCCTGGCCGTCTACGTCGTCACAGTGGCGCGTGAGGTACTGGCCTGCGCTGTAGCGCGTGTACTGCGCATCGGCGCGGACGAGATCGTCCCGACCGCTCACCTGTCGCACGAACGTCAGCATCTCTTCGGAGTTCAGGTACTCGGAGACCTCGTAAAGAAACGCCAGGTCCCCGGACGGCTCGCTATGCCGATTCAGCATGTAACTGCAGTACAGGAAGCCGATACCCTGAGTCGCGTTGTGCATCAGCGCCTGCGAGATCTGCGCTTTCTCCGCCGCTGCCGCCTGCCGCATCTCGGTCTCGCTGCGGACACGATTGGCGCCGTCCAGGTAATACACGTAATCGTAGGGAACCCTTTCCGCGCAGATAGCGCGAATGCGCTCGGCGACGGCTGCCTGCAGGACGCCATCGATGCGGATGCGCTGATCGCGCCGGTAGATGTCCGCCAGCGCGGCGCGGTCCAGTGCCGGATTCAACATCGGGATTTCGACTGACGTTTCACGGACGCCAGTATAGCGACGCCCCGGCGCATGCCGAAACGGCCGCTGCCGTGGCGAGCACCGGAAGTCGCCGGTAGCCGGACCAGGCGTCCCTACAGCGGGTCGTAGCGGCCTTCTTCGCGCAGCTCCGCCTCCACCGGCCGTACCTCGATGGTACCGATGCGGGCCGACGGCCATCGCGAAGCAACCTGTATCGCCTCGTTCAGATCCCTGGCTTCGATCAGGAAGAACCCGCCCAGCTGTTCCTTCGTCTCCGCAAAGGGGCCGTCCGTTGCGGACAGTCCGCCGCCTCGAACGCGCAGTGACACGGCGGTTCGTGCGCTCTGGAGCGGTTCCGCAGCCACCAGATAACCGCTCTCCCGCAGGACCTCCACGTACTCCAGCGTTTCCCGCCGCAGCTCGTTCCACTCGCCGCGTGACAGGGCATTCAGTTTGGCTTCTTCCTCGTACGCGAGGCACAGGTATTTCATCGTGCTTTATCCCGGCTGCCTTGTCGGCTAATCGAACGACGGGTGGGGCTATCGACAGCGGCGACGCACGCTCGGGGCGGTCCGGAGACTTCAGGCCGCAGATTTTGCCGTAGCTGCCTCGTCTGCTGTCCGTAGCCTGCTGAATCTGTTGCCAGCTTCATCACCGTGCGCGATACTCGATGCGTCTGGGAGGACGGCCCGCCAGGGCCGTGGCGGAGAACTCCCCTTTTGTCCCCACAGTCGAAAGGAACAGGAGGATCCCATGACCATCCGTCGTTTCGCCCTGATTTACGGTATCGTCTTTCTGATCGTCGGGATCGCCGGCTTCATTCCCGGGCTCGTGATGCCTTTCGGGCCGCAGCATCCCGACCTGGAGGTCGAAGCAGCATCCGGCAGGTTGTTCGGCCTGTTCCCGGTCAACGTGCTGCACAACATCGTGCACATCATCTTCGGCATCTGGGGCATCGCCGTGTGGCGCAGCATACCGCGTTCGCTCACCTACGCCCGCAGTGTAGCCATCATCTATGCGGTTTTCGTCATCATGGGCCTGATTCCGGGCTTGCGGACGACGTTCGGCCTGATTCCGCTGTACGGGCATGACGTCTGGCTGCATATCCTCCTCGCGGGCGTTGCCGGCTATTTCGGTTTCGTGGCCCGTGCGGACACGGGCACGACGGCCACC
>CAZTAE010000521.1:0-1787 GCA_964611535.1 uncultured Woeseiaceae bacterium
GACTACATGCAGCAGTCGCCGGCGCACTACGCCGAACTGCCGGCGTTCTATCAGGCGAAGCGGGACCTGTTCTGCGACCTCGTCACGGAGTCACGCTTCCGCTTTGTGCCGGCGCGGGGAACGTTCTTTCAGATCCTCGACTACTCGGCCATCACCGACGAGGCAGACGTCGACTACGCACGGCGCCTGACCGGTGAAATCGGCGTTGCGTCCATTCCGATCTCCGTCTTCTGCGAGGAGCCGCCGCCGGGACGCCGGCTCCGCTTCTGCTTCGCCAAGGACGACGCGACGCTGCAGGAAGCCGCGGAGCGGCTCTGCCGCCTCTGATACTCACTCCTCGAACAGCGACTGGAACACGAGGCCCACGCCCTGCAGCTCGCCGTCCGTGCTGAACCGGTACGCGAGCCCCAGCCGCGAGAATTCGAGCTTCCACCATCGGATGGGCTCCTCCTCGCGGCTGATTGCCACACCGAGCTCCCATTCGTCGCTGATCGGCTCCGTCTCGCGGTTACGGCGCACGACGTCGAGGTCGGCCTGGAAGTAGGTGTGCGCGGCGTGCCAGTGCAGCAGCAGCTGCTCGCCGTCGTAACGCAGGAACGCGGGCGGATAGCGGAACTCCAGCGCGTTGGTGACCGGCCAGAAGTGCGCCGACGGGGCGTTGTTCGGCGAGTAGCCGACGTACCCGATGGCGTTATACAAGGCCACGTTCAGCTTCTCCGGCCGCAGGACGTAGCGGCTGCGCAGTCCGGCCCAGTAGGTCCAGGCAGACTCGCTGCCGTTCAGCACCGTGCCCCAGCCGAGCGCAGCGAAAGGCCTGAGCGACCAGCGCTCGTTCATGGGGACGTTCCAGTAGACGCTGGGCGTGAGGCTCAGGTTCGCGAGGTTGTCGAAATCCACCGAGCCGGCCACGTCGTCCAGCGGAAAATGGTTCAGGCCGGCCGTGACGGGGAGGCGCAGCTCGAAGCCGACCGTGCGCTCGCCATCTTCTTCCAGTGCAGCCTCGCGCAGCGTCCGGCGCGGCGCATAGCGCACGACGAAGACATCCTGGTCATCTCCGATCCGGTACCAGCCGCTCCCGAACCAGGTGGAATACGCCCAGTGGATCGGGCTGGACTCCTGCGTCTGGGCCGGAGCGGCAGCGAAAGTAAGGATCAGGGAGACGGCCGCCAGTTGAAGCTGGTGCAACTTTGGCCGCATGGCTCCCATCTAACAGGAAAGGTACCCCCCAACGCAAGTGGCCGGCCGGGTGCATGTTATTATCATCCGGCACGGCGCCTCCATGCAGATGTTCAGCAACAGGAGAAGTTACATGGACACATCGTGGATCCAGGTTTTCGTGCTCACGTTGAGCGAGTGCGTCGCTCCCGGCGGCAAGACCGTCTGCCAGGAGCAGCAGGTACAGTACGAGTTCGCCGACCGGGCCCAGTGCGAGGCCGTGCTCGAGGAACTGGTGACGTACAAGGAACACGACGCCAACGTGATCGTCAACAGTGCGCGGTGCCTGCCCACGGCGCGCGAAAGACAGACCTATGCATCGCTGGATGAAGCGAACCAGCAACTGGCTGATACGGAAAACTGGGGCATCATTCCGCCGGGCGAGAGCGAGCCGCAGGACGATGCCGCGCCGGAACCGGTCCAGGAGACGGTGACGGCACACCAGCAACGGCTTGCAAACCTGCCGGAGTGCGACGAGGCGACGAGCGAGACCCCCTGCAAGGTCGGCCAGATCATCGTCGAGGGCGAGACGGAACGCGAGCTGGAGGTCTGGCGCAGGGACGAGTGACGTC
>CAZTAE010000522.1:0-1784 GCA_964611535.1 uncultured Woeseiaceae bacterium
GCAGGTGGCAGACGGCACCGACAAGGTGATCGACATCACGACACGCCGGGCCTGAATCTTCGCACGATCCGGTGGATCGCCTGTGTGAGGTCCGTCAGCAAGGCCAGCGGGTGACTGCGGGCTGCGTGCCTTCCGTTACGACAGAATTTCCCTGTAAATGTCGATGAGCTTCGCCGACTCCTTTTCCCAATTGTAAGTGCGGATGAAGGCCGCCCCGGCTTCTCCCTTTTTCCTGCGCACCTCCGGATCCATCGCCGCCTTCAACGCAGCCGTCATCTCTTCGACGCTACCGGGCGAGACGAACCAGCCACCGTCGATCCCCTGCAATCGTGCCCGCCATTGCGGGAAGTTCGACGCAATGAAGGGTTTGCCGAAGACCATGTACTCGTACAGCTTGTTCGGATCGGCATGGGAGAAGTCCGCCACATCATGCAGGACTGCGAGCCCGACGTCGGATTCCGCGATGTACGCAAAGGCATCTTTCTGCGGCATCCTGCCGAGATACTCGACATGACGCCAGCCAGGGCGGGCTCTGGCTTTCTTGATTTGCCGGGGCGTCGCCGGTCCGATGATTCGCAGGCGCATCGGGCGTTCTTCATTGACCCGCTCGGTGGCATCGATCATGTCGAAAAGTCCTCGAGCCTTGCTCACGAGGCCAACGTAGACAGCCCGCAACCCATCGTCCGGGGGCCGGACTGCTGCGGCCGACTTCGCGCTGGCCTGTTGCAGGCGCGCAACGTCCGATCTCGGAGGATTCGCGATGACCGCGGCCTTCTCCCCCAGGCGGGCGGCAACGCGCGCCTGCGTGGCAATGGTCCGGTCCACGAGCTTGGCGACTACGCGCTCCGTCCTGACGATGCTCCTCGACACCGGGTATCTTAACGCGCGCGGAATCCACTCCCTGATGGCGATGCGTTGGGAAAAGTCCTCGTGCGTATCGTAGATCACGCGCCTGCCCAGGACTTTCAAAACGATGCAGAGCGGCAGCGTGTCGGGGTTGTGCAGGTGATAGACGTCCGCCCGCTGCACGAGCGCCTGGACGAGCACCAGGGGCAGGGAAAGAAAGCGCAGCAGTTGTGGGGTACGCGGCGCCCATACACCTGTCACTCGCACACCCTGCGCGACATGCCGTCCCCTTGCCTGCGCCAGCAGCACGACGTCATAGCCGGCGGCAGCCAGCGTGGCGGCCTGTTTGTGGAAGACGCGCACATCGTCCCACACGTGGACGGGCGCGACGATGCACACGCGACGCCGCAGCGATTGCTCCGGTCCGTCTGTTGTGTTGCGGTTCATGGCCTCCGGTGGCGACATTTCCCGGCTTCTTCGCCGCTTATCGAATTCGTTTGGTATATTGCGTCGCGACAACGTAAGGCCCGGGAGTCGGTGATTTAACTCATCTTCATGTACAGTACCAGCCCGATGGACACAAGCAGATCGCTTCGATTCCGGGAGACGGCGCCGCGGCCCGGAAGATCCGTACTTGCGCAGCAGCGGACAGCCGGGGCTTGACTTGGCGGGCGGATTACCTCGCATCCTCTTCTTCAATATCAACGGCTCGGGGCTGGGGCACCTGAGCCGTTGCCTGGCGTATGCACGCCGCATGGAGGGCCGTGCCAGGCCCGTGTTCTTTTCCCTGGCCTCGGCGATCGAAGTCATTCATGACATGGGCTTCGAGGCCGATTACTTCGTCTCGGAGTTCTGGTCGCGTTCGCACATCAACGCCTGGAATCGCGAGCTGGCCGTGCGCGTGGGGCTCATGCTCGAGGAAGTGCGGCCGGCTGCGG
>CAZTAE010000523.1:0-1780 GCA_964611535.1 uncultured Woeseiaceae bacterium
AATGGTTCCGGAACTCATAGCAAACGCCGACAGGCTCATCTGGGGCAACACGCTGTACAACAAGGGACTGCCCGGCAAGGCGGCCGCGACGGTCCTCCGTTACCTGTACGCGGTCCTGCGCGACATCCTCGCCGGCCAGCTCACGCTGCGCGCGGTGAGCCTCGTATACACGACATTGCTTTCCGTCGTCCCGCTGATCGCCCTCAGCTTCTCGGTGCTCAAGGGGCTAGGCATCCACAACGAACTGCGGCCCGTCCTGTACCAGGTAATGGCCCCCCTCGGTCCGCAAGGCGTGGAAATCGTCGACGAGGTCATCGGCCTCGTCGACAACGTGAGCGGCGGGCTGCTGGGCGGCATCAGCCTCGCCTTCTTCTTCTTCTTCGCCGTGTCCATGGTGCAGAAGGTCGAAGAGAGCTTCAACTACGTCTGGCACGTCGCACAGCCGCGCAGCCTCGCGCGCCGCTTCTCGGAGTATCTCGTCGTGCTCCTCGTCGGGCCGGTAATCGTCGTCATCGCCCTCGGGATGCTGGCCTCCGTTCGCAGCGCCGACTTCGTGCAGTGGCTGCTCGCCAGGGAAGCGTTTGGCCCCGTCGTCTTCGCCGCCAGCGGCCTCGCGCCTTATGTCCTGATTTCGGCCGTCTTCACGTTCCTCTACATGTTCGTTCCCAACACCGGCGTCAAGCTCAAGTCGGCGGCGGTCGGCGGTATCGTAGGCGGCGTACTTTGGGTCTGGCTCGGCGCGATTTTCACCGCGTTCGTGCTGCACTCGACGCAGCGGCAGTTGATCTATTCGAGCTTCGCCGTGCCGATCTCAGCGCTCATCTGGCTCTATCTCAGCTGGCTCGCGCTGCTGATCGGCGCGCAGCTGGCCTTCTATCACCAGCGGCCAGCCTTCCTGCGCATCGGACGCCGCGAGCCGAGGCTGTCGAACTCGATGCGAGAGTGCCTCGCCCTCAACATCATGTACTGCGTCGGCGTGGCATTTCGTGACAAGGACCGGAAGGTTACGCTCGAGGACGTCTCCAGCCAACTCAAGATTCCGTCGATCGTGCTGGCGCCGATCGCCGAGAGCCTCGAGAATGCCGGCCTGCTCATCGTAACCGAGAACGAGCACCTGCTGCCCGGACGCGAGGTCTCCCGCATCCGTCTCACCGACATACTGGAGGTCGTCCGCCAGCGCGGCGACACCGGTTCCTACCGCGGCCCGGCCTGGACCGGGGAAGTCGCCGCCCTGGGGCAACAGTTCGACTCCGCGATCAACGATGTCGCGGGCGACCAGACCCTCACCGACTTGCTCGACAGCGCCGACAAGCCGAAAGACTGACCGAGCCCGCGGGTGGCACCTTCGATCAGCGCCGGTCGCAAATGGATGCTCCGGAGCCTTGTTCATGAACGCCATCTTCCAGGTGCGGAGACTTGCCTGGGGGGAGAGCCTTTCAGGATCGTGCGAAACAGGGATGTTTCGCCCGAAGCCCCCAGGGACGGGTTCACGGCGTTCCTGAAAGGCTTTCCCCCCAGGTAAGGCTCCGCCTTGCGATCCCGTCAATCGTTCATGAACAAGGCGGCCGCAACATCCCGCAACCCGGATCGACGCGACCGCTCGGTCAGGCGCCGGCGATCGTCATTTCCTCGACGAGGACGGAGCCGCAGCGGATGCCGCCGCGCAGGTCCTGATCGCGGCCGACGGCGCCGATGCGCTGGTACAGATCCTTGAGGTTGCCGGCAATCGTGACCTCGTGCACCGGCTTCACGATCTCGCCGTTCTCCACCCAGTAGCCGA
>CAZTAE010000524.1:0-1774 GCA_964611535.1 uncultured Woeseiaceae bacterium
CCTCAGGCAGCAGCCTTCCGCGACCGGAACTCGAACCATGCGTCAATATACCCCACCACCGCCAGCGCCATCACCATCAGCGCATTCAGCAAGGGTATCAGCGCGTACACCAGCAGGACCAGAAAGAGCGGTAACCGCTTGTGTGCGTACAGCCAGTGGACGATCGCCAGGCCCTGCAACCAGAAGACCGCGAAAGCCACGAAAGCGAAATCCTGCAGCCAGACCGCGCCCGTCACGAGCGCGATCAGCGACGCCACCGCCATAGTCAGCGCCAGGACGCGGCCGAAATTCAAGTCGCGAAACCGGCCAAACGCGTCGGATACCTCGGGCAGCGTCCGATAGAGGGCATAGCCGAGCAGCAGCACGATGGCGTAGAAAGACCAGGTGAACAGCACCGCCAGCACCGTCATCTGGGGCGCAATCACCGCGTGCTGCTCCGAAATCACCTGCGCGTGCCGGTCGAGCCCGATCTCCCGCAGGGATTCGGAAAACGCCACCAGAACGTCGGTCCAGAACGCCGTCGGATCGCCCAGCGCAGCGTAGAACGCCAGCGTCACCGCCAGCGCCACGATGGCACCGACCTGCAACGTCAGCGTCAATGACCGCCAGCCCCTTACCAGCACGACGAGCACCACCACCGGCAGCCAGGTGGCGAGCGCATTGGTCAACACGGGCGAGACCGGCGCCGTCACCAGCAGTGCGATCACCGACAGGAGCGCTGCGGCAATCGCCGCCTGCATCGCCGCGAAAGCGGCTCCGTGCTTGAACACCAGGAGCGCCATGACGATCCCGCTGACGATGTGCGCAGCAAAGGGCAGCAGCAGCGAGCCCGCCAGCCCCAGCACCGCGTTCCACGGGCGGGCAACCAGCCACGACGCGATCGGGCGCATCGTCATGGTCCCCGGTCCGCAGCATCCGCCGCCTCCCGGGCACTGGCCAGGGAAACGGCCGGCACGCGCAAGCGCGCCCCGCTCAGTGCCGGTCCGTGTACGGCAGCAGTGCGAGGTATCGCGCGCGCTTGACGGCCGTCGACAACTGCCGCTGATAGTGCGACTTGGTGCCCGTGATGCGGCTCGGCACGATCTTGCCGGTCTCGGTGACGTACGCCTTGAGCAGGGCGAGATCCTTGTAATCGATCTCCTCGATGCCTTCGGCCGTAAAGCGGCAGTACTTCCTTCTTCGTGAATATCGGCTCATTCCAGTAACTCCGTCAGGCGCCCGTCGATTCGCTGGCCGGGGTGCTCTTCTCCTCCGACTCAGCGCTGTCGCCCTTCTCCTTCTTCGGGGAGCTTGCCGCGGCCTCGCGTGCCGGCTTCTCCTCGCCCTTCTTGCCGCCCGCGCCGCTATCGCCCGTCATGGCCGATTCGGCCGCCGCCTTGGCGTCCCGCCGACGCTGCGATTCCCGCTCGCGCGACTTTTCCTCCTCCACCGCCACGGCCATCGGCGAAGGCTCCGTGACCGCCTTGTTGCGGTTGATGATCAGGTGTCGCAGCACGGCGTCGTTGAAGCGAAACGCGCTGCGGATCTCCTCGATGGCTTCGTGGTTGCATTCCACGTTCATGAGGACGTAGTGCGCCTTGTGGGCTTTCTGGATGGGATGCGCGAGCTGGCGGCGTCCCCAGTCTTCGTTCCGGTGCACGGTGCCGCCGGAGCCGGTGACGATGCCCTGGTACTTCTCCACCATGGCGGGCACTTGCTCGCTCTGATCCGGATGGACCAGAAACACGATTTCGTAATGTCTCATTGTGTCCCCTTACGGATTACAGCCTCCCGG
>CAZTAE010000525.1:0-1772 GCA_964611535.1 uncultured Woeseiaceae bacterium
CGGCGACCCACATCGAAAAGCAGGACGAGGAGCTCCTCGGCACCTTCGACGAGTTCGCGGGTAACTGGGGCTTCCCGAAGTGGGCGGCGCAGGCCGACATCCGGGTCGACTACCGCGACTGGACGTTCTTCTACAACGTCGACTGGATCGGCAGCACCGCGGAGGAGCCGGTGGACAACCGCATCTGCTCCACGGGTCAGGAGACCTATAACTCCGCCTCGGTGCGCTACCGCGGGTCGGACTGGGAGGTCATCGGCACCGTGAGGAACCTGCTCGACAACGATCCGCCGATCGTTTCCGACGGTTGTGGATCGCAGTCTGCAACCCGGGCGTTCAACACGATACCGGGAGCCGGCTATGATCTCGTCGGCCGGGCATTCGTGCTCCAGATGTCCAAGGGCTTCAATTTCTGATCGACGCGACGAAAGGCAGGCGGGAGGGCGGACAGCAATGTCCGCCCTTCCTGCTTCAGCGATTGGCACGCACGCAGACCGGCATCCCCTGAAACGACGGAAGCAGTCGATGCACGTTTCGCGATTTCTTCGGTTCGCACCCACTCTTGCCTGCCTGGCGTTCGCAGCCTCCTGGGGAGTCACGGAGCCCGCCCAGTCCGAGCCGATACCGATGAATGCGTGGGTGCACGACCCCGCCATCTCCAGCGTCGGCGTGAGTCCCGACGGCAACAGCCTGGTGGCATTGACCATCACGGATCTCTCCGAACCCCCGGAAGTCACTGTCTGGGACGTACGCGATCTCGCCGCACCGCCGAAGCGCTTCCGGCCCGAGGACTCGAAGGCGTGGATCGTGCAGTGGCTGAACAACGACCGTTTGCTCGTCGTCGGCCGGCAGGCTTTCGACTACTACGGCCGGGGCAGGCCGGTGAAATGGTTCCGGGACGTCGTCTACATCGTGGACAGCGAAGGCAAGAACTTCCAGGACGTCTTCGAGGGCGAGGAGATCGTCGACGCCCGTCTCGTGAGCATCATGCCCCACCGGCCGGAGAAGGTCCGGGTGGAGATTACCAGCCGGCAGTTCGCGCCTGACGTTTACGAAATCGACCTGGACAGCCTGCTGGCAACGCGGGTCATGCGCGGCGCGACAGGCGACAGCCTGATCGCGGACTACAGGGGCGATATCCGCGGCAAGGCCGAGATCAGGGGGCGGGGCGATACCGCGCGCATCGAGTACTCCTACCGGGGACCGGACGGCGGGAGCTGGGAGCTGCACCATGCGCTGTACGCTGCTGACCGGGAGGGTATGCAGCCGGTGGGCTTCGACCCCGACGGCCGCACGGTCTACATGCGCGACAACACGGATCGCGACAAGTACGTCATCTCGGCTTACGACCTGCTCGAGCGGGAGATTACCGACGTCCTGTTCGCCGACGCCGCCGTCGAGGCAACGGGTATCGTCCAGAGCATGCAGCCGGAAGATTTCGGCGAAGTCGTCGGCTTCACCGGGATGGCCGAGAAGAGCGTGCTCCTTTACAGGGACGAGGAGTGGGCGGCTCTTCAGGAACGGATCGACGCGGCGCTGGGCAGCGAGACCACGAACCGCATTACGTCGATTTCGCGGGACTTCAGCGTCGCCGTCGTCCAGGCAACCGGTCCGAAGGAGCCCGGCGCCTACTATCTCATGGTGGGCGGACAGCAGCTCGCGCCTCTGGGCCGCAGCCGGCCGCTGCTCGATCCGGAGCAGCTCGCAGAGATGCGTCACGTCACCTACGAGGCAAGGGACGGTCTCGACATTCCCGCGTACCTGACGATGCCGAC
>CAZTAE010000526.1:0-1769 GCA_964611535.1 uncultured Woeseiaceae bacterium
CTCAGGAGCCTGAGCAGTCCCGGGTCGTCGTCTACCAGCAGTATCTTGCCTTTCGGGTGTGGAGTGTCGGTGGTCATCGAGTGAACGTCGAAGCCGGCTTCAGCCGGTTCGCGGCGTGGGATCTCCGTAGCATTCTAACTTGTGCCGGGTCGGCTATCGCAACGGTCGCGGCCGGCCGATGCGGCAGGTTAACGGATAACGGCCGGGGCTCCTACTGTTTCGTTCCCGATGCGCGAGATGCGGACGCCGTCGCGGCATGGCGACATCCGCAGGTCTGGCGCAGAGGCGCGCCGAGCGCTACACACCGGGTACGAAAATCCCACAGTCGCCAGTTCGTCCAAAGGCCGCCATACGGCGGCAACCGGACGACCACGATCATTGCTGCCCGTTGTTGTTGTTGTCCGACTGTTCGCGGATGGAGCGTTCGATCGACGTGATGGCTTCCAGTTTCTCCTGCGCCTCCGCGAGCGACTGGCGGAGCTGCCGGTTCTCGGTCTCGATGGCCGCGATGCGCTGCGCGACCGCGCGCTCCTCGGTGGACGCCGCCCGCGAGCTTTCGGCGCGCAGCCGGCGCGCTTCCGCGTTCAGCGTCAGCCTTTCCTCGACCTGTCCCAGGTGGATGGTGGCGAGCGAGAGCTCCGTCGGCGTCAGCAGCTGCGCCTCCGACAGCAGGTCGCGCAGGATGTTCTGCGCGCGTTCGGGATCGCTGCCGGCGTGGCCCGGTGTCGCGAGCACCAGCGCGTAGCGCAGTCTCGACGAGGTCGTCGGCGTCAGCCGGGCCGCCGCTTCCGCGTCCGCGTAGATCTCCGCCTGGGTCGCCGGATCGCTGCTCGTCACCTGAAACATGTCCATGAGATAGCTGCCGCCGACCTCGCCCGCGGTAACCGTCATTTGCGGGTCGCTCCGGCTGTCGCCGCGCAGCCAGTCGCTGACCTGCGCACAGCCGGAAAGGCTGACGACGAGCAGCGAGGCCAGGCATGTCCGGCGCGCGGCCGGGAACGATCTACGCACTTGCGGCGATCCTCTCATTCTGCTCGGTACGTTTCCGGGGCAGCTCTATCCGGAAGTGCGCGCCCGTGAACTCATCCGAATCCACGAGTTCCACCACGCCCTCGTGCGCCTCGATGCACTCCCGGACCACGGAAAGCCCGATGCCGGTGCCGGCGATGTGCCCGCCCTGCTTGCGCTTCCCCTGGAAGAATGCTTCGAACACCTGCGAACGTTCTTCCTGGGGAATGCCCGGCCCGCTGTCGGCGAACTCGAGCACAAAGCTCGCGGGCCGCTGTTTGGCCCGGATGGCGATGGCTCCTCCCTTCGGCGTGAATTTGATGGCGTTGGACAGCAGATTATCCAGTACGGTTCGCATTTTGTCGCGATCGGCAACAACCATGAAATCCTCGACGTCGAGCTCGAGCCGGACGCGGGCGCTCGCGATTGCCAGCTGCTGCGTCTTCGCGACCGAGGCGATCAGCGGGCGCAGCGGAAACTCCGTCAGCGTCAGGACCTCGCTCTTCGTCTGCCACGCGCTGAAGCTCAGCAGGTTCTCGATGAGCTGCTGAAGCTTCAGGCCGTTCAGCCGCAGGATGTCCGTCACCTCGCGCTGCGGCGAGTCGAGCTCGCCGACGGTGCCATCGAGCAACAGCTCGGTGCCCTCGCGGATGTTCGCAAGCGGCGTCTTGAGCTCATGAGACATGTGCCGCAGGAAGCGGTTCTTCTCCTGGGCCAGCTCCAGCAGGCGCACCCGCAGCCACTCGAGCTGGCCGCCGAGG
>CAZTAE010000527.1:0-1769 GCA_964611535.1 uncultured Woeseiaceae bacterium
CTCGAGGATACGGCTCGTCGACTGTCCCTCGCGATACGCGAGCACGCGGACTTCACCGCCGGCGGCAAGTACTTCGCTGGCCCCGGCGATCTCCTCCACCCGGTAGTCGCCGCCCTTGACCAGGACGTCCGGCATCAGCGCCTGGATCAGCCGGGCAGGCGTCTCCTCCGAGAACGGCACCACCCAGTCGACCGCTGCCAGCCCGGCCAGCACGGCCATCCGATCCGGCAGGCCGTTGACCGGACGTGCCGCGCCCTTCAGCCGCCGCACGGATTCGTCGTCGTTCACTGCGACCACGAGTCGGTCCCCCAGGCTCTTCGCCTCCTCCAGATAGGCGACGTGTCCCGCGTGCAGCACGTCGAAGCAGCCGTTCGTCATCACGATCCGCTCGCCACGCTCCCGGGCCTCGTCGATCATTGGCGCGAGTTCCGCCTCCGTCACGAGTCCGCGCCCGCCCTGCCCGCGCTGGTGCAACGCGACCTGCAACTCCGTCGGCGTGACGCTGGCGGCGCCGCTCTTGCGGACCACCAGTCCCGCGGCCAGGTTCGCGATCCCGGCGGCGGCCTCGAAGCTCGCACCGGCGGCGCATGCCGCCGCCAGCGCCGCGATGACCGTATCGCCCGCGCCCGTCACGTCGTACACCTCCCGCGCCAGGGTCGACAGGAACACCGGCTCCTGGCCGGCCTCCACCAGCAGCATGCCTTTTTCGCTGCGGGTGATCAGCAGCGCGTCCAGCTGCAGGCGCTCCACCATCGCCACGGCCCGCTCGACCAGCGCTTCGTCCGAAGCGCAGGGCCCCGCGACCACCTCGAACTCGGCCTGGTTCGGCGTGATCGCTGCGGCCTTGCGATATTTCTCGAAGTCCCTGCCTTTCGGGTCCACCAAGGCCGGCACGCCGGCGGCGCGGCAGGCGGCGATCATGTCGGAGACGCCCGCCAGCGCCCCCTTGCCGTAGTCGGAGAGCACGGCGACATCGGCAATCTGCAGGGCCGCAGACCACGGTAACGCCAGTGAGAGCTCCTCCGCATCGACAACCGCCGTTTCCCTGTCGAGCCGGATCAGCTGCTGCCCGCGGCTCTGCACCCGCGTCTTGGTGGTCGTGGGACGATTGTCGGAGCGCTGAAACCTGCAGGTGACGCGGTGCGTGCCGAGTACCGACTCCAGGATCTTCGCCGCGTCGTCCTGGCCGACGATGCCGAACAGCGTCGTCCGCACGCCGAGCGACGCCAGGTTGACGGCGACATTCGCCGCACCGCCCGGGCGGTCGTCGTGCCTCACGACGTGTACGACCGGCACGGGCGCCTCGGGCGAGATGCGGTCGGTGGCGCCGAAGAGGTAGCGGTCCAGCATCACGTCGCCGGCCACCACGACCCGCGCTCGCGAAAAGTCGGGAATCTGCAGTGTCACGGCGCGAATACTACTACAGGGGCAGAAACGCGGCGCACACGGCGTCGCCAGGCCTGGGGCGGCGTGGTTCCTCGTGTTCGCACCGCCGCACCGCATGACAGGAGCCGTGGCCGGGGGGAAGGCTTTTCAGGATCGTGCGAAACAGGGATGTTTCGCCCGAAGCCCCCATGGATGAATGGCACTTACTTAAGCAATGATGCTTACTTAAGCCCGGTTGCGGCCTTCCCTGCGGGGGGTCTTTTGGCGAAATGGCTCCCTTCGGTCCGCTTTATTTCCGCCAAAAGACCCCCCGCAGGGAAGGCCGCAACCTCCCCGCGGAGCCGGCCGCTGGCTTAAGTAGTTCCTGTCCAGAAATTCACGGG
>CAZTAE010000528.1:0-1765 GCA_964611535.1 uncultured Woeseiaceae bacterium
GTGGAATCGAGCTTCAGCACTTCGCGGTTCACTCGCACCAGCTGCGGGAAGCCCTGGGTCAGGATACCGTAGTAGCCGGTTCGGAGGTCGCCGGTGCTGGCGTGAAACACCACGATCCGCGTGCGCCCCGTCTGCGCCGGAACCTCCTTGCCGATGGCGCCTTCGAAGGAGATCACGGGCAGCGAGCGCCCGTTCCAGTTGGTCGTGCCGAGCATCCAGGTCTTGCTGCCCTCGGCGTGCTCGGGCCTCGTGAACCGGACCACTTCCGCCACGCAGGCGCGCGGCACGATCAGGCGGTCCTCGGCCAGGGGTACGAGCAGGCTGTACAGCTCCTCGACCACGGCGCTCATTGCAGCGAAATTCCACGTTCTTCCAGCAGCTTGCGTACGGCGTCAAGCAGCTGGGAATCCTGGTAGGGCTTGCCGAGATAGTCGTTGACGCCGATCTCGATCGCCCGCGCCCGGTGCTTCTCGCCGGTGCGGGAGGTGATCATGATGATCGGCACGTCGGCCACACGTTCGTCATTGCGCACGTGCTTCGCAAATTCGTAGCCATCCATGCGCGGCATCTCGATGTCGAGCAGGATGATGTCGGGCCGGTTTTCCGACAGCAGGCTGATGGCGTCGAGCCCGTCCTTGGCCGTGACCACGCGCATGCCGTTCCGCTGCAGGAAGCGCTCCATCACCCGCCGCACGGTGATCGAATCGTCGACGACCAGCGCGAGTGGGCGAGCCTCGGCAGCGGACGGAGTCGGCGCTTTCAGCTCGACGACCGGTGCGCCGCTGCGCACCAGCGCCGCGATGTCCAGGATGAGGACGATCCTGCCGTCGCCGAGTATCGTCGCACCCGAGATGCCACGGACGCCCGCAAGCTGCGGGCCAACGGATTTCACGACGATCTCGCGGCTCGAGAGCATTTCGTCCGTCAGGAGTGCGGCGGAATAGTCGCCCGCCTTCACCAGGATGACGGGCACGTATGAATCGTCCTCCGGCAGCTTCGCGGGCTGGCCGCCGAGGTACATGCCGAGATGGCGGAAGCGATAGGTCTGCTCGCCATATTCGAAAACAGGCTCGCTCTGCCCGAGCAGGCTTTCCAGCTCGGCTCTCGCGATCCGCGCGACGCCTTCCACCGTGGGCAGCGGCAGTGCGTAAACCTCCTCGCCGGTGCGAACGATCAGCGCCTGCGTGATCGCCAGCGTGAACGGCAGCCGGACGGTGAAGTTGGTGCCCTGGCCGATCACGGACGAAATCTGCAGCGAGCCGCCGAGCTTCTTCACCTCGTTGGCGACGACGTCCATGCCGACCCCGCGTCCGGCGGCCTGCGTGACCTCGGAGGCGGTGCTGAAGCCCGGCGTCAGGATGAGCTGCATGATCTCCTCGTCGGTCACGCGGCTCTCCGGTTTCAGCAGGCCGCGTTCGTACGCCCGCTGGCGGATCGCCTTCACGTCGAGCCCGGTGCCGTCGTCCGCCACGTCAATCACCATCTCGGCGCCTTCCCGGTGCAGGCGGATCGTGATCCGGCCGGTGGCCGGCTTGCCGGCCGCCTGCCGCGCTTCCGGCGCCTCGATGCCGTGGATGACCGCATTGCGCATCATGTGCTCGAAGGGGGGCAGCATCTTGTCCAGCACCTGGCGGTCCAGTTCACCGGAGGCGCCCTCCACCGCGAGCTCGGCGCGTTTGCCCACGTCGGCCGCTGTCTGGCGTACCAGCCGCGTCAGGCGGGGCACGTGGCGCTGGAACGGGACCATGCGCGTGCGCATGAGGCC
>CAZTAE010000529.1:0-1761 GCA_964611535.1 uncultured Woeseiaceae bacterium
GGGCTTTGCGCCTACGTGCCGCGGGAGATCTCTCATGAACGTACGCATCCGTATGGTTGTTCTCCTTGTCCTTTCGTTCTGTTCCTCGCTGGCTCTCGGACAGACGGCTCGCCCCTCATTGCCTGACCGCGTCGCGGACCAGGTCATCGTCGGATTTCAACCCGGCACGCCCGCCAATGCCATAGCAGATGCTCACCGGCAGGCCAACGGGCTCTCGATCCGGCGACTCGCCGCCATCGGCGCGGAGGTTGCGCAGATCAGAGCCGGTTCAGTGAGCGCGGCGATCGCCGCCTACACGCGCAATCCCAATGTCCGGTACGCGGAGCCGAACTACCTGCGCGTGATGATCCTGCCGGATGAGGGCCAGGATCCCGATCCGCCGGCCGGTCTCGGCATCGACTACTTTGCCGAGCAGTACTACCTGCACAACACCGGGCAGAGTTTCTACTACGACGAGCTCACCGGAGAGCCGGGCGCCCTGACCGCATCGGTCGACGCGGATATCGACGCCACCGAAGCCTGGGACCTGCACACCGGCACCTCCGCGACCGTCGTCGCCGTTCTCGACAGTGGCGTCGAATGCACTCACGCGGATCTGGTGAACAAGTGCGTGGAGCAAATCAATCTCGGACCGAGCGACTCGCCCGACGATCTGCTCGGCCACGGAACCCTGGTGGCCAGCATCATCGGCGCCAACAGTGACAACGGCGTCGGCATTTCCGGCGTCAGCTGGGGTACGTCGATCGCGTCGATCAAGGTCTGCTACGAGCAGTTCGACATCTTCTTCGGTCTGCTGGGGCTGTGTGACGCGGCGGCCTCGGCCGCGGGAATGACGCACGCCGCGGATAGGGGCTATCAGGTCGTGAACATGAGTTACGCCGGTCCGCAGGGCTCGCAGGCCGAAGCGGATGCCGCGGCCTACGCCTGGAGCAAGGGCGTCGTGCTCGTGGCAGCGGCCTCGAACGCCTACGCACGGACGGAAATGTATCCGGCCGCCTTTCCGGAGGTAATTGCCGTGGCGGCGACGGACTGGTTCGACAACCTCGCCGGGTTCTCCAGTTTCGGTCCCTGGGTATCGCTGGCGGCGCCGGGGTCGCGCATGTTCGCGGCATTTCCGCATGCCGCCTGCGGCCTGCCCGAGACGGACCCTGAGGGTTGCTATGGCTGGGCCGACGGCACGTCGTTCAGCAGCCCGCTCGTCGCCGGATCTGCCGCGTTGCTCTGGTCCCACATCGGCAGCGGCGCGAGCAGCAGCCAGGTGCGGAATGCGCTGGAACTGAATGCCGATGCGGTGGGAACGCACGGACAGAACATGCTGGCCTGGACGGCGCATGGCCGCCTGAACCTGAGGGCCGCCCTGGAGAACGGCGCCGGCGGCACACCGCCGCCTCCTGAACCGGGACTGCACGTGGGCGACCTCGACGGCTCTCGCACCAGCAACGGTCCGACCTGGACGGCGCACGTGACGGTTACGGTGCACGACGACAACCACGATCCCGTGAGCGGCAAGCTCGTCACCGGCCAGTGGGATGACGGCGGCAGCGGCCAGTGTTCGACGACCGGCGGTCAGTGCACGATCGATAGCCTGCCTACGGCAAAGCGCGTCGGCAGCCTGGTCTTCACCGTGAACAATATGCCGAATGACACCTACGTTCCGGGCGCCAACCACGACCCGGACGCCGACAGCGACGGAACGAGCATCGTCGTCACGAAATAGGGAGTGACAGCGGGCCGCGATGCGGCGTTGCCCTCGTCAGCCGC
>CAZTAE010000530.1:0-1759 GCA_964611535.1 uncultured Woeseiaceae bacterium
GTGTGGGTCGTGCTGTTCGGCTTACTGCTATCCACCTGAGATAAGGATGAATTGATGTCGGAAGCTGCGGTGGCAAAGACGGAAGACGTACTTCCCGAAGGAGCGAGAGGAGTCATCGCCGACTTCGCGTCGGACAAGCAGGCGTTCCACATGCCGTGGGGCAAGGCCATGATGTGGATCTTCCTGCTCAGCGACACCTTCATCTTCAGCTGCTTCCTCGTCTCCTACATGACGGTGCGGATGTCCACCGCGGAGCCGTGGCCGTTTCCCAGCGAAGTCTTTGCCCTGAGCTTCGGCGGCGAGCCCATTCCGCTCATCCTGATCGCCATCATGACCTTCGTGCTGATCACGTCCAGCGGCACGATGGCGATGGCCGTCAACATGGGCTACCGCAAGGATCGCAACAAGACCTTCTGGCTGATGCTCGCCACCGCCGCGCTCGGCGCGACGTTCGTCGGCATGCAGGCCTTCGAGTGGACCAAGCTCATTCAGGAGGGTGTCCGTCCCTGGGGTAACCCGATGGGCGCCGCCCAGTTCGGCTCGAGCTTCTTCATGATCACCGGCTTCCACGGCATGCACGTGTCCGCGGGAGTGATCTACCTGCTGGTCGTCGCGTTCCGCGTCAAGAGCGGCTTCTACGAGAGACGGGGCGGCAACTATGAGATCGTGGAGATCGCCGGGCTCTACTGGCACTTCGTCGATCTCGTCTGGGTGTTCATCTTCGCTTTCTTCTACCTCTGGTAACGGCTCGGGAGTCTCGCGCATGTCGCAGGAAGGGCAACAACATCCGATCAGCATCTATCTGTGGATATGGCTGCTGCTGTTCGTGGTCAGCTTCTTTTCCTACATGGTCGACTACCTGAACCTTCAGGGCATGCTCAGGTGGTCGCTGATCCTGATCTTCATGTTCCTCAAGGCGGGGTTCATCGTCGCCATCTTCATGCACATGCAGTGGGAGCGGCTGGCCCTGAAGCTCGCCATACTGGCGCCGCCGGTAGCGATCATCGTGCTGATAGGCCTGATGGCGCTGGAAGGCGATTACACGTTCCTCACCCGCATAGAATTCTTCGGGGAAAGCGACTTCGTTCCGCAGTCGCCGCATCACTGAAACTGACATCCGACGGCCTGCGCGTGCTCCCTTAGGGTCGTCGCGGGCATGCGCAGGGCACACCGGGGGTATGTCATTCGCTCGGACAGGGAAACTCGCTCGGTGACATCCCGCCGATGCACCTTGCGCATGCTCCCACCGGTGTCGCGGGCACGCGCATGCAGTTGCTGATCGGGGTCGCGGGGGTGGCGGCGCTGCTCCTGATAGCGGTGTTGCTGTCGACCGACCGCCGCGCGATCAACAGGCGCACCGTAGCCGTGGCATTCACGCTGCAGGTTGCGATAGCGGCGCTGATCCTGTACGTGCCGTTCGGGCGCGACATGCTGACGGGCGTCGTGCGCGGCGTGCAGAACGTCATCAACTACGGTAACGAAGGCATCGAGTTCCTGTTCGGCACACGGGCCGAGGAGAACCTCGGCTTCACGATCGCGCTGAACGTGCTGCCGATCATCGTCTTCTTCTCCGCCCTGATGTCGGTGCTCTACTATCTGGGCGTCATGCAGAAGGTGGTCGCCTGGTTCGGCGGCGCGCTGCACAAGTTGCTCGGCACGAGCCAGATCGAATCCATGACGGCGGTCTCCAACATTTTTGTCGGTCATACGGAAGCCCCGCTCGTCGTCAAGCCGTACCTCGATCGCATGAGCGAGTCCG
>CAZTAE010000531.1:0-1751 GCA_964611535.1 uncultured Woeseiaceae bacterium
ATCTGCCGTTTCGGGCCTGCTGTGGATAGACATGCTGCTATGCAGAATGTGCCACAGTGCGGGCGGTTTGTGGGGCTTTCGGGTCGCCCGCGGGGCGGGCTCCTACGGTCGCAAGGCCGGGATCGGTCGAGGGGCGAGGGGCCGTTTGCCGGCGACAGCGAGCGCCGGGGCTAGTCGACCGTGAGGCGCAGCGGCTCGCCCACGCGTTGCCGGGCGATGTCGGCCGGGTGGAACGGCAGGGGGTCCCACGCCTTTTCCGAATACAGGGAGAGCTGGTCGAACGAGTAGGGTGAGTCCGGCTGCGACGACTGCCCGTAGGTCAGGATGGCCTCGGCGACGGGGCCGCGCTCGTCGAAGGTCACGGTCTGGACATAGCTGGTGCCGAAGCCGATGCGGTAGCCGTCGGCGTCGATCGTCTCCTGGCCCGGCGTCTCCACCTTGTTCAGCACACCCTCGAACTCCATGCCGCCGTGCAACGCGGCGACGCCGTTCGGCGTCTCCTGCCGCTGCAGCTCGCCGAGCGGCGCATCGAGCGCGTGCCCCGCGGCGCGGACGGCGGCGACGGCGCTATCGAGGGCCGCGAACAACGCCGCCTGCACGGCCGGGTTCGCCGTCTCCAGCCCCGCCGGCGTGCGCACCGCGTCGGCGGGATCGAAAGGCACGCGCCACACGCCCTCGATGCCGCGCGCCGCCCGCCACCACTCGCGGAAGAGGTGCGCTCCGCGGGAATCGAGATCGTCGCGCCGGTCCCATCGGGAGAGCACCGCACAGGCCTCGCGGCTGTGCGGTGTCGTCGCCTCGGGGCAGGCCGCGAGCAGGTCGTCGAGCACGACGTGCGCCGCGTGGTTGCGGTTGCGGAAGAGCATCGCCTGCACTTCTTCGAGCCCGACCTTCGGATGCGCCGCAATGCCGTCGCGGCCGGCGAGGCGTTCGCCGATCTCGTAGAGACCGGCGCGCGTCCGCAGGTTTTGCGGCGTACGCGTGCCGCCGATCAGCGGCGAAAACACCGGCCACTCGATACCGGGATTCGAAAGCCAGAAACTGTCGTTGCTGTTCTGCACCCAGTCGCGGCGCACGGCGACGGGCATGCGGTCGAAGGGCAGCAGGCCCGGCACGGGCGACGCCGGATCGCGGTTCCAGTCGCAGGCGCTCGTCGAGCCGTCGAGGACGACGAGCCCGGCGGCTTCGAAAAGTCCCGCCGCCGGTTCGGAGGGCGCGCAGCGCACGAGGTGCGCTGCATCGACATCCGGCACGGCGCTCACGTCCGCGTACAGCGCATCGCCGTGCCGGTCGGCCGCGACGGTATTCACCCAGGGCACGCCCAGCCACGCGAGCGTCTCCTGCATGTCCCCGACGCTCTCCGCGCGGTTGAAGCCGATCCAGATCTCCATCGAGCGCAGGTTGCCGGCGTTCGCATCCTTCAGCGCGTACGCGGCTTCCTTGCCCCAGGCCAGTCCCGCGCGCCGCACCTCGACGACGGGCCCGAAATGCGTCTTCCAGACCGTGTGCGTCTCCGTGCGCACCGCGCCGTCTTCGTCCACCACCTCGAATTCGACTTCCTCGGCCGTCATCGGCATGGGCTCGCCGTCGAACAGGTAGCTCGTCGGCTCGCCGGGCACCAGCTCGAGCTCGTGCAACGTAAAGCGCCTGCCGGTGGAGACCGTGTGGGTCCAGGCGACGTCGTCGTTGAAGCCGATCTGCACCAGACCGGCGTGGCCGATCGAGGCGCCCATCACGTCGAGCTTGCCGGG
>CAZTAE010000532.1:0-1750 GCA_964611535.1 uncultured Woeseiaceae bacterium
GCGACGCCCCAGGACGCGGCAGCGAACGCCAGGCAGGCGAGAGTGGAGCCGGACCGAAGAAATCGCGAAACCTGCATGTCTGCTCCGTTCTTCAGGTGGTGCTGCCCTGCATCCATAGCGGCCGCTGAAGCAGGAAGGGCGGACCTCACGGCCCGCCCTCCCGCATGCGTGTTGTCGATGTCAGCTCAGAAGTTGAAGCCTTTGGACATCTGGAGGACGTACGCCCGGCCGACCAGATCATAGCCGGTTCCCGGAATCGTGTTGAACGCGCGGGTCGCGGACTGCGAACCACACCCGTCGGACACGATCGGCGGATCGTTGTCGAGCAGGTTCCTTACAGTGCCGATAACCTCCCAGTCCGACCCGCGATAGCGAACCGAGGCGGAGTTATAGGTCTGCTGACCGGTTGAGCAGATGCGGTTGGCCACCGGCTCCTCGGCGGTGTTGCCGATCCAGTCGACATTGTAGAAGAACGTCCAGTCGCGGTAGTCGACCCGGACGTCCGCCTGCGCCGCCCACTTCGGGAATCCCCAGTTGCCGGCAAACTCGTCGAAGGTGCCGAGGAGCTCCTCGTCCTGCTTTTCGATGTGGGTCGCCGTAAGGTCTATCGTGAGATCGAGCATCGAGAATTCCCGCTCGTAGACGAGATCGACGTCCACGCCCTTCGAGCGCTGCAGGCCCACGTTGAGAAGCGAGGCGTCCACGTCCGTCAGGAAGCCCATGGCGTCTCGCGGCGCCACGCGCTCGCAGAACGGGCTGCTGAAGTTCGGCGAGCCGTAGCAGTCGGACAGCACGAAACCGACGGTCGGCGAGGCGACCGTATTCTTGAGCTCGATGTCGAACCAGCTTACCGCCAGCGAGGCCCCCGCCCACTCGGGCTGGATGATCACGCCGGCCGTCCAGGAGTCCGAGGTCTCCGCAACGAGGTCCGGATTGCCGCCCGTGACGGTGCGGATGCTCGGCGCCCCCTGGGTACCGAAGTCCTCCGGCAGGCCCTCGGCGGCACAGTTCTGATACACGTTGGTCGCCGGGTCGAAGTTCGTGCCGTAGTCGATGCAGGGATCGAAGCTGAGCGCGTTCTGGAATCCGGTCTGGTTGGCCAGGAACTGCTCGAAGAGGTCCGGCGCGCGGAACGACGTCCCCTTCGTACCACGGAAGCGCAGCGACGGGATGAACTGCCAGTTCAGCGAGACCCTGTAGGTATCGTCGCCGCCGTACGAGTCGTAGTCCGTATAGCGCCACGAGCCGTTGAACGTCAGTTCGTCCGCCAGGGCCCGGTCCGTGAACAAAGGCACCTCCAGTTCCATGAAGGCTTCCTTGACCGTGTCGTCACCGCGGGTAATGCCCGCGCCGCTGAAGCCCCAGAGGTTGTCGTTCTGCGTCTCGATATCGGGCACGTCGTCGATCTCTTCCTTGCGCGCCTCGACGCCGAATACAGCAGATACCTCGCCGGCAGGCAGCTCGAACAACGGTCCCGTCACGTAGCCGGCAAATTGCGTGCTGATGTACTCTGTCGTGCCGCGGGTCCGCTTGCTGATGAAGTCGAGATAGTCCTCCGGCAGGATGCCCCGCAGCAGGGCATCTTCGGTGAACAGATTGCCCGCCACGCAGTCGGGAAAGGCCGCAAGCGACGCCGGGCTGCACACGAGATTCCCGGTGCCGTCCAGCACCGCGTCGAGGGATGCGTTCACCTGATCGTTGAGCCACTGATCGTCTTCGTAGCTGCCGTCCGACCAGCTGTACCCGACGT
>CAZTAE010000533.1:0-1740 GCA_964611535.1 uncultured Woeseiaceae bacterium
CCAGGGACCGGCCTCCTTTTCCACGGGCGGGCCGGCGACCTGCTGGGCGTTGGCCGATGCGATGAACAATACCCCCAGTGCTGCTGGAACAGCGCGCATCGCCATGCGTTGTCTCCTCGTGTTGTGATGTCGCAGGCGAGCTGGCCGGAACTGCGGCCAGCACTGCCGGAAGCCGGCAGCCGCCCCCCAAAGAAAGGTCGCGCAGTATAGCTTCGGCATAGCCGCGTGTGCACCACCCGTTGACCGGAGGCCGCCGGTGGAACGACGAAGCACCGCCCACTCCGGATATAATGTCGGCATGGACGAGAGAAGGCTGAACCGGCGGGACCGGGCGATCGCGGGAATCGACAGCCTCCTGCGCGGCATTGCGGCGCCGACGCCGGTATCGCGGCGGGCCAATCCCGCTGTCGATGCGCCCGACGTGCCGCTGTCCCCGCGCGAGCGGCGGCATGCCGCTGCGCTCATGCGCGTCAACCACGCCGGGGAGCTCGCGGCGCAGGGCCTGTACCAGGGACATGCCGCTGTGGCCCGCAGCGAAGCGACGGCAGAGCAGATGCGCCGGGCGGCCAGCGAGGAGCTCGACCACCTGAGCTGGTGCGAACAGCGGCTGGCCGAGCTGGGCGGCCGTCCGTCCCGCCTCAAGGCACTGTGGTACGCTGGCGCCTGGGGAATAGGCGCCGCCAGCGGCGCGCTGGGCGACCGGTGGTCGCTGGGCTTCGTCGAGGAGACGGAGCGGCAGGTGTCCGAGCACCTGGGCGGGCATCTGGAGCGCCTGCCGGCGGCCGATCAGCGGAGCCGCGCCATCCTGGCGCGCATGCGCGAGGAGGAAGAGCAGCATGGCGCGCATGCACGGGCAGCCGGTGCACGGCCGCTGCCACGCGTCGTGCACCGGTGGATGCGCCTCGCCGCGAAGGTCATGAAGGGGACGGCTTACCGGCTGTAATCCGCTGGTTTCGGTAACGGCGATTAAATATAATTTCCGTGGGGACAGGGCAGCCTGAAAATCGAGAAGAAATGCGGGTTTAGCTTGCTCTTGCGAGTGCTCTGTATTATTAAAAGAAGAGGCGCCTTCGAGGACAGACCATGCAGACAACCGCCAAGACCCTGAGCGACGTTCCGGCCATAAACCGCTTTCTGAGCTACTGCCGCGTCCGCACCGTCCCGTCCAAGACCGTCATGATCCATGCCGGCGATCTCCCTGACGTCCTGTACTACATCGTCGATGGCTCGGTGGAGGTGATGATCGAGGACGAGGACGGCAACGAGATGGTGCTGGCTTACCTGAACAAGGGGCAATTCTTCGGCGAGATGGGGCTGTTCTACGAGCAACCGACCCGCAGTGCCTGGGTCCGCACCCGCAGTGAGTGCGAAATCGCCGAGATGACCTACCCACGGTTCCGGCAGATCGCGAGCGAAAGCCCCGGGCTCGTATTCGAGCTCGCGACGCAGCTGGCGACCCGGCTGGACCGCACCAATCGTAAGCTCGGCGACCTGGCGTTCGTCGACGTGACCGGCCGGGTGGCACACGCCATCATGGATCTCTGCAACGAGCCGGACGCGATGACGCACCCTGACGGCATGCAGATCAAGGTAAGCCGGCAGGAACTGAGCAGGCTCGTCGGTTGCTCGCGCGAGATGGCGGGCCGTGTGCTCAAGGTTCTGGAAGAACAGGGCCTGGTGTCCGCCAGCGGCAAGACGATCGTCGTCTACGGCGCGCGGCCCAACCGCAAGGGCTGATCC
>CAZTAE010000534.1:0-1738 GCA_964611535.1 uncultured Woeseiaceae bacterium
GCGCGAAGGCCAACGTCACGATCTGTTCGAGCAACGATCCCTTCGGGGCCGCCGCGTGCGATGGCGCATCGTTCGAGGACGGCTGGATCATCTTCGTCGACATCGACGGTGACGCTGTACGCGCCGGCACGGACGAGAACGTCCTCCGCGCGCACGGGCCGGTCAGCGACCGGGTCGACGTGATCACCAACGCCGGGGCCACCTACTTCTCCTACGCGCCGAACGGCCTCGGGCGCACCGTTTCCGGCCAGACGCCCCTTTCCACGGCGGCGATCTGCGACGAGCGCGGCAACCAGACCGCCGCGGGCGGGCGCTCGGCGGCCCGGCTCGTGGTCGTCACGCCCGTCGGCCGCTCGACGGTCGTGCGTGACGTCGACCAGATCACCGCCAGTGCCGGCGCCGGCGTCTGTTCCACCTAGCAGGCAAAGCGGCCGACCCGCTCAATCGGAAGAGATCTATGGCTGAAAACAACAACAAAGCGAGGGGCGGCCTGCGGCGGATCAGGGGCTTCTCCCTCATCGAGGTCCTGATCGCGCTCATCATCATGTCCGTCGGCATGCTCGGCATCGCCGGGCTTTACGTGCACAGCATGCAGGCGGGGCGTACTTCGCTCTTCCGGCACAACGCGGTGACGCTGGCCGGCGACGTGGCGGACCGCATCCGGGCCAATCCGCTGGCCGGTGTGGCCTACGTGGACACGGGGCCGGTGACGACGCCTCCGGCGCCGAGCTGCGTGGGCGCCGACTGCTCGCCGGCGGAAATGGCAGCCCAGGACATGTTTCTCTGGGACGAGCAGGCCGCCGGCACGCTGCCCGAAGGCGACGTCCGCGTCACTTACGACAACGGCGCCGTGCCGTCGGTGTACACGGTCACCGTAACCTGGCAGGAAGCCGGCTACGACGAGGATCCGACGTACGCCATCTCTTTTCCCGTCTTCGAGATGAATTGAGGCCATGAAGATCCGGAATACAAGTGACACCACGTTGAGGCGCGGCCTGCCGCGGAACGCCGGCATCACGCTCGTCGAGCTCATGGTCGCCCTGGCAATCGGCTCGTTCCTGATCATCGGCGCCGTGCAGGTGTACACGCAGAGCCGGCAGGCCTACGTCATCAACGAATCCATCGCGCGCGTGCAGGAGACGGCGCAGTTCGCCATGGACACGATCGAGGCCGACCTGCGCATGGCCAGCAACTGGGGCAAGACCAGCCGCAGCGACGCCGTCGAGGGTCGCTTCCTGGCCGACGAGCCGAACCCCCTCGGGCTTGCGGTGCCGGGCGCCTGCGGGGTGGACTGGGTACTGGATCTCGAGCGGCCGGTCACCGGCTCCAACAACGCCTACGGGCTGATTTGCGCGCCGCCCGCGTCTACGGCGGCGCAGCCGAACTCCGACACCGTGACCGTCCGCCGCGCCACCGTCGACGTCACGCCCCCCGCCGCCGGCCGGCTCCAGATTCAGACGACGCGCATCCAGGGGCAGCTGTTCGACGGGGAGGACATCCCTTCGAGCTTCGATCCCGACCCGGCGGTCTCGGAAACGCACGACCTGCTCGTCAACTCCTACTACGTCGCCACCACCTCCAACCTCATCGCCGGCGTGCCCACGCTGCGCCGCAAGACGCTCACGGCTGCCGGCATCCAGGACCAGGAGGTCGCGCCGGGCGTGGAAAACCTGCAGGTGCAATTCGGCGTCGACGTCGACCGGGACAACACCATCGACCGCTACGTCAATCCCGGCGA
>CAZTAE010000535.1:0-1735 GCA_964611535.1 uncultured Woeseiaceae bacterium
GGCAGCAGCTGCACCAGCAGACCCTTGCGGTCCGTGAGCGCGAGCTGCCGCAGGTCGTACTCGCCGAACAGCAGCAGGTCGAATGCGTACAACGTCGCAGGCCATTGCACGGCGGCGCGGTCGATGTCCGTGGTCCGCGTGAGCCGGCCGCGCTGCTGAAGGCCCGCGAAACTCGGGAGACCCTCCGCGTCGTGCACGACCACCTCGCCGTCGAGCAGGAAGTCCTCGTACGGGAGCGCGGCGACCGCCTCGGCGATCTCGGGAAACACGCCGGTAAAGTCATTGCTGTTTCGCGACACGAGCTTGACCTCGCCGCCTTCCTTGCCGGCCAGCAGGCGATAACCGTCGTACTTGATCTCGAACACCCAGGCGGGATGACTGAACGGCTCCCCAGGCGTCGCGAGCATCGGCTTGACGTCACGGAAGGCGACGCGTCCGCGCGCCGCACGGAGCTTGCGGCAGGCGTCCGCGATGGCGGTGCCGGAGTCTTCGCCCTCGGCCAGCTGCTCGACGGTGCGGCCCGAAAGCACGGAATCCTCGGCCAGCACGGCGGCCTCGCCCTCGCGCACGTAGCTGTCGCGCTCCTTGATGAGGAGCCAGTCCTTCGGGGAACGCTTCGTCTTGACGAGCGTCCAGCGGCCACGGAGCTTGTAGCCGTGCAGGTCGAACAGCAGCTTGCCGGATTGGAGCCCTTCGTCGAAGTCCTTCACGGACTCCCAGCGCCCGCGGTCCCAGACAATGACCGCTCCGGCGCCGTAGTTGCCCTCCGGGATCAGGCCCTCGAAGTGGATGTAGTCGACCGGATGGTCCTCGACACGGACGGCCAGGCGCTTGTCTGCAGGATCGGGCGACGGGCCTTTGGGGACGGCCCAGGACACGAGCACGCCGTCGTGCTCGAGCCGGAAGTCGTAGTGGCGGGCCCGTGCAGCATGGAGCTGCACGACGAAGCGCGAACCGGTCCCCGCTTCGGTACCGAAGGGCTCCGGCGTCGAGTCGACCTTGCGCTTTTCGCGATAGGTCGCGAGCTTGCCGCTGCCTGCAGCCATGCCGTTCAGCATATCCGATCCGTCGACGCGGGTGCGAGCATGCCCGGGCTGCCCCGGCCCAGGTCCGGCGCGTGTCAGGACTGGCGCGCCGGATCGGACAACGGGTCGGCGAGCGCCCTCGCCCGCGGCGTCACGACGCCCGGCGGGGAGCTGGTCTGGCGCTCGATCAGGCGGCGAACGCGCGGCCGCTCCGGCCCCTGGTGCAGATAATTGATGCGATCCCAGGTCGCCGCGTCGTCCTGCGTGATGCGCTGACTCTGCCGGACGTAGTCGAGCCACGTCGGCGCGCCGAAACGCTCGATCCACAGCTCCGGATCCTCGAGGTCGCGCAACAGCGTCCAGTGCCGCGCGCCGTCCCGGCGCCTGATGCGCCTGCGTTGCCCCATCGCGGCGAGAAACTCCAGCACGTCCTGCTCCCGGATGCGGTATTCCACGGTGACGACTATCGGCCCGCTGCGCTGCTCGATCTGCAGCCCGACCTCGGGTTCTCTCCATCGCCCGAGGAGATCCAGTCGCAGCTCGGCCGTCTCCGGCTGCGCGTACCGCCAGCCCATCGCGAGGCACGTGAGTAGCACGGGCGTCGAAATCAACAGTGCCGAGGCGACGCCGACTTCGCCGGTGACCACGCCCCAGAGCCAGGCCCCGCCCGCCATGCCGGCGAAAGTCAGCATCTGGTAGAGCGACAGCGC
>CAZTAE010000536.1:0-1735 GCA_964611535.1 uncultured Woeseiaceae bacterium
GGTTGATGAACGCGCTGGCGATGTTCGGCCGGCGCTGCATGGTCAGGACGCTGTTGGGGCAGAAGCCCAGGGTTTCGTTGAAGAACCGGGCGAGCTCGGCAACTTCTTCGCTGGCATCGGCAGAGAGAGGAGAAATCAGGGGCACGACTGTCTCCGTTTCGGTCGGAGTGGGGTATCTCGTTGACCTGCCGGCGCAATCGAGGTCGCACAGCACCGCGGAGCTTACCTCCATGGCGCCCGCGGTGTCGAGCGGCCCAGGGACCACCCTCGGTGTGACGCCGCGAATGCTTATAGGGAGGGAGCCGCGCCGTCAGTTGTTCGGCGCGCCGTCAGCGATCCACTGGCGGATGGTGTTGATCGTCTCCTGATCCAGGAACGGGCCGCCTTGCGGCATGCGATCACCCTCGTCTTGCGTGCCTTCGAGCTTGTGGATCAGATAGCTGTTGTCCGGATCGCCCGGCTCGACGCGGTTGATGCCTTCCACCTGGAGGCTCGGGACGCCAACCAGTGACGCATGGCTGTTGCCGGCGGTCAGGTCCATGCCCGACGGCAGCACGTCGTCGGTCGGACCGGTATGGCAGCCGGAAACCGCACAGGTCGGCGAGAATACCTCCGTCTGAATCTGCGACAGAGTCACGGAAGTGCCGTTCTCCACGGTAACGGCCACGTCGGCGGAGGTGCCGACATTGCCGGCCGGGTCTTCGGCCTCTGCCGTCAATGTGACGTCCCCGTCCGCCACCGTCGTCGTATCCCACTCGATGGAGTAAGGCGCCGACGCATCGCTGTCGATCAGCACACCGTCGACGAGGAAGCGCACCTCGACGATACCCTGGTCGTCGCTCGCGTCCGCCTCCAGCGTAACGCTGCCGCTGACCGTGGCGCCGGGCGACGTCAGCTCGACGCTCGGCGCCTGATCGTCGAATTCCCCGGCGTCGGGCGGCACGATCTGGCCGCGGATCTCGCCATCCGGCTCGGCCGGCGTTGCGACCTGTGCGTACAGGCGCCCGGCGCGGTAGGCCGTGAAATCCTCGGCAGCGAGTTGCTCGCTCGTGCCGGACCATTGCTCCGGCTGCATCTCCGTCTGCTCGAGCGCGAGCACTTCGGGGCCGTTCTCTCCCATCGCGCCGCGATGGACGCCGGCCGAGGTGGCGTCATCCACACCCTCTGCGTTGACGAACGCGACCAGGCGGCGCGCGGCCAGGTCAACCGTCGTCGCCACCCGCCCGCTCGCGGCGGTCGCTACCGGCGGCTCGACCTGATCCCCGTCCATCGGGCTGAACACCACCTGGATGTCGCGAGGCGCAATCTGGCCGCGGATCTCGCCGCCGGGATTGGCCGGCGTGTGCAGGTTCACGTACAGCCCGCCGGCGAGGTAGTCGGCGAGGCCTTCGCCGTCGAACTGCCCGCCGGTCACCGACCAGTGGCCGGCATCGTCCGGGTCCTGCTCGAGACCGATCAGCACCGGGCCGTTCTGCCCGGCAAAGCCCGTGTGGATGTGGGAGGCCGTCGCGTCGTCGGCACCCTCGGCGTTCAGATGCAGCGTCAGCGCACCTGTTTCGCGGTTGACGGTGGTCGCGGCAATGCCGGTAGCGGCGGTGGCCACCGGCGGCACTTCCTCGTCGCCGGTCAGCGCAGTGAACAGGACCTCGACCGGCGGGAACGCCACCTGGCCGCGCACTTCGCCGTCAGGATTGGCCGGCGTGTGCACGTTGACGTAGTAGCGTCCGGCCCGCAG
>CAZTAE010000537.1:0-1734 GCA_964611535.1 uncultured Woeseiaceae bacterium
GCTCGCGCCCGCCGGCATGGCGCTCGGTCCCGGCGTCGACATGATCGCCCCGGACCCGCAGGACGGCGTCGGCAAGCGCGGGCTCGGCCTCGAGGACATGCCGCACCGGGTGCTGGTCTACGCGGATCTCGCGGCACTGGAGCCGAACCCCGACCGGCGGCCGCCGACGCGCTCGCTCGAGATTCACCTGACCGGCAACATGGAGCGCTTCATGTGGTCGTTCGACGGGCGCAAGTTCAGCGACATCGTCGAACCCATACGTTTCGCCCGCGACGAGCGCGTGCGGGTCACGCTCGTCAACGACACGATGATGCAGCACCCGATCCACCTGCACGGCCATTTCTTTGAGATCGTCAACGATCATGCCGGCCACCGTCCCCGGAAGCACACCGTCAACGTCATGCCCGGCAGCAAAATCAGCTTCGACCTGACCGCCGATAACCCGGGCGACTGGGCCTTCCACTGCCACCTGCTGTTTCACATGCACGCCGGTATGTTCAACGTCGTCACGGTGCGGCCGCTCGACGGAGAGACCGCGTGATGCGGGTGCTCGTCATGCTGTTCGCCTGCGCAGCGGCGCCGGCGCTGGCACAGCACCCCGGGCACGATTCCGGGACCCCGGAGGACCCGCACGCCGGGCACCGATCCGCGCCGACGGAGCATCGCGAGCACCGGATGCCGCAGGACGCGCCGGAACCGCCCGTGCCGGACGAAGACCCGCCGGCATCCCCGCCTCCTCCGGAAGCCTTTGCTGGACCCCGCCACGCCGCCGACCGGCTGTTCGATGCCGGTTCGATGGCCGCGGCGCGCGAGCGGCTGTTGATGGAGGAGGGCGGCATGACGTCCGCGGCGTTCGTCGCCGACCGGATCGAGACCGGCTTCAGCGAGGGGGACGAGAGCTACCTGTGGGACGTGCAGGGCTGGTACGGCGGCGATATCCACCGGCTATGGCTGAAGTCCGAGGGCGAGGGTCTGTTTGACGGCTCGGCGGAGGCGGTCGAGCTGCAGGCGCTCTACAGCCGCGCCGTCACGCCGTTTTTCGACCTGCAGGCCGGCCTGCGCTACGACGTTCGTCCCGATCCCGAACGCGCGCATCTCGTGCTGGGCATGCAGGGGCTCGCGCCTTATCTGTTCGAAGTCGACGCGGCCGCGTTCCTGTCGGACGAGGGCGACCTGACGGCGCGCATCGAGGGCGAGTACGACCTGCGGATCACGCGACGGCTCCTGCTGCAGCCACGCCTCGAGCTCGAGGTCGCGGCGCAGGATGTGCCGGAGCTTGCGATCGGATCGGGCTTCAGCAGCGTCGAGGCGGGCCTGCGGCTGCGCTACGAAGTCCGGCGCGAGCTGGCGCCGTACGTTGGCGTCGGTTGGGAGCGGAAGTTGGGTTCCACGGAAGAGCTTGCCCGCGACGCGGGCGACGACGCGAGCGGCTGGCGAATCATTCTCGGCCTGCGGGGCTGGTACTGAACTGATCAGGCGCTCAGGTCCCTCTCCTGTCCGTCACCTTCGGCTACCCGGTTCTCCCGTGGAAGGATTCGTGCCTTCCCCAATCAATCCTCGGCCGCGCCACAAGGAGAAGATCGCGGGAAAGACGATCAGTACAAGGATCAGCGCGGACGCCACTCCGCCCAGCATGGGTGCGGCGATTCGCTTCATGACATCGGCACCGGTGCCGGTGCTGTACATGATCGGCACCAGGCCCATGAAGAGCGCCAGGCCGGTCATCAGCATCGG
>CAZTAE010000538.1:0-1730 GCA_964611535.1 uncultured Woeseiaceae bacterium
TCGCTGCTCGACATTGCCGGCGCGGTCGCCGGGAGCCACGGGATCTCCGAGGAGCTCGTGTCAGTGACCATCAACCTGAACTGCAATTTCATCTCGCCGCACAAGGCAGCCACGGTGGTTGCGGAGGGCGAGCTGATCCGGACCACGAAATCGCTCTTCTTCTGCCAGTCGAAGCTGTTCGACCCGGAGCACAAGCGACTTTGTGCAACGGCTACCGGCACCTACAAGCCGCGAGCGAGATCGACGGGGAACGCACCCGAGGAGGGCTCATGAACGATCTGGAGACCGTCAGGTATCGCCGGGAGGACCGCGTCGCGATCGTCACGATGCACCGCCCGGAAGCAATGAACGCTTTCGACTCCGCGATGCGCCGCGATCTGCTGGCCGCATTCCAGCGTGCGGCGGGCGACGCGTCGGTGCGCGTCGTGGTGCTGACCGGCGAAGGACGCTGCTTCAGCGCCGGGGCGGACCTGAAAGCCGCCGCCACGGAAAAGCGCCCGGTCGAGGAAATCCTCCAGTCGGAATACCGCCCGGTCCTGGAGTGCATCCGGGACATGGACCAGCCGGTCATAGCGGCTGTCGGTGGGGCGGCGGCAGGTATCGGTATGTCGTTCGCGCTGGCCTGCGATCTGCTCGTGATGGCCGAGGACGCGTACCTGATGTCCGCGTTTTCCGCGATCTCGCTGTTGCCGGACGGCGGCCTCAACTGGTTGCTCGTCGACCAGGTCGGCTACCACAGGGCCTTCCAGCTCTGTGTCGAGGCGGAGCGTATCGACGCCGCGCGCTGCCTGGCACTGGGCCTCGCGAACCGCGTGGTGCCCGCGCCTTCCCTGCTCGAGGACAGCCTGGTCTGGGCGCGTTCGCTGGCGGAGCGCGCTCCGCTTTCAATGGCGGCCACCAAGAAGGCCATGCGCTTCGCCACCGGCAGCGACTGGGCGTCGACCTTCGACGTCGAGGCGCCGCTCCAGACGAAATTGCGGGACAGCGAGGACTGCGCGGAGGGGATCGCCGCTTTCCTCGAGAAGCGCAAGCCGGAATTCAGGGGCCGGTGAAGGTCCGGACCAACCACGGGATACCGCCATGAGCCGGGACATCTTCGAAGAGGAGCACGACATCTTCCGCGACTCCGTGCGCGCTTTCATGCAGAAGGAGATACAGCCGCACACGGACCGCTGGCACGAGCAGGGCATCGTGGACCGCGAGGCTTTCCTCAAGGCGGGGGACCAGGGCCTGCTCCTCATGTGGGCGGACGAGGAATACGGCGGCGCCGGCGTCTCCGACTTCCGCTACGAGCAGGTGCTGATCGAGGAGAACGCCCGCTACGGGGACGCCGGCTTCTTCATCACGCTGCACAACCGGCTCGTCGGCCCGTACCTCGGGGAGCTCGGCACGGACGAGCAGAAAGCGCGATGGCTGCCGAAGTGCGTGACGGGCGAGGCGATACTGGCCGTGGCGATCACCGAGCCCGGTGCCGGAAGCGACGTCGCGGGCATCCGCACCCGTGCCGAGGACAAGGGCGATCACTGGTTGCTCAATGGCTCCAAGACCTACACGTCCAACGGCATCAATGCGGACCTCGTCGTCGTGGTCGCGCGGACGGATCCGGAGAAGCGCCACGGATTGAGTCTCTTCGTCGTCGAGCGCGGCATGGAGGGGTTCGAGCGCGGGCGGAATCTGAAGAAGATGGGCCTGAAGAGCCAGGATACGGCGGAGCTCTTCTTCAACAACGT
>CAZTAE010000539.1:0-1729 GCA_964611535.1 uncultured Woeseiaceae bacterium
GAGACGCCCGGCAGGCGGAAGATGAAGTCGTCGAGGAATTTGTTGTAGGCCTCCATGTCCTCGACCACGACGCGCAGGTGAAAGTCCGCCTCGCCGCTGGTGGCGAAACACTCCAGCACCTCCGGATGCTGCATGACCTCGTTCACGAAGTTCTCGACGTTCTTTTCCTCGTGCCTCGCCAGCGAAACGAGCGTCATGGACGAGAGCGAGAAACCGGCTTTCTCCGGGTTGACCAGGACGGCGTAGCGTTCGATGACGCCGGACTCCTCGAGGCTGCGGATGCGCCGCCAGCACGCCGAGCTCGACATGCCGACGCGGGCCGCCAGTTGCTGCATCGTCTGCCGGCTGTCCTGTTGCAGCGCCTTGAGGAGCGCGCGGTCCTTCCGGTCGAGCATGGCGGTACCTCCGGTTTGCGGCCGTCGCGCGCCCAAGGGCATCGCGACGGGGCGCCGCGGGAGCGCTTTGCGGCCTCCGCGGCGCCGGACCCTGGGTGGTGATTTACGCAAAATTATACCGGATTTTCTTTTTCTACGGCATGACGTCCCGATAGCGCGGTAAAAACCGGGCCATTCTGGAATCCCGTTTCGCTCCGGTTCTGTCATTATGAGCGGTCGTCCTACCGCAACGTTTCGACCCGGAGGGTTTCGATGGTTGCCGCCAATCCACTGCAGGACCGATCCAGCTTCCTCGACCGCTACGAGCTCGAGGACCGCTACCGGCGCGAGTCCGGCCGCGTATTCCTCACCGGTGCGCAGGCGCTGGTGCGAATCCCGCTGATGCAGCGTCGCCTGGACCGGGCGGCGGGGCTGAATACGGCCGGCTTCATCAGCGGCTACCGCGGCTCGCCGCTCGCGGCCTACGACCTGGAGCTGTGGCGCGCGCAGCGCTGGCTCACCGATAACCAGATCGACTTCCTGCCGGCCGTCAACGAGGACCTCGCGGCGACCACGATACTGGGAACACAGCAGGTCGAGGCGGAGCCGGACAAGACCGTCGACGGCGTATTCGGCATCTGGTACGGCAAGGGGCCGGGCGTCGACCGGGCGGGTGATGCGCTGAAGCACGGCAACGCCTACGGCAGCTCGCCACGCGGCGGCGTGCTGGTCGTCGCCGGCGATGACCACGGCTGCGTGTCGTCGTCGATGCCGCACCAGTCGGACGCAGCCTTCATCGCCTGGTTCATGCCGGTGCTGAATCCGGCCAACGTGGCCGAGTACCTGGAGTACGGTCTTTACGGCATCGCGCTGTCGCGCTACTCCGGCATGTGGGTGGGCTTCAAGGCGATTTCGGAGACCGTGGAGTCGGCGATGTCGCTGGAGTTGCCGCCGGATCCGCGGTTCGCGACGCCGGATTTCACGCCACCACCCGACGGCCTGCACATCCGCTGGCCCGACTTCCCCGGGCCGCAGATCGAGGAACGGCTGGTGGCGAAGAAAGCAGCTGTCCTGGCGTTCGCCGATGCCAATCCGATCGACCGCAAGATCTTCGACGTGCCCGATGCGCGCTACGGCATCGTCACGACCGGCAAGGGACACCTCGACCTGATGGAGGCACTCCGCCTGCTCGGCGTCGATCGCCGGGAGGCGCATCGTATCGGGCTCGACGTTTACAAAGTCGGCATGGTGTGGCCGCTGGCGCACGACGGGGCGCTGGATTTCGTGCGCGGCAAGCACGAGGTGCTGGTCGTCGAGGAGAAGCGCGGCATCATCGAAAGCCAGTTCAAGGAATA
>CAZTAE010000540.1:0-1721 GCA_964611535.1 uncultured Woeseiaceae bacterium
GGCAACGAGATGCTCGCCATCATCTTCTTCGCCCTGCTGTTCGGCTACTTCATGACCCGCGTCGGCCACGACCGCGCCGAGCCGCTGTTCAGGTTCTGGGACGGCGTCTTCAACGTCATGATGCACATGACGCAGTGGATCATGCTGTTCGCGCCGATCGGCGTGTTCGGCCTCGTGGCGGCCGTCGTCGCGGAGACGGGGTTCGAGGCGGCGGGCCCGCTGTTTACATTCTTTCTCACCACGCTGGCGGCACTGTTCACGCACGCGTTCGTCGTGCTGCCGCTGTTCCTGAAGGTGTTCGGCCGCGTCACTGCCTGGAAGATCTATCCGGCGATGGCGCCGGCGATGCTGACCGCGTTCTCGACCGCGTCGTCTTCGGCGACGCTGCCGATTACGATGGACTGCGTGGAGAAGAACGCCGGCGTCTCCAACAAGATCTCGAGCTTCGTGCTGCCGCTCGGCGCCACCGTCAACATGAACGGCACGGCGCTCTACGAATGCGCGGCGGCGATGTTCCTGGCCCAGGCCTACGGACTGGACCTGAGTTTCGGCACGCAGTTCACCATCGTCGTGATCGCGCTCATGACCTCCATCGGCGTCGCCGGCGTGCCGGCCGCCTCGCTGGTCGCGATCGCGATCATCCTGACGGCGATAGGGCTGCCGGTGGAGGCGATCGGCGTCCTGATGGTGTTCGACCGCATCCTCGACATGGTCCGCACCAGCATCAATATCTTCGGCGACTCGTGCTGTGCCGTCATCGTCGCGCGCATGCAGGGGGAGAAGACGAACCTGGTCCTCGAGAGGCCGGAGGCGCCGGAGGGCCGCTGATCGCCGGGTCCGGTGCCGCCGGCGCGCGACGGCCCCCGGGACGCCCCACGGCCGCTTTATGCGTAATGGTGACCGGTTCGCGTACCCCGGCCGTTTTGCGCTTACAATATGGCCGCGCGACCGCCTGGGCTGATTCCAGATACCACTGACGTTGCGGCCGGCGGGTGCTCTCGCGCCGGCCGCGTCGACGGACACCGTATGGCTTCGACACCCGATAGAGCTAGCGATCAGCGAATCTGTCACATCAACCTCGCCAGGGGATACCGCGGCGGCGAGCGGCAGACCGAATTGCTGGTCCGTGAACTGGCCGCCAGGAACTGGCGCCAGCGGCTTGTCGTGCGCCATGGCAGTCCCCTGGTGTCGCGCATTCGCGACGTCGACGGGCTCGACCTCGTGGAAGTCGTGGCGCATCCGCTGCCGGCCGCCCTGGCCGCCAAAGGCGCGAGCGTGGTCCATGCGCACGAGGCCCGGTCGGCGCACGCCGGCTGGCTGCTGCAGTGGGCGTCCGGCACGCCGTACGTGCTCACGAGGCGCATCGACCATGCCTCGGGAAAGACCTGGGTGCGGACGCGGGCGTACCGGCGCGCGAGCTGCGTCGTCGCGATCTCGTCTTCCATCGCGAGGACCATCAACGCCCAGTACGCCGACATCGCCTGCCAGGTGGTGCCGGACGCGCACGCGAACATGCTGAACGGCCACGACGCGTATTCCGACGTCATGGGCAGGCGCAACGGCAAGACGGTGATCGGCCACGTCGGCGAGCTCGATCACAGCCACAAGGGGCAGGGCACCATCCTCGAGGTCGCGCGAGAGCTGAAGGATTCCCACCCGGAGCTGCACTTCGTGCTGGTCGGCGACGGCAAGGACGAGCGGCACTTCCGGCGCGCCGCCCG
>CAZTAE010000541.1:0-1720 GCA_964611535.1 uncultured Woeseiaceae bacterium
TCGCCTGGCGAAAAACGGGCCCGGCAGGACGCGTAAAGTAATGGTCAACAGGGCCTACTAGCTGGCGATGACCGGAATCCGGCAAGTCATGCCTGACGATTCCCCGCGGTACAGAACCGCGTACTCGGTTCCCTGATGGTAGCGGCGAGCTCCGCCAGCCAGCATCGGTTCAGCAGAACGCCGGCGCTGGGGCTCCGGCTGTTGCTGCTGGCCGCCCTGAGCATCCTGCTCCTCGTCATCGATCATCGCGAAAATCACCTCGACGCGGTGCGGAAGGCGATCGGCGCCGCAGTCTACCCGTTGCACGTCGTCGTCGACGCACCCGTCTCCCTCTGGCGATGGATCGGCGAGACCACGGCGAGCCGGAACGCGCTGCTGCTCGAAAACAGCCGCCTCAACGCCGAACGCCTGCTCACGCACGCAAGGCTCCAGCGTTTCGCTGCGCTGGAGGCGGAGAACGTCCGCCTTCGCGCCATGCTCGACGCCACCAACCGCGTGCGCGACGAAGTGCAGGTGGCCGAGATCATGTCCGTCAGCTCGAATCCCTTTCGTCACGTGCTGGTGATCGACAAGGGTACACGCGACGGCGTCTTCAACGGCCAGGCGATGATCGACGCGGACGGCGTCGTCGGTCAGGTCATCGAGGCAGGGCTGCTTTCGGCGCAGGGCGTCCTCATCAGCGACCCGGACCACGCCCTGCCGGTGGAGGTCAACCGCAACGGACTGCGCACGATCGCCGTCGGGACAGGCGAGTTCAATCGCCTCGAGCTGCCGTTCCTGCCGAACAACGCGGACATCGACAACGGCGACCTGCTGGTGACCTCCGGACTCGGCGGGGCATTTCCGCCCGGCTACCCGGTCGCCGTCGTCGATACCGTCACGCGCATCCCGCAGAGTCCGTTCGCGGACGTTACTGCGGCGCCGACCGCCGCGCTGAACCAGGTACGGGAAGTGATGCTGCTCACGTCTCCGCAACAGGACGAGGCACCGCCTCCGCAAGAGGACGAGGCACCGCCTCCGCAGGAGCCGGCCGTGGAAGCCGCTGCGCCATCTTCGGAAGGCGCAGCGAACGACGCCGGAGCGCAGGATGAGTGACGCGGGGCGACAGCGGGGACCGGTGATAATCTGCATCGTCGCGGCGCTGCTCCTGGCCACGGTGCCGTTGCCGGACTGGGCCGGCCAGTGGCGGCCCGACTGGATCGCGCTGACACTTATATACTGGTCGATGACGCTGCCGCGAACCGTCGGCGTCGGCACCGCGTGGATCGTCGGCATCGTGCTCGACGTCGCGCACGGTACGCTGCTCGGCCAGCATGCCCTGGCGCTGTCGTTCATCACCTACCTGACGGTGAAGTTTCACCTGCAACTGCGGGTCTTCCCGATGTCGCAGATGAGCCTGATGGTCCTCGGCCTGCTGGCCCTCTACCAGTTCATCCTGTTCTGGATCAACGGTGTCGCCGGCACGCACGCCACCGCGATGACCTACTGGGGCCCGGTCGTCACCGGCACGATCCTCTGGCCGGTCGTCTCGCTCGTGTTCTCCGGCGTGCACTACCGCGTGCAGGAGACGGGGTAAGCGCCGGATGCGGTTGCTCGAAGCGATCAAGGACCATCATCGCGAGAAGCGGCTGTTCGCCGGCCGAATCCTCATCGCGTCGGCATTCTGTGCGCTTCTCGTCGGACTCGTCGTCGCCCGGCTGGTGCAGTTGCAGATCGTCGA
>CAZTAE010000542.1:0-1715 GCA_964611535.1 uncultured Woeseiaceae bacterium
TCCGCCGGGTCGACGCGCTCCGTGCTGTAGACGATCGTGCGGGCGCGGACGGAGAGCCCGAACCACATGTTCTCCGGATCGCGCAGGTGCTCCGGAATGTTTTGCTCCAGCGTCTCCGAGTACGTCGGGCGCAGCGCGCCCTGCTCGGCGGCATACCAGAGGTTGCCGGCATCGACCGTCAGCAGGAGATCCGCCGGGGTGGTGCCCCCCTCCGCGAGCAGCTTCTGGATCAGTGGCTGTTCGCTGTCGGTCGTATAGCGGATCGGCACGCCGGTCGCTTCCGTATAGGCGTCGAAGATCGGCTGGATCAGCTGCTCCGCGCGCGCCGAATAGACGACGACGGCCTCAGGGCCGGCAGACGACTCCGTGTCGGGGGTCGAGGGACCGCAGCCGGCGAGTGCCGTCGCGGCGACGAGCGAAAGGATCGCGGGCCAGCGGCCGCCCGCAGGTACCAGGTGCATAGTCGGGATCCGAGCTGTCGTTAATGATAATGCTTCTCATTATCACATATGCCCGCGCACCTGGCTACCGGCCGCTACTGCCGGCCGACCACGATCCGGTCGCGCCCGGCCGCCTTCGCGCTGTACAGGGCGACGTCGGCACGCGCCAGGAGACTTTCCCCCAGGTTCTTCAGATCCCCGTCGTCGGGACCCGGAGTCGCGCTGGCGATGCCGATCGAGGCGGTTACCCGCACTTCGTGACCCGAGCCGAAGGCGACCGGGGACTCGGAGACCGTGTGCCGTATCCGCTCCGCCAGCAGCTCGCCGGCGGCAACGTCCGTATGCGGCAGCAGGATGACGAATTCCTCACCCCCGTAGCGTGCCGCCACGTCGCTGTCCCGCACCCGTGATTCGATGCGCTGCGCCAGCTCTCGCAATACCTCGTCGCCGGCGCCGTGTCCCCAGGTGTCGTTGATCTGCTTGAAATGATCCAGGTCGAGCATCAGGCACACGAGCGTCGACCGGTCGCGGCGCGCCCTGGCCAGCTCCTCCGCGAGTCGCACCTGCAGATACCGCCGGTTGTGCCAGCCGGTGAGGACGTCGGTAAAGCCGCTGCGCAAGAGCCGCGCCCGGTTGACGACGTTCTCGAGCGCGAAGGAGGCGATGATCCCCAGGTGGGAGAAAAAATCCGTGGCGTGCGTGGCAGTGAAGCGGTCCGCATCATCACTGCCGAAGTTGATGCTGCCGATGAGGCGGCCCTTGTGAGTCAGCGGCAGGATGGCGATCGAGCGCAAGCGACGATCGTGCGGAAACAGCAGCTGGTGATCCGGCCGCCGATAGTCGCCCAGCCACGGCTTGCGCAGCGCCACGTAATTCGGCGTCAGGCCGGTCAGCGACTCCACGAACTGCAGTCCCGGCAGCTGCTCGGGCCGGGTGCCGGCCGCCTCCATCAGGTGGCGCACGTCGTGGTCCGGATCGCACAGCACCACCGTCACGGTCTCGAGCTGGTAGCTGGCCTTCAGCCCCTCGAGCATCTGCCGGAACAGGGTCGGGATGTCCTCCGACTGCAGGAGCGCGAGCTCGCGCTCCTGCGACATCTGCAGGATCTTCGTGTTGCGCGCGACCTGCGCCGTCAGGCGGCTCAGCTTGCGGCGAAGCTGGATGAGCTCCGCCTGCGCATCGTCATCGGTCTTCCGGAACGGAGATTCGGCCATCTTGTCCCCCAATGGCCGCCTTTTACCAAAAACCGACCGCCGAGTCGCTGCGCCACCGTCC
>CAZTAE010000543.1:0-1712 GCA_964611535.1 uncultured Woeseiaceae bacterium
ACCGGGTCGACCGCGCCCGACACGTGCGCCACGTCGTCGTTCTCGAAGCAGCGCACCACGTGGGCGACGGCGTTCGTCTCGCGGATATTGGCGAGGAACTGGTTGCCGAGGCCCTCACCGTGCGAGGCCCCCGCGACGAGCCCCGCAATGTCGACGAACTCCATGGTCGTCGGGATCACCTTCTGCGGCTTCGCGATACCGGCCAGCACCGCAAGCCGCGGGTCGGGCACGGGCACCACCCCCACGTTCGGCTCGATCGTGCAGAAGGGGTAGTTTTCGGCCGGGATCTCTGCGGCCGTCAGCGCATTGAAGAGCGTGGACTTGCCGACGTTCGGCAAGCCAACGATGCCGCACTTAATCGCCATCTTGCCTGCCCGGATCGGTGTGCAGGCGGTTCATCGCCAGCTCCAAGCCGCGCTCGACCAGCACCGGCAGCACGTCGATGGCGCGGTCGACGGCCTCCAGCACTGCCCTTTCCACGTCTTCCGGCCCGCGCTTCAGCACGTAGCCGGTTACCAGCTCCTTGGAGCCGGGGTGGCCCACGCCGAGGCGCAGGCGCATGAACTCGCGCCCGCAGTGCGTCGCCACGTCGCGCAGGCCGTTGTGGCCGCCGTGCCCGCCGCCCTTCTTCAGGCGCGCGACGCCGGGCGGCAGGTCGATCTCGTCATGGGCGACGAGGAGGGACTCGACGGGCAGCCGGTAGTAATCGAGCACCGCGCGGACCGGGCCGCCGCTCAGATTCATGAACCGCTGCGGCTTGACGAGCCAGATCTCGCTGCCGGCGATACCGACCTTGCAGACCTCGGCATCGAAGCGCTTCTCGAGACGGAATTCACCGCCTTCCTTCGACGCGAGGGCGTCGACGAACCAGAAGCCGGCGTTGTGCAGGGTCCGCGCGTAGCGCGCTTCCGGGTTCCCGAGTCCCGCGATGACAGTGAGGTGCGAACTCATGACGGCATGTTATACGCAAAAGGCGCGAGGCTTCGCCCGACAGGGCATCACCGGCGCGTGCTCCACGAAAAAGGCCGCCCGGCGGCACCCGGCGGCCTTTCCGTTCCAACGGCTGACGGCAATCAGTCTTCCGATTCTTCGCCGCCCTCCTCGGGGGCCTCCCGCTCGCCCTCGGCGGGCTCCTCGGCCTCCGGCGCCTCGACCTCTTCCTCGACCGGTGCGGCGCGGATGATGTGGACCGAGACGATGGCATGATCGTGCTCCTCGCCGTAAGCGAGCTCCGTGAGCTCCACGCCCTCGGGCGCCTTGACGTCCGACAGGTACAGCATGTCGTCGATGTCCAGCCCGGAGATGTCCACCTCGATGTACTCTGGCAGGTCCTTTGGCAGGCAGCTGATCTCGACGTCCGTCATCAGGCGCGAAACGGTGCCGCCCTGCTTCACGCCCGGCGACACATCCTCGCCCATGAAGTGCAGCGGCACGTGCATCCGGATCTTTTCGCCTTCCACGATGCGCTGCAGGTCCATGTGCAGGATCTGCCGCTTGGCGGGATGGCGCTGCAGGTCCTTGAGGATCGCCGGCTGGCTCTTCTCGCCGACCTTGATCGTCAGGACGCTGGAATAAAACGCTTCGTGGTCGAGCTGCTGCAGGATCTTGTTGTGGTCCAGCGTGATGGCCCGCGGCGGCCTTCCGCCGCCATAGAGGATTGCAGGAATCTTGCCTTCCCGACGCAGGCGGCGGCTCGCACCTTTCCCCTGGTC
>CAZTAE010000544.1:0-1708 GCA_964611535.1 uncultured Woeseiaceae bacterium
GTCGACCTCTTCGAATCTGAGAGCGGCGATGTGCATCGCGGCGGCCTGGTACTCGCTATTGTCGATACCACCGCTGCTGTTCGTATCGATGCGCTCGAAGTTGTTCGACAGCGCTGGCAGTTCCTGCGCCTCCTGCCGGCTGATGACGCCATCGCCGTCGCGGTCGAAATCGCTGTAGGCGGTCGCCAGCGGGTTGTCGATATTGCGCAACGTCTGGCAACCGGCCAGTAATGCCACGCCGGCGCCTGCTAATACGTACTTGTTCATCTGTCGCACCTCCGCTTGAGCTTTCCGGGAAGATCGTCGCGGTGCCGGATGGCAGGACTGCTGACACTCGCCAACAGGGTGTCACCGCGCGCCAATAAACAAGCAATATACGTGCCACACTGGGTCGTGCCGCCTCCGGATCAGGCGGGCGCGCCAGACGGGGGCGATATGCAAGCGACGATCGGGGTCTGGAGAAACGCGCGCGCCGGCGGCCGCAACGGTTAGTCGCGCTCGCCCGGCTCCGCCTTCCCTTCCCACTCGGCCAGAGTTCGCGCCTGCTCGTCGGTCAGCTCCACGCCGCGGCTCGCCAGGCAACGGTAGAGAAGAGCGTCTTCGGGCCAGCCGGCCAGCCCCTCCTGCCCCGCCTCCTCCCTTGCCGTCCGCGCATCCTCCAGCACGTCGCCGGTCGGGCCCGCCTCGCCGCCGGGCAGCCGGTCCATCCGCGCGAGCTCCGGTTCTCTCTCGGCGATGAGCGCGACTTCGCGCCGGCAATCCTCGACCACGGAGGGCGGTGCATTGGCGATCTCCGTCGTCCCGCATGAGGTCAGGAGGGCAAGACAGCACAGGGCCGCGCCGGCAACAACGGGAAGCCGCTTCATCGTCGAAGCGCTCGAGATCGGGGCGAGATCCGGCATGCGCAATACCTCATGGCTACACCTGTGATTGGGACAGGCGAACCGCCGCGTTAGTTGCGTCCTGCCGCAGGAACGGAGCCGATGGGCGCCCGGATATCCGCCGGCTGTCAGTCCCCCGGATACCAGTCGAGCTGCCGCACCTCGATCCCGGCATCCGCCGACTTCACCAGTTCCTCAAATCGGCCGACGTCGCTGAATCCCGGCTGGCCACGGTAGTGGTAGGGATAGACGATGCGCGGCTTGACGTCGACGACAGCGTCCGCCGCCTGCTCGACGTCCATTGTATAGGGCAGGTTCATGCAGACGAATGCAGCATCGATATCCTCGAGCTCACGCATCTCCGGAACACCTTCCGTGTCACCGCTCACGTAGAGGCGCAGTCCGGAAAGCTCGAGGACGTAGCCGTTGCCCCTGCCCTTCTCATGAAAGTCGCGCCCTTCGGTCAGGTTGTACATCGGAATCGCCTCAATGGCGATGCCGCGCACCCTCGTGGTCTCGCCGTTTGCGAGCACGGTGGTGGACGCGCGCAGCCCGTCATCCATCTGCTCGGCAACAGCAGCCGGCGCTACGATCGAGGCGCCGTGGTCCGCCAGGGCCTGCAGCGTCTCCGCATTGAAATGATCGCCGTGGATGTCGGTCACCAGGGCAAGTTGCAGGCCATCGAAGGTCGTGAAGCGCTCGACGCCGCCGACAGGATCGACGGCTATCTTCAGGGCTTCCGCCTCGAGCACGAACGTCGCGTGTTCTATGGGATGGACGACGACGTCACCCTGCGGCGAGCGGATGGTCGAAGAATCGCCGGCCGC
>CAZTAE010000545.1:0-1703 GCA_964611535.1 uncultured Woeseiaceae bacterium
TTCGCTATAGCCGGATCGGCCGCGACGCCCGGTGGGAACGGAATTTCCGCAGTCGCTCTCTCACGGACCGAAGCAGCATTATGCCACATCGCTGCCGGCCCCCGATCCAGCCTCGCGGCCGCCGTCTCCCCGGGCTTTGCCGATGCGTTACAATGGCGTTGTCCGGCCGCCATTTCGTGCGGCCGGTTCAAATTTAACCCGATAAGATGCCCTGAAGTGTGACATTGTCATCAGATTCTGACCTGAAGGAAGCGCTCGCCGCGAGCATCGTGCCCGGCATCGACCAGCCGCTCCGGGAAGTCGGGCGCGTGCGCGAGGCGACGTCCGGCGCAGGCCGCGCCAGTGCCGAAATCGAGCTCGGTTTCCCCGCCGCCACCGTCCGCGACGGCCTCCAGCGCTATTTCGCCGACACGCTGAAGTCTGCGGCTGCCGTCGAGGAAGCGGCCGTCGCGCTCGGCAGCCGGATCGCCGCTCACGGCGTGCAGCCGAATCTCAAGCCCCTCGAGGGGGTCAGCAACATCATCGCCATCGCCTCCGGCAAGGGCGGCGTCGGCAAATCCACCGTCGCCGCCAATCTCGCCCTCGCGCTCGCCCGCGACGGCGCCGCCGTCGGCGTTCTCGACGCCGACATCTACGGCCCCAGCCAGCCGCTCATGCTCGGTCTCGTCGGACAACGCCCCACCAGCGAGGACGGCAAGACCATGAACCCGCTGTCCGCGCACGGGCTGCAGGTCATGTCCATCGGCTTCCTGATCGATCCCGACCAGCCGATGGTCTGGCGCGGTCCCATGGTCACGCAAGCCCTGAACCAGCTGCTCAACCAGACCCGCTGGCACGACCTCGACTACCTGATCGTCGACATGCCGCCCGGCACCGGGGATATCCAGCTCACCCTGTCACAGCGGGTGCCCGTCAGCGGCGCCGTCATCGTCACCACCCCGCAGGACATCGCCCTGCTCGACGCCCGCAAGGGCCTGCAGATGTTCCGCAAGGTCTCCGTCCCCGTCCTCGGCATCGTCGAGAACATGAGCACGCACGTCTGCAGCAACTGCGGCTACGAGGAGCCGATCTTCGGCAGCGGCGGCGGCGAGCGCCTCGCCGCCGACTTCGACGTCCACCTCCTCGGCCAGCTGCCCCTCGACCTCAAGGTCCGCGAGCAGACCGACAGCGGCAACCCCACCGTCGTCGCCGATCCCGAAAGTCCGGCAGCCCAGGCCTTCATGCAGACCGCCCGCCGCATGTCCGCGCGCCTCGCCATGCAGGGCAAGGACTACAGCCGCCGCTTCCCCAACATCGTCGTCGAGGACAGCTGACTTGAGCATCAAGTCGGATCGCTGGATCCGCCGCATGGCCGAAAAAGGCATGATCGAGCCGTTCGAGCCCGGCCAGGTCCGGGTCAACGGCGGCGACCGCATCGTCTCCTACGGCACCTCGAGCTACGGCTACGACGTCCGCTGCTCCGACGAGTTCAAGGTCTTCACCAACATCGACTCCGCCGTCGTCGATCCCAAGGCCTTCGACCAGTCGAGCTTCGTCGACAAGAAAGCCAGCGTCTGCATCATTCCGCCCAACTCCTTCGCCCTGGCGCGCACCGTCGAGTACTTCCGCATTCCCCGCAACGTCCTCACGATCTGCCTCGGCAAGTCCACCTACGCGCGCTGCGGGATCATCGTCAACGTCACGCCGCTCGAGCCGGAGTGGGA
>CAZTAE010000546.1:0-1701 GCA_964611535.1 uncultured Woeseiaceae bacterium
AACAGCGCTACGACGACGCCGCAATGGCCTTCGAGCAGTTCCTGGAGAGCTATTCGGACAGCCAGCTCGCGGACAACGCCCAGTACTGGCTGGCCGAGTCCTATTACGTTACGGATCGCTTCGAAGACGCGCTGAGAGAGTTCGACGTCGTCATCGAGCAGTATCCGCGCTCGCGCAAGGTGCCCGATGCGCTCCTGAAAACGGGCTACGCCAATTACGAGCTGCAACGCTGGGACGAGGCACGAGGCGCTCTTAATCGCGTCGTGAGGGAGTTCGGCGATTCAGCCGCCGCGCGCCTTGCCGACCAGCGCCTGCGGCGCATGGATGACGAGGGCCGCTAGCCGCACTCTTCATCGACCCGGCAAGCGGAGGTCTGTCGATTCGGGAGACGGTGCGTACGGCGCGTGCAGCTTACAATGCTCCGTTCATCCGGTATCATGCCGCGCACGAGCCAGGGGCGTTAGCTCAGAGGTAGAGCATTCGGCTTTTAACCGACTGGTCGTAGGTTCGATCCCTACACGCCCCACCATTTCGCACCCGCCCATCCCGATGTTTCCGTCACAGCGCGCGCCGTTCCACCTTGCATCGGCGGCGGATGATTTCAGTTAAAACAGGCGACGGCTGCCGATGCTGTCGTTATCATTAGCCGCTTTGCGCGGGTCCGGGTAAACGTCAGTCGTGGCGAACGAAGAATGGAAAATACACAAGTTCGGCGGCAGCAGCCTGGCGGACGCAGCCGCTTTCCGGCGGGTGGCCGACATCGTCGCGACGCGGCCTGCCGGCCGCCTCGGCATCGTCGTTTCCGCCATGAGCGGCACGACCGACCACTTGTTGCAGATCGCGGCGTCGGCCGGACAGGCGGGCGCGCCGCGCGGGCTCCGGGAGATCGGGCGGCGCTATAGCACCACCGCGCGCGCGCTCCTCAACGGGCCGGCGCTCGACGCGCTGCTTGACGCCTGGCGGCGGGACGCCGGCAACATCGAGGACCTTCTCCAGGGCGCGCCGGATGCGGACGCCGCACCGGTCCGCGACGTGGTGGCGGGCTACGGGGAAATCTGGTCCGCGCGCCTGCTCGCGGCCTACCTCGAACGGCAGCTGGGGGCGGCACGCGCGGGCAGCTGGCTCGATGCGCGGCGGGTGATCACCGTCCGCCAGAGCGAGCTGGGCCCGACGGTGCTGTGGGAGGAATCGCGCCGGAAATGGGCGGCGGTCCTGCCGGACTTCGGCACGGACATCGTGGTGATCACCGGCTTTATCGCCAGCGACGAGCGCGGCCGGCAGACGACGCTCGGCAGGAACGGCAGCGACTTCTCCGCGTCCATCGTCGCCGCGCTGGCAGGGGCCTCGGAGCTCAGCATCTGGACGGACGTGGACGGCGTTATGAGCGCCGACCCGAACCGCGTCCCCGAAGCGCAGGTTATCGAGAGCCTGTCCTATCACGAGGCGATGGAGCTCGCCTACTTCGGCGCCAAGGTGATCCACCCGCAGACGCTGGGACCCGCCGTCGAGCACGACATCCCGGTGCTGATTCGCAATACCTTCTCGCCCGGCAAGGCGGGCAGCCATATTCGCGCCGGCCTGCGGGCGACCGACCTGATCAAGGGCATCACCGCGGTCGGCGGCATGGCGCTGGTGAACCTCGAGGGCTCCGGCATGATCGGCGTGCCCGGCACGGCGGACCGGCTCTTCGCGGCGCTGAAA
>CAZTAE010000547.1:0-1696 GCA_964611535.1 uncultured Woeseiaceae bacterium
CAGCGCCTCGACGGCCCGGTGCGCGGCAACGGCAAGATTATCCAGGAGCTGGAGGCGGCTTTCGGCGGCGCCGGCTGGAACGTGATCAAGGTCATCTGGGGCTCGCGCTGGGACCCGCTGCTCGCCCGCGATCACACCGGGCTCTTGCGGCGTGTCATGGAGGAGTGCGTCGACGGCGAATACCAGAACTTCAAGTCCAAGGGCGGCGCCTACGTGCGGGAGCACTTCTTCGGGCGCTACCCGGAGACGAAATCGATGGTCGCGGACATGTCGGACGACGAGATCTGGCGGTTGAACCGCGGCGGCCACGATCCGCTCAAGGTCCATGCGGCCTACCACAGCGCGGTCCGCCACCAGGGCCGGCCGACGGTGATACTTGCGAAGACCGTGAAAGGCTTCGGCCTCGGCACGGCCGGCGAGGGGCAGAACATCGCCCACCAGCAGAAGAAGCTCGACAGCGACGCGCTCAAGGAATTCCGCGACCGCTTCAACATTCCGGTCTCCGACAAGGAGATCGAAGAGGTGCCGTACTATAAGCCGGCGAAGGACAGCACGGAGACGGAATACCTGCAGGAGCGCCGCCAGAGCCTCGGCGGCTACCTGCCGCAGCGCCGCCGCGAGTGCAAGCCGCTCGAGGTCCCGGGCCTCGACGTGTTCAAAAACCAGCTCGAGGGCACGGGCGAGCGTGAAGCCTCGACGACGATGGTCTTCGTGCGCCTGCTGACGGCGCTCATCCGCGACAAGAGCATCGGCAAGCACGTGGTGCCGATCGTGCCCGACGAGGCGCGGACCTTCGGCATGGAGGGCATGTTCCGGCAGGTGGGCATCTATTCGTCGAAGGGTCAGCTCTACACGCCGCAGGATGCCGAGCAGCTGATGTTCTACAGGGAGGACAAGAAGGGCCAGATCCTGGAGGAAGGCATCAACGAGGCCGGCTCGTTCTGTTCCTGGCTCGCAGCCGGCACCTCCTACAGCAACCACGACATCCCGATGGTGCCGTTCTACATCTACTACTCGATGTTCGGCTACCAGCGCGTGGGCGACTTCGTCTGGGCGGGCGGCGATCAGCGCTCGCGCGGTTTCCTGATCGGCGGCACGGCCGGCCGCACGACGCTCGCGGGCGAAGGGCTGCAGCACCAGGACGGCCACAGCCACGTGCTCTACTCGGTGGTGCCGAACTGCGTGTCCTACGACCCGACGTATGCCTACGAGCTCGCGGTGATCATCCAGGACGGGCTGCGCCGCATGATTGCCGAGCAGGAGAACGTCTTCTATTACATCACCTGCATGAACGAGAACTACGTGCATCCGCCGATGCCCGAGGGCGTCGAGGAAGGCATCCTCCGAGGCATGTACGAGCTCGCGCGGCGCCGCGACGACGATGTCCGGGTGCAGCTGATGGGTTCGGGCACGATATTGCGCGAGGTGGAGGCGGCCTCGGAGCTGCTCGAAAAAGACCACGGCATCGCATCCGATGTCTGGTCGGTCACGAGTTTCAATGAGCTGCGCCGCGACGCGCTGGCGACGGAGCGCTGGAACGAGCTGCATCCGGAATCGGAGCCGAAGTCGAGCTACGTCCGGGATTGCCTCAAGGGACGCAGAGGCCCCTTCGTCGCCGCGACCGATTACATGAAGATCGTCCCGGACCAGATACGCCGCTGGGTGCCGGGCCGCTACGTGCCGCTCGGCACCGACG
>CAZTAE010000548.1:0-1695 GCA_964611535.1 uncultured Woeseiaceae bacterium
CTCCTGGGCCAGCTCCAGCAGGCGCACCCGCAGCCACTCGAGCTGGCCGCCGAGGCGCTCGAGGTCGGTCGGGCCCTTGATGCGGATCGGCCGCGAAAAGCCGCTCTGGCCGAGCTGACGGATGGCGGTGTCGATCTGGCGAATGGGGCGGGCGACGAGCAGCGTGAAGAACAGCACCAGCAGGATGGTCCCGGGAACGAGTGCCGCCGTCTGCCATGCGGATACCTGCTGCGCGCGCTGCATGCTTTCCTGGAGCTTGTTGAGCTCCGCGTCGATGTGAGCGCTCAGGATGGACGAAAGCTGCGTCACCTCCTGGCGCAGGCCGGAAAAGGCCGCGATCGCCTCCTGGCCCTCGCTTTCCGCGAGGTCCGGGTCGGCCAGCCGGTTGACGATGCGCGCGGCGCCGGCCCGGATGGAGTTCGTCAGGTCGGTGGCCTCGGCCTGCTGCGCGAGCGGCAGGATGCGATCGAGCGTGGCCTCGATCCCCTGCTGGTCCTGTTGCATGAGCGCGATGCTGTCGTCCGCGCGCAGGACGAGGTACTGGCGCGCGAGCCTTTCGAGCGAATCCACCTGCTGCGCCAGCGCCCGGTTGTTCTCCGTCGCGGCCACGCCGTTGATGATCAGTTGCTCGCTCTGCGCGGCCAGCCTGTCGAGGCTGACGAGCGCCCACACGACGGCCACGAGCAGCGGCAGCGCAACCAGGCCAAAGCCGACCAGGATCAAGCCGTTGAGCGATCTTGGACGGGGGATTCTCATGGCCGGATTCTAGCCCCTATCCCTCACCGATTGCGCGGGCTCTCGCTGGCGCCCCGCGGGGCTTCAGGACGGCCAGTAAGCGGCAGGGTCGCGTGCCGCGATCTTGCGCTCCCAGGCCAGGCTCGTTTCGACGATCACGTCGAGATCGTCGTACGCGGGCTGCCAGCCCAGCACCTTGCGGATCTCGTCGGCCTCGGCGATCAGGATCGGCGGATCGCCCGGACGCCGCGGTTCCTCGGTTACGTTGAGCGGCCGGCCATGCGCTCGCTCCACCGCCTGCAGGACCTCGCGGACGCTGTAGCCGTGGCCGTAGCCGCAGTTCAGCGTCATCGAGCGCCCGCCGTCCCGCAGCCACCCAAGGGCGTCCAGATGCGCACCGGCCAGGTCCTCGACGTGGATGTAGTCCCGCAAGCCCGTGCCGTCGGGCGTCTCGTAGTCGGTGCCGAAGACCGCCACGTGCGGCCGGCTGCCGACCGCCGCCTCGCAGGCGACCTTGACCAGCAGGGTCGCCTTCGGCGTCGACTGGCCGATGCGCCCGGAGGGGTCGCAGCCGGCGACGTTGAAATAGCGCAACGCCACGTAGGCGGGTCCGCCGGCTGCCGCGAGGTCGCGCAGCATCCACTCGGTCATCAGCTTGGAGGTGCCGTAGGGGTTGATCGGCTGCGTCGGCGAGTCCTCGGAGGCCCGGCCGCCGGGCGGGATACCGTAGACGGCGGCGGTCGACGAGAACACGACGTGCGCCACCTCGTGCTTCGCGGCGCACTCGAGGAGCGTGCGGCTGTTGGCGGTGTTGTTGCGGTAGTACTTCAGGGGATCGGCGACGGACTCGGGCACGATCGTGTGCGCCGCGAAATGCATCACGGTATCGATCCGGTAGCGCCCGAACAGCTCGTCCAGCAGCTTCGCGTCGCCGGTGTCGCCGACGACCAGCTCGCCGAA
>CAZTAE010000549.1:0-1687 GCA_964611535.1 uncultured Woeseiaceae bacterium
GCACGGGTAATCGGCGCCTGCGGGCCCTCGTACGCGCTGGCGCCGGCGACGCTTCTGGCGGCTGTCCTCCTGCTCGACCTGTCCGGGTCCGGGGGCGTGTCAGGTATCGCAGCCATGGCCGCCGGCTGGTACGCGCTGTTCCTGCTCTTTACCCTGACCGGTGGGCTGTGCGCTGAGAAAAACCTCGAACTCGCGGCATCGATACCCGATCCGGTCGAGCCGGACGAGGCGGCCCTGGACGCGCGGCAGAAGCAGGCGAGACGGCGAGTGCTGACGCACGCGTACGGCCTTTTCAGCCGGCAGAACCGCAGGGGCGGTATCGCACACATCCGAAAGGCGCTGCGCGAGGAAACGGATGACGACGGCGCATGGCGCTGGTACATCGATGAAACGTTCGCCTGGGAGACGAAGGATGCCGCGCTCATGCTGGCCCGGGAATATCTGCCGCGCCTGCTGGCAGCGGGCAGGGAAGTCCAGGCCATAAAGCTTCTTTCGCGCTGCCTGCTTCAGGACGGCAGCTTTCGCCCCGGTGTCGAGGATCGGGACGAAATCCGGGAACTGCTGCAACGGTGCCGACGTGACGACCTCATGAAGGCACTCGATCTTTAGGCCGCCTACACGACTTGTCGGGCAGGCCGTCACACCTCGTCGACGCGATAGAATTTTCCCACCCCGCCGGGAGCCGGAGGACAGGATGGAGACAGGCACACAAGGCTTGCAGCGTGGCGGCCGGACCCTTGCACAGGTCGTATCCGGGGCCACTCTGGAGCAGCTCGGAGCAGCCGCGCGAATGCTGCATCCAACGGTCATCAGATCTCCTTTGCTCCAGGGGGAGGCACAGGATCACCGGCAGGTGCGCTTGAAGGCGGAGAACCTTCAGCCCCTCGGCTCCTTCAAGATCCGAGGCGGATCGGTCGTATTGGGAATGCTCGCCAACCAGGACCTGGAGCGCGGCGTCGCCACGGCCAGCGCGGGCAATTTTGCGCAGGGACTCGGCCTCGCTGCCCGGCACGCCGGCGTACCGGTGACCGTCCACGTACCGGACACGGCGGCTGGCGTGAAACTCGCCGCGACCGAGGCACTGGGCGCGACGATCGTTCGCCATTCGTTCAGCGATTGGTGGGGAATCATGTCCTCGCGGGAGACGGGCCGCGACGATGGCGTGTTCATTCACCCCGTATGCGAAGCGGGCGTCATACTGGGAAATGCCACAATAGGTCTCGAGCTTGCGGAGCAATGGCCCGAGCTGGATACGGTGGTTGTGCCGTTCGGAGGTGGCGGATTGATTACGGGCATTGCGCTCGCGTTTCGCGCACTGCAGCGGCCGGTACGTGTCGTGGCGTGTGAAGCGGAGACCTCTACGCCGCTTGCATCGGCGTTATCTGCCGGCCGGCCGACGCGAGTGGAAAGACGGCCGTCGTTCATAGACGGTATAGGCTCCACCGGGGTGCTGGAGGACATGTGGCCTCTCCTCGAAGAGCTCGTCGATGACGTGATCGTCGTGTCCCTGACAGATGCGCAACGGGCGCTGTGCAGGCTGGCCATCCGCGATCACCTGGTGGTCGAGGGGGCGGGCGCGGTTGCGGCCGCAGCGGCTGCTTCTGCGCGATCCGGCGGCCGAAACGTTGCCGCGGTGTTGTCGGGAGGCAATATCGATCAGGCAGTCCTGTGCAGCATCCTTTCCGAC
>CAZTAE010000550.1:0-1684 GCA_964611535.1 uncultured Woeseiaceae bacterium
AGCCCCACGCTGACAGCGACGTTCTCCGCCGTCTCCGTCCCGACGTTCGTGGCCTTGAATCGCACCGTCGTCGAGTTGCCCAGGAGCAGGGGCTCGAGCGAGCCGTCCAGCACCAGCGACATATCGGAGCTCGGCAGCGGCACGATGCAGGATGCCGCGTCGATATTCGGCTGCATCTGCTGGATGCTGCACTGGGAGAACTCGTCGCTGCCGTTCAACGTCGGCGCCATGATGAACTCGCCCGTTTCCGCTTCGCAGGCAGAGCCGCTCTCGCCGTCGTGCGGCGCGCCGAAGTTGTGGCCGATCTCGTGCGCCGCAACCAGGCTGTCGAAAGTGGGACTGCCGCCGGCCTGGGTCAGCCCGGCGCCGTGGCTCGGATGGCACAGGACGCCCGTGAAGGCTATGCCCACCGTGTTCGAGTCCAGGTCCCGCCCCGTGTACAGGTGCGTGAGGCCCTGGCTTCTCTGCGACTGCGTGTTCATCCGATAAGACACCAGCTCGTCGAGCAGGTCGTTCGCGTCCGTCGTGTCGCTGAAGGGATCGGAAGAATCCGCGAACACCTCCAGCTCCTCGACGTGGACCTGCACGCCGAGCTGCTCGCTGTAGATGCCGTCGACGTTGTTGAGACGGGTCAGTATCTCGGCTTCCGACGTGCCGCCGTTGTCGTCGAAGAACTCGAAGTCGCCGATGGCACCGATGTCGATCTGCCGCGTGGCCCCCGGCGCCTGAGCCATCGCCTTGTCGAGCTCGCCCACGACTTTGCCGAACATTTGCGCGGCACTGCCGGACATCGACGCACCACAGCGCAGGGTACCGGGTTCGACGACGACGTCGGCCAGGCGGTAGATCACCGGGGAGGCGGCCGTGACGGCACTGTCGCCCGGCGCTTCGATGGCGTACACGTGACCGCCGTCCACGATGATCCCGCGGGGCAGGCCGTCCGCAAGCACGATGCGCGCCCAGCTCCCGGGACTGCCCGCGAGGTGCCCGCGGAAAGCCCGGGCATCGCCCGTGAATGCCCTGCGCGCATTGCCTGCCAGCAGGCGGTCGTTGGGCTCCAGCTGCAGGTTAAAGGCGCGACCCAGGGCATCGAACCGGACGGCAACCGTCTCCGGGTGCTCCAGCTTGCTTGCGGCTGCCGGCCGGGACTTGTCGACGTCGAGCCTCTGCAAGGGCTCGAAATGGGTAACGGTGATGGCACCCGTGGCCGCCGCATGCGAGGCCGGGAACAGCATGGCAGCGCATACTGCTGCCGCGGCAAATCCCTTCATTGAAGTGTCCCCGACGCGCCTCGTGTACGAGACGCATAGCTCATCATTCTGCTGCCGCCGCGGGAAGGAAGTATTCCTCAGTTTCAGTGTTGGCGGGAGTACCGGCGGCAGGCGGCGCTCGCGGCACGGCCAGATTACCGGCCGTCGCCGAGTATCAACGGACAGTCGGGCGGCGTGTCAGTTCCCTGCCAGCGCTCGAACTGCTCGGCGGTCAGGAGCCAGGAGCGGCGCTCGTCGCTCCGCAGGTACATGTCCGGGAGCTCCTCGCCGGTGTACGAATCGAAGATCACTCGCTCGCCCTCGAGGCGGTAGCGTCCGTGGATCGGGTACTTCGGAAAAGGATCGATTCTGCGCCCGGCGTCGTCGACCAGGACCTGGTCCGTGAACTTGTCCCAGACGAAGCGGCCGCCGTC
>CAZTAE010000551.1:0-1676 GCA_964611535.1 uncultured Woeseiaceae bacterium
AGCCACTGGACCCAGCGAACCTCGACGAGCACCCGGTAGCGGATCAGGCCGTATTCGCTGAGTACGGCACGCAGACCGTCGACCTTCGCTGCATAGCGGCCGTCGACCGGCGACAATGCTCGGAGACCCATCGCGAGAGACCTCTGGACACGCACGAACAAAGCGCGAATCATACACCATTCAACATCCTGGCTTGATACGAATGACAGGTAAAAACCATCGCATCGAAAGCGACAGCATGGGTGAGCTGCGCGTCCCCGGGGACGCACTGTGGGGTGCCCAGACCCAGCGAGCCATCGAGAACTTCCCGATCAGCGGCATGAGCATGCCCCGACGGTTCATCGGCGCGCTGGGGCTGATCAAATGGGCCGCCGCGGGTGCCAATGCGGAGCTCGGGCTGGTCACCAGTAAGCAGGCAGTCGCGATACAGAAGGCTGCCCTGGCTGTCGCGAACGGCGAGCACGACGCACAGTTTCCGATAGACGTCTTCCAGACCGGCTCGGGCACCAGTTCGAATATGAATGCGAACGAGGTGATCGCGCGGCTGGCTGCGGAAGAGCTCGGGTCCGCCGTACACCCGAACGATCACGTCAACATGAGCCAGAGCAGCAACGACGTGATACCGACCTGCGTGCACGTCAGCGCCGCCATCGCCGTACACGATGCGTTGCTGCCGGCGCTTGCGCACCTGGAGGCGGTGATCCGGGAGAAGGCGGACGAGACGCGCGCGGTGGTGAAGACCGGCCGGACCCATCTCATGGATGCGATGCCGGTGACGATGGGCCAGGAACTCGACGGCTGGGCGGCGCAGGTCGCAAGCGGTGCCGCGCGCCTCCGGGACACGATGCAACGCCTGACGGCCATCGCGCAGGGCGGTACCGCGGTGGGCACCGGCATCAACGCGCACCCGAAGTTCGGCGCCAAGGTGGCGGTGCTGCTTTCGGAGCAGACCGGTATCCGCTTTCGCCAGGCGGATTCGCTGTTCGAGGCCCTGAGCAGCCAGGATACGGCGGTCGAGGCGTCGGGACAGCTGAAGACGCTCGCGGTGTCCCTGATGAAGATCGCGAACGATTTGCGCTGGATGAACTCGGGGCCACTGGCCGGCATCGGCGAGATCGAGCTCCCGGCGCTGCAGCCGGGCTCGAGCATCATGCCGGGCAAGGTCAACCCGGTCGTGCCGGAGGCCGTCGCCATGGTCTGCGCCCAGGTGATCGGCAACGACGCCGCCGTTTCCGTTGCCGGCCAGTCCGGCAACTTCCAGCTCAACGTCATGCTGCCGCTGGTCGCGCACAATCTCCTGCAGAGCGTCGAGCTGCTGGCGAGCGCCGCCACCAGCCTGGCGGACCAGGCGATTGCCGGCTTTCGCGTCAACGAGGCCAACATCGCGCGCGCGCTCGCGCGGAATCCCATTCTCGTCACTGCGCTCAACCCGGTGATCGGCTATGAAAAGGGAGCCGCCATTGCCAAGCGCGCCTACGCGGAGGGCCGGCCGATCAAGGACGTCGCGCTCGAGATGACGGACCTGAGCGAAGCGGAGCTCGACCGCCTGCTGGATCCGGCGGCGCTGACCGAGGGCGGTATCAGGCAGTAGGCCTGCCCGCGATGGCCGACAGCGGCAAGCACGTATCGAGCGCCGACATCCGGGCGCGTCTCGCGGGTACGACGGTACCCGGCGA
>CAZTAE010000552.1:0-1659 GCA_964611535.1 uncultured Woeseiaceae bacterium
GTCGGGAACCTGTTTCAGCTGGAGGGGCGGACGGCACAACAGCCGCAGCCCTGCTAACTATCGGCGGCGATGCCCAGCTGTCGCCTCCTGCCTTCCGCGGCGAGATTTTCGGACGGCGGTAAGGGGCTCCCCGGAGGATACTCCGCCTGCGGCACGGTGAAACGCTCATCATCCCGCTTCACGGCCCGCGGCCGCCGGTTTCCGCCGCTGGCAGGCGGCTGACTGAAATGAGCTCCGGGCGCCGTTCGGTCGCCGTCAGGACCTCGAGGCGGCTGTTGTTCCATTCGACGACGTCGCCGCGGACGGGCATGCGGCCGAGCAGCTCGGTCACCAGGCCGCCGACTGTCGCCACTTCGTCTTCGGGTTCCCACGGCAAACCGAGCTTCGAGCACACCTTGCGCAGCTCCACGGTGCCGTGCACGTGCAGTGAGCCGTCCGGCTGGGGCCACATATCCTCGACCAGGCGGTCGCTCTCATCCATTATCTCGCCGACAATTTCCTCGAGCACGTCCTCCAGTGTCACGATGCCCTCGACGCTGCCGTATTCGTCGACGACGATGGCCATGTGCCGCCGGGAGTCCTGAAAGGTGCGCAGCAGCGCCGTGAGCGTCATGACCTCGGGGACCACGACCGGCTCGCGCACCAGTTCGCCCCAGTTGACCGGGCCGTCGGGATGATCGTGGAGCCAGTACAGCAGGTCCTTCACGATGACGATCCCTGAGACCTTTTCCAGGTCGTTGTCCGGTGCGAAGGGAAAGCGGCTGTGGCCGGACCGCCTCGAGGTTTCCAGTACCTCTTCGCGGCTCATCGCGTCGGAGAGGTAAACCACCCGCTGCCGCGGCAGCATGACGTCGGACGCCGTCAACTGCCGCAGGTGCGTGGCGCCGACGATCATGTCGGCGGTGCGTATGCCCACGACGCCCTCGCTGCGGCCCATCGCGACCAGCAGGCGTATCTCCTCGACGGAAGTCACCGGCGCGGCGCGCTCCGGCCGCAGGGCCCGCGAGATGCGCTCGCTCACGAACACGAGAGGGCGCAGGACCAGTGTCAGTGTGCGGATGCCGTATGCGACCGGTTCGCTCAACAGCCGGTTGTAGGACACGCCGAGCGTCTTCGGGATGATCTCGGTCAACAGCAGCACGGCCAGGGTGAAAACGATCGTGAAGATCCACAGCGTCCCCTGGTCGAACACGCTCGAGTAGCTGGCGCCCGCCACTGCCGCGCCGACGGTGTGCGCGGCGGTGTTCGTGATCAGGATTGCGGCGATGGGCGTGTCAATGTTGCGCTTGAACCCCGCCAGCAGCTGCCCGGCGCGGGGCCGTCTCCGGGACAGTCCTTCGACGTGAACCGGGCTGATCGAAAGCAGGACCGCTTCGAAAACCGAGCACAGGAACGAAACGATCAGCACGACGGCGACCGCTGTTACAAAGAGAGTCATGCCGGCTCCGGGAGTTAATCGAGGTCCAGCGTACCCAGGACGAGGAGGTAATAGCTGACGATTCCGATGACCTTGTCGTCCTCGATGACGGGTGCGTGGCTGATGCCGCAGCGTTCGAACAGCCTCGCACAATGGCGAATGCTCATGCCGGGGCGCACGGAGATGACGGGCTTCGCCATGATCTCGTAGGCGTTGACCCGCTCCGGCGAGCGGTCCTTCGC
>CAZTAE010000553.1:0-1653 GCA_964611535.1 uncultured Woeseiaceae bacterium
CCACGACGAGCGTACCGTCGCGGCCGCCTTCCTTCAGACTTGCCAGTTTCACGAGCCGGCCCCTTATGCCTGTGCGCATAGTATCCGCATCGGCGGAGCCGTCGCAATGATTGTCAGCTCGGCGGCACCGCCCGTGCCGGCGCCGCACTTGCAGGGAACCCTCAGGCGGCGAATTGCTCCTCTTCGGTGCTGCCTTTCAACGCCGCGGTCGATGAGCCGCCGCCCGCGAGCACGTTCTGCACGGCATCGAAATAACCGGCGCCCACGAAAGACTGATGCTTCGCCGCGCGGAAGCCGTGCTGCTCGTCGGCAAACTCCTGTTGCTGCAACAGCGAGTACGCGTACATGCCCTCGGCCTTGTAGGCGCGGCTCAGGCGGAACATGCTGGAGTTGAGCGCGTGCCAGCCGGCGAGCGTGATGAACTGGAACTTGTAGCCCATGGCCCCGAGCTCCTCGCGGAAGCGTTTCATCGTCGCCTCGTCGAGATTCGCCTGCCAGTTGAAGGAGGGCGAACAGTTGTAGGCGAGCAGCTTGCCGGGGAATCTGGCGTGGATGGCTTCGGCGAATCGCGCCGCCTGGTCGAGATCCGGCCTGGACGTTTCACACCAGAGCATGTCGGCATAGGGCGCGTACGCCAGCCCGCGCGCGATGGCCTGGTCGAGGCCGGCGCGGGTACGGAAAAAGCCCTCGCCGGTTCGTTCGCCCAGAATGAATGTCCTGTCGCGCTCGTCCGCATCCGACGTGAGGAGGTTGGCGGCGTCGGCGTCGGTGCGCGCAACCAGCACCGTCGGCACCCCGAGAACGTCGGCGGCAAGACGGGCGGCGGACAGCTTGCACACGGCCTCGCGAGTCGGGACGAGCACCTTGCCGCCCATGTGACCGCACTTCTTCGCCGCCGAGAGCTGGTCCTCGAAGTGCACGCCCGCGGCGCCGGCGCGGATCATGTGCTTCATCAGCTCGAACGCATTGAGGTCGCCGCCGAAACCCGCCTCGGCGTCGGCCACGATCGGCGCAAACCAGTCGATGCCGTCGTCGCCGTTCAGGCAATGGATCTCGTCGGTGCGCAGGAGCGCGTTGTTGATCCGCTCCACCATCTTCGGCACCGAATCGACGGGATAGAGGCTCTGGTCCGGGTACATCTGACCGGCGCTGTTGCCGTCCCCCGCGACCTGCCAGCCCGAGCAGTAGATGGCCCTCAGCCCCGCCTGCACCTCCTGGATCGCCTGGTTGCCGGTCACCGCTCCCAGCGCGCACAGCGGTTCGTCCTCGTGCAGCAGGCGCCAGAGCTTTTCGGCGCCGAGCCGCGCCAGCGTGTGCTCGACCTGCACGGAGCCGCGCAACCCGACGACGTCCGCGGCGCTGTAATCCCGCCGGATACCCTTCCAGCGCTCGTCCCCGGCCCATTCCCTGTCCAGCTGATCCGCTTGTTCGTTCCGCTCCATGTCGCCCTCCGCCACGGCCAGGTTTTCGCGGGTGCCCTTTGCACTGCGCCGGCGTATGATAGCGAGCGACGACTTACAATTTCACAATAGAAATTTCACAGTGTTAATTTCACACGGTAGAAGCCGGGAGGTCTCCGGGCCGGACGAGCGGCCAGGCGGGAGGTGACATAATGACGACGAGCCAGAGCCTGATGCGCAAGGCGCATTTCGT
>CAZTAE010000554.1:0-1647 GCA_964611535.1 uncultured Woeseiaceae bacterium
TCGGGAAAGGTGTATTTCGAGGTGATGGGATAGCGCCAGTCGCGGCCGAAGGCGCGCCGGCTGATTCGGATGCCGGGCGGAGCCTGGCGGCGCTTGTACTCGTTGCGCTTGACCATCTCCAGCACCCGCGTGACCGTCTCCCGGTCGAATCCCTGCTCGGTGATCTCGGCGACCGACCGGTCCTCCTCGATGAACGCCGCCAGGATGGGGTCCAGGACCTCGTAGGCCGGCAGGACGTCGGTGTCGCGCTGGTCGGGGCGCAGCTCGGCCGACGGCGGCCGCTCGATGACCCGTTCGGGGATGATCGGACCCACCGAGTTCCTGTAGCGCGCGAGCCTGTAGACCATGGTCTTGCTGCAGTCCTTGATCGGAGCGAAGCCGCCGGCCATGTCGCCGTAGAGCGTTGCGTAACCGACGGCCATCTCGCTCTTGTTGCCGGTGGAAAGGAGCATGCGCCCGGTCTTGTTGGAGATGGCCATCAGCAGGATGCCGCGGCAGCGCGCCTGGATATTCTCCTCGGTGACGTCCGGCTCGCGGCCCGCAAAAATCTTCGCCAGCTGCGCGACAGTGGCCTCGTACATGGACTCGATGGGCAGTACGTCGTACTGCACCCCGAGCGCGTCGGCCTGCTTCGCCGCATCCTCCTGGCTCATCGTGCTCGTATAGCGAAACGGCATCATGACCGCGCGCACGCGATCCGCCCCTATGGCGTCGCAGGCGATCGCGAGCACGAGTGAGGAATCCACGCCTCCCGAGAGGCCCAGCACGACCCCGGGGAAGCCGTTCTTCTCCACGTAGTCACGCGTTCCGGTAACGAGCGCCCCGTATACGCTTTGCTCCGTCGAGGGGCGCGCGACGACCTCGGAGCGCTCGGGCCGCACGCCCGACGCGTCCGCGCGCAGCTCGACGCGGTAAAGCGCTTCAGCGTACGGTTCGCCGCGGAAGCAGATGTCCCCGGCGGCGTCCATGGCAAACGAGCCGCCGTCGAAGACGAGCTCGTCCTGCGCGCCGACCATGTTCAGGTAGACGGCAGGTATCCGGACTTCCCGCACCCGGTCGCGAACCGCCGTCTCCCGGATCTCCTGGCTGTTGAGCTCGTAGGGCGAGCCGTTGATCGCGACCAGCACCTCGGCGCCGGCGGCCCGGCTGGCGGCTGCGGGCGAAGGCCGCCACACATCCTCGCAGATCTGCAGGCCGATACGGATGCCTTCGAGCCTGAAGGTCGATGCCTCCCTGCCCGGCGTGAAATAGCGTTGCTCGTCAAAGACCCGATAGTTCGGCAGCATGTGCTTGCGGTAGCGCGCCAGCACCTCGCCGTTTTTGTAGACGATGGCCGCGTTGTAGATCTGGCCGTCGTGGTATTCCGGGTAACCGAGCAGGATGGCGATGTCGCGGACCCCGGCGCGGATGATCTCCAGCGATTCGTGGACCCGCTTCCGCAGGCCGGAATGGAACAGCAGGTCCTCGGGCGGGTAGCCGCTGACGCTCAGTTCCGGAAACACGACGAGATCCGCGCGAAGCTCGTCGCGAGCGCGATCCGCGTACGCGAGCATCTTCTGCGTGTTGCCGGCGACGTCGCCGACGACGAGGTCGATCTGCGCGAGCGCGAGCGTGAGGGAGCCGTTCATCGGCTGTTGAAACCTACCT
>CAZTAE010000555.1:0-1635 GCA_964611535.1 uncultured Woeseiaceae bacterium
GAGCTCAGCGCCTCGATCGCCTGGTCCTGGCCGAAGATCGTCAGCTTCAGGTCGCGCTCGAGCGTCCGCAGCACGTCCTTGTCCGAGGCCGAGACGCTCTTCGGCGGGATACGCGCCATCTTCGCGACGATGTTCTCGATCATTTCGACGGTGACCCGCCCCTCGCGCTCGGCGACCGGCACCAGGCGCGAGTTCGCGCCCGCCTCGTCGATCACGTCGATCGCCTTGTCCGGCAGGCGCCGGTCATTGATGTGCTTCGCCGCCAGTTCAGCTGCGGCCTCCAGCGCATCCGGCTCGTACACGACGCCGTGATGCTCCTCGAACCGGGTCTTCAGGCCGCGCAGGATCTCGATGGTCTCCTGCAGGCTCGGCTCGGGCACGTCGATCTTCTGGAAGCGGCGCGCCAGCGCATGGTCCTTCTCGAAGACGCCGCGGTACTCGGAATAGGTCGTGGAACCGATGCAGCGTATCTCGCCGTTGGCCAGCACGGGCTTGATCAGGTTGGACGCGTCCATGACGCCGCCGGATGCGGCCCCCGCGCCGATCACCGTGTGTATCTCGTCGATGAAGAGGATGGCGCCCGGATCCTCGCGGATTTCCGCGATCACCGCCTTCAGCCGCTTCTCGAAGTCGCCCCGGTACTTCGTACCGGCGATCAGCGTGCCCATGTCGAGCGCATAGATGGTGCTCTGGCGCAGGACTTCCGGCACGCGCTCCTCGACGATCATGCGCGCCAGCCCCTCCGCCAGGGCCGTCTTGCCGACGCCGGCATCGCCGACGTACAGCGGATTGTTCTTGCGCCGGCGGCAGAGTATCTGCACGGTGCGCTCTATCTCGAGATCCCGTCCGATCAGGGGGTCGATCTTGCCGTCAATGGCGCGCTGGTTGAGGTTCGTCGCGTAGAGCTCCAGCGCGCGCGACTCCTGGTCGCCCTCGCCTTCCAGCGAGGCATCCTGTTCCTCTTCGCCGTCCCCACGCAGCTGCGGCATGCCGTGGGAGATGTAGTTGACGACGTCGAGCCGAGTGATGTCCTGCAGGCCGAGGAAATACACGGCTTGCGACTGCTTCTCGCTGAATATGGCAACCAGAACGTTGGTTCCGGTCACCTCTTTCTTGCCGCTCGACTGGACGTGAAAAACGGCGCGCTGCAGCACGCGCTGGAATCCCAGCGTCGGCTGGACGTCTCCGTCGTCGCCCAGCGGCATCAGCGGGGTGGCCTCCTCGATGAACTCGGTCAGCTGCTTGCGTAGCTGGGGAATGTTCGAGTTGCAGGCCTTGAGGATCTCGTGAACCTTCGGAATGTCGAGCAACGCGAGCAACAGATGCTCCACCGTCATGAATTCGTGACGGCGCTCACGGGCCCGTTGAAATGCCTCATTCAGGCAGAATTCGAGTTCGCTGCTCAACATATGCTGATACTCAACCTGGACTTCACCTTCCGGCTCATTCGTTCCTAGGACTCCTCCATCGTACACAACAGCGGATGTTGATGCTGCTGTGCGATCTTCGTTACCTGTGCCACCTTGGTTTCGGCGATCTCGTAGCTGTAGATGCCGCAGATGCCCTTGCCCTTGGTGTGTACTTCAAGCATGACACGCGTCGCCTGGGAACGTTCCATTCCGAATACCGTCTCAA
>CAZTAE010000556.1:0-1634 GCA_964611535.1 uncultured Woeseiaceae bacterium
CACCCGGAGAGAATACGTTGATCTCCATCAGCTTGTCACCGACGATGTCGAGGCCCACCAGGTACATGCCGTCCTGCACCAGCTTGGGCCGCACCACGTCCACGATCTTCAGCGCGTGCTCGTCCGGCTCCGCCGGTTCGACCGTGCCGCCGGCCTTCACGTTGCTGCGCGCATCGCCGTCCCTGTTCACGCGGCGGAACGCGGCATACTGCCCGTCGACCTCGAGGGGCTTGCCGTTCATCACGATGAGCCTCATGTCGCCCTCCCTCGCGGCGGGCAGGTACTCCTGCACGATCGCGTAGCCGTCGCGGAACACCGCCTCTACCATCTGGTTGAGGTTCGCCTCGTCTCCGGGCCGCACGAGAAACACGTTCTGCCCACCGGATCCCTGCAGGGGCTTGATCACGGCGCTGCCTTCGTGGCCGTCGAGGAACCGCCGGATGCTGTCGCTGTCGCGGGCAATACAGGTGTCGGGGCGGACCTGTTCCGGAAAGTGCTGGAAGTAGGTCTTGTTCAGCGCGTAGGCGAGGTGTCCGGGGTCGTTGAGCACGATCACGCCGCGCTCGATGGCGAGCTTGCCGAACAGGATGCCGGAGGGCTGCGCCCACGGCCGCGCGGTGACGTCATCCGCCGGGTCGTTGCGCAGCAACAGCACGTCGAGCTCGTCGACGGTGATGCGCTCCGGCGTCGCGCCTTCGCTTTGCAGTTCCCCGAGGAACTGCTCGTTCGTCCGGTACGTCTCCCTGGCCGGAGCGTAGGCGGTGGCGTGCACCGAACCGTCCGGGTCGTAGATGAAGCCGGCAACGCCCAGCATCCACACCTCGTGGCCGAGATTCCTCGCCGCCATCGCCAGACGGACCGTGGTGTACGCGGCGACCTCCGTGGCGATGTCGTTGATGACGAAGCCTATCCTCATGCGCACTGCCTCAGGCGACCAGCCGCTGGTACATGTGATCGAGCGGCACCGTGGTGCACTCGCCCAGCCGCTTCACCGCCGCCGCGTTGTGCAGGTACACGGGCAGCAGTTTCGGTTTCTCGAGCTGGCCCATGCGGTGCATGTCCTTGAGCGCCGGCAACTGCGCGAGCGCGAACTTGCCGGCGAACAGCCGCTCGAAGGGATGGCCCTCGCGCAGGTAAGCGAGCAGGTCCCGCAGACCGCGGAGGTAGACGACGTCCTTGGTCAGGCCGCCGCCGCGGAAGACCCGGACGGTGATGACGAAGGCCGCGCGCTGGCTGAAGCCGTGCTCCTCGTGCAGCGCCCGGAAGACGTCAAGGAAGGAGGCGTCGTCGGTGAGCATGCGCACCGCGACCACTCGCGCAGCCAGCGTCCTCAGGCGCAGCGCCGAAAGATTTCCCGCAAGGTACTCGGAGAGTACGCCCAGGCCCTCCTGCAACTCGTCGTAGTGCGCCAGACCGAAGCGCAGTTGCTGCAGCGGCTGGTGTGTGCCGTTGTAGTAGGTGAGGATGTGCGTGCCGATCTCGTGATGCAGCAACGCATCCAGACGGTCCCGCGGCACGCGAATCTGCCGGGATACGTACAGGTCGCCGTTCGACACCATGAAGCCGGCGGCAATGTCGCTCGTCGGCCGGACTTCCGCCGAGAAGTCGGGACAGCGGCGCCGGTAGTAGGCGAA
>CAZTAE010000557.1:0-1634 GCA_964611535.1 uncultured Woeseiaceae bacterium
ACAGCGTGCCCTGCGGCCCGCGCAGCACCTCGACGCGGTCGAGGTCGAACAGCGGAAAGCTCTTCAATATCACGTTTTCCTGCACGACTTCGTCGACGATCACCGAGACCGACTGCGATGCCGCCAGATCGAAGTCCGAGTTGCCGAGGCCGCGCATGTAGAAGCGGGGTGCCAGCCGGCCGTTGGAGGATTCGGCATAGAGGCTGGGCACGCGTGCCGCCAGCGCGCGCACGTCCTCGCCCCCCTCGAGCAGGGTTTCCAGCCGTTCGCCGCGGATCGCCGACACGGAGATCGGCACGTCCTGGATGTTTTCCTCGCGCCGCTGCGCGGTGACGACGATTTCCTCGAGAAACGAACGGTCCTGCGCCAGGACATCGCCGGCGCCGAACGGGAACGCAAGGATGATCGCGATACCGGTCACATGCGGACCGGTCCGCCTGCTTATTGTTGGTTCAATGCCACGCATGGTCAGCTCCCTCGAAAACCTGCCGCAGTATACCGCCGTCGCCGCGCCTTTTCGCCGTGCTTGTCCGGGCGGCTACTCGACTTCGAGCGCTTCATAACATTGCGGGGTAAACCTTGGCAAGCACAGGCATTCGAACCTGAGATCCACGTCCCCCGTGTTGGTGATGCACTGCGCCACACGTGGCGGAATCGCAACAACGTCCCCCGGCGCCACCGGGAAGGGCTTTTCGTCGCCGACCTCCATGAGCCCCGTGCCCTCGCGGATCACGTACCATTCGGCCACCGCAAGCCGGTGGCGCTCCGTGGTCACGCCCGGTTCGACGCGGGTCTCGGCGAGCGACGCCTGCGGCACGCGCGGATCGTTCAGGAGCTCTCTGATGTAGCAGCGTTCCCGGGTAGCGATTTCCCTGTCCTGGCCCTTTTTTATCAGCATGGCTGCCTCCCGTCGCCGGCGGATCCGGGGGCCGGGATGGTAAACTGCCGGCCCAGCCCCTTGAATAATAAACAGGTCCGGCGGTTCGGCACGACGATTCCCCGTGCTTGACCGGCGCAGGAAGCTATGGCAACAAAGCACATGAACGCGGCGCCCGGCGATTTCGCCGGCACCTGCCTGATGCCGGGCGATCCCCTGCGCGCGCAATACATCGCCGAGAACTTCCTGACGGGCGCCCGCCGGGTGACCGACGTGCGCAACATGTGGGGCTACACGGGCGAGTACAACGGCATGCCGGTGTCGGTCATGGCGCACGGCATGGGCATCCCGTCGGCGTCGATCTACTGCACCGAGCTGCTGCGCGACTACGGCGTACGACGCATCATCCGGGTCGGCAGTTGCGGCACGACACATCCGGAGGTGGAGCTGCGCGACGTGGTGATCGCGATGGGCGCATCGACGGACTCCGGCGTCAACCGCGTGCGCTTCGGCGGCTACGACTACGCGGCGCTCGCGAGCTGGAGGCTGGTCGAGGCCGCCGTCGCCGCGGCGGAGGAGCGCGGCACGCGATACCACGTCGGCAACGTTTTTTCGGCCGACCTTTTCTATACACCCGACACCGCGATGTTCGAAACGATGGCCAGATACGACGTGCTGGGCGTGGAGATGGAGGCCGCCGGGATGTACCCGATCGCCGTCGAGCACGGCGCCGAGGCGCTCGCGATCTGCACGGTCA
>CAZTAE010000558.1:0-1632 GCA_964611535.1 uncultured Woeseiaceae bacterium
TTGCCGGTACCTGGAGATGGCGAATACGATCGAGAGTTGGCGGCGATGAAGCTCTATTGCGGCACCAGCGGGTTCTCCTTCAAGGAGTGGAAGGGCCCCTTCTATCCCGAGAAACTGCCGGCGAATAAGATGCTCGCGTTCTATGCCGAGCGCCTGCCGGCGGTCGAGATCAACAACACGTTCTACCGCATGCCGAGGAAGCCCCTGCTGGAGGGTTGGGCCGCGCAGGTGCCGGAGGGCTTCCGGTTTGCAGTCAAGGCGCCGCGCCGGATCACTCACGCCAGGCAGCTTGCCGATTGCGGCGAGGAGGCGGCGTACTTCTTCGGCGCGCTCGAAACGCTCGGGCCGCGCCTCGGCGTCGTGCTGTTCCAGCTGCCGCCTCACGCGCGCGCCGACGTCGACAAGCTCGCTGCATTTCTCGAGCTCGTGCCTCACGACGTGCCGGTCGCGTTCGAGTTCCGGCACCCTTCGTGGCGCGACGACGCCGTCATGGCAGCGCTGGCTCGCGGCAAGGCGGCGTGGGTCACCGCCGACAACGATGGCGGCGAACCGCCGGCACTCCCTGCCACCGGGCCGCTCACCTACCTGCGCCTGCGCGCCGCCTCGTACACGGATGAAGTGTTGCGCGCCTGGAAGACACGTTGCGAGGGCTTCGAGCACGCATTCGTTTTCTTCAAGCACGAGGACGAGGCAGCCGGGCCGGCGTACGCGGCGCGGATGCTCGCCCTCGAGGACTGATCAGGAAGCGATGTGAAGCGCACGTGCCAAACGGCAATCGAGGAGGGACAGGCTAGCTGTTCTGCAGGAGCCGGCGGAAGCGGCTCAGGTGCCGCAGCGCGCCGCGCGTATCGCCTCGAGCCTCCAGCAGGCGCGACAGGTTGTAGTGCGCGTCGGCATAGCCCTCGTCGATCGCCAGCACCGCGCGGTAAGCATCCGCCGCGTCGTCGTTCTTCCCCTGGTCTTCCAGCGCGACGGCAAGGTTGAACGCGGCGATGGCGCTGGAGGACTCCTGCTCGAGCGCCGCCCGATAAAGCGTCACGGCTTCCTCGAGCTGGCCCGCCCCGTGCAGCAGCCGGCCGAGATTGATCCGGGCGGCAACCAGCTTCGGATCCTGCCGGAGTACCGCCTCGTAAGCTGCGCGCGCTTCGTCGCCGCGGCCGGCCAGCTCCAGGTCGAGCGCAACCTGGTAGAGATCGTCCGCAGTCTCTGCCTGCCGTTCGACCTCCGGGTCCGCTCGCCGTCGCAGCTGCGGCGCGACCTGCTGCGCCATGGCCCGCACGTCGAAGTCCAGGGCGCGCTGCCCCGTCTCCGGTTCCCAGGTGGCAAGGCGATCCCTGACCACGACGCGATGCCCCAGCACGAGGATGCGCACGGCCGACAGCGGCCTCCCCGCAGGTAGCTGCTCGCGAAGCTGGGTGAGGGTTCGGGTCACGCGGCTGACACTGACCTTTGCATCGAGCAGCTTGCCGGCGGCGCGCAGCACCGCGAGGTCCTGGAAGGAATAGCGCCAGCGGCCGCGGCCGTCTTTCTTCGGCGTGACGAGCCCCGCCCGCGCCCAGCGGCGCACGCGGTTTTCGGGGAGCCCTGCGAGGTCGGCGACTTCTCGTGTCGAGTAGGCGAGCACGTCGGGCG
>CAZTAE010000559.1:0-1629 GCA_964611535.1 uncultured Woeseiaceae bacterium
TCGACAGCAAGGCTCACGACGACATACTGAGCAAGCTGGCGGCGGAACTGTAGGCGGGAACCTGACGGATGGCGGACAACCACACGATTGCGCGGCCCTACGGCGAGGCGGTGTTCGACCTCGCCCGGTCGTCGGGCAGTCTCGATCGGTGGTCCGCCGCCCTTGAGCTTGGCGCCGCGCTGATGGCGGACGGCAGAGTCGCAAAGCTGCTGGCTAATCCTTCCCTCTCGGATGAAGACCGGCTTCGGTTCGTGACGGACCTGTTTCGCGCCGCGGACGAAGGCTCGGTGCTGGCGGGCGGCAGCAAGGAAGGCACCAACTTCCTGAAGCTCCTGATCGAGTACGACCGCCTGGAGGTGCTGCCCGAGATCGCCGAACACTACGACGCGCTGAAGGACCGGGTCGAGAACACCGTGGACGTGACGGTGACCTCGGCAACGGAACTGAGCGAAGAGCAGAAGCAGGCTATCGCAAGAGCGTTGCAGGAACGCCTGGGGCGCGAGGTGCGCCTGGAAACAGAACTGGACGAGAATCTGATCGGCGGCGCCGTCATACGCGCCGGCGACGTAGTCATAGACGGATCACTGCGTTCGCGGCTCGAGGGCCTGTCGAACGCGCTGGTCGCATGAAGAGGACCTGAAGATGGCACTCAAGGCTTCCGAAATAAGCCAGCTCATCAAAGAGCGAATCGAGAATTTCGAGGCCGCCGCGGAGGCGCGGGACGTGGGCACCGTGATCGGCGTGACCGACGGCATCGTGCGCATACACGGCCTCGCCGACGCCCGCTACGGCGAGATGCTCGAGTTCCCGAAGAATACCTTCGGCCTGGCGCTCAACCTGGAGCAGGACTCGGTCGGCTCCGTGGTGCTCGGCGATTACAAGCACATCTCCGAGGGCGATACGGTCAAGACGACCGGCCGCATCCTCGAGGTGCCGGTGGGGCCGGGCCTGCTCGGCCGGGTCGTGGATTCGCTCGGGCAGCCCATCGACGGCAAGGGCCCGATCGAAGCCGCCGGGACCGCGCCCATCGAAAAGGTCGCACCGGGCGTCATCGCCCGCCAGTCGGTCGACCAGCCGGTACAGACCGGCCTCAAGTCCATCGACTCCATGGTGCCGATCGGCCGCGGCCAGCGCGAGCTGATCATCGGCGACCGCCAGACCGGCAAGACCGCCGTCGCGATCGACACGATCATCAACCAGCGCGGCACCGGCATCAAATGCATCTACGTCGCCATCGGCCAGAAGGCCTCGTCCATCGCGGGCGTGGTCCGGAAGCTCGAGGAAGAAGGGGCGATGGAGCACACCATCGTCGTGGCCGCCGCTGCGTCCGACTCCGCGGCGATGCAGTACATCGCACCCTACGCCGGCACCTCGATGGGCGAGTACTTCCGCGACCGCGGCGAGGATGCGCTGATCATCTTCGACGACCTGACGAAGCAGGCCTGGGCCTACCGCCAGGTGTCGCTGCTCCTGAGGCGCCCGCCGGGCCGCGAGGCCTATCCCGGCGACGTCTTCTACCTGCACTCGCGCCTGCTCGAGCGCGCGGCGCGGGTGAACGCGGACTACGTCGAGGAGATCACCGGCGGCGAGATCAAGGGCCGGACCGGCTCGCTGACGGCACTGCCGATC
>CAZTAE010000560.1:0-1629 GCA_964611535.1 uncultured Woeseiaceae bacterium
CAGCTCCGCCGCGACGGCGATCGCGATCGCTTCGGGTTGCTTGCTGTCGATGCCCCCGATGCCGATGGGGCAGACGAGGCGCTCGATCGACGATTCCGGCATGCCCGCCTTTCGCAGTCGTCGCTCGAAGCGGCGGCGCTTGGAGATCGAGCCGATCAGCCCGCAGTAGGCGAAGTCCCCACGGGCGAGCACGCGGCTGACGATCTCGTAGTCGAGCGCATGGCTGTAGGTCATGACGAGGTAGTAAGCGCCCGGAGGCATCGCCCCGACCTCCGTTTCGGGGTGTGCAGTCTCGATGCGGGTGACCTCGCCCGGCAGCCGTTCCGGGAAGACGCCGCGGCGGGAGTCTATCCAGCGCAGGCTGCAGTCCATTCCTGCCAGCGTGCGCACGACGGCGCTGCCGGTGTGGCCGGCGCCGAACAGCGCGATGTTGAAATCGGTGCCCACGAGCGGATCGAGCAGTGCTCCGTATCCTTTCTCGTGCTTCGGCCGAAGGCGGACGGCCGTCGGCGCGGGGCCCGGTGCCCAGGCAGGCGTTTCGTCATGGCTGGGTGCCGGGACGGGCGTTTCGGGCTTATCGACCCCGCCCGACGGCTGACCGGTTTCCGGCGCCTTGCCGTCGAAACCTTCGCAGGTGGTCCCGGCGGCGGCGGAAGGATCGGGCGTTTCGTGCTGCGCAATCTCAGCCAAGCCGCTGTCGCCGTAAGTATCAGTGCGGCCCGTGAGCATCCCGCGCGCCCTCGCCATGACCTCGGCAGGAAGCTCCTCGACCGGCCTGGCGTAGGCGCGGCATTCGTTCGCCGTAACGAGGTACCGCGACAGCCCCTTCTCCGGCCGTTCCAGCGTGACAACGACCACGGGCTCCCGCCGGTCGTACCATTCCTCGAGGTCGGACAGCCATGTGCTGCCTGCGGCGGATACCGGCTCGAAAAGCACTTCGACCACGCCGCCGCAGCACTGGCCGCAGTTCGCGCCCAGCGTGAAGCGGCGGACGAAGGGCTCCCGGGTGCCGGCGGTGAGACGCTCGGCGCCGAGCCTGGTGCACTGGTGCTCGAGCTGGCCGCCGCCGATGGTACCGGCGATCTCGTCCTTCGTGACCAGCATCTTCGCGCCGACCTCGCGCGGGGCGGAGCCGCGCACGTCCATGACCGTCACGAGGATACAGTCCTCGCCGGCCAGCCGCAGTTCGCGCAGGTCATTAATCCAGCGGATCATGCCGGTGCTCCCACTGTAGGAGCCCGCCCCGCGGGCGACACGAAAACCTTACTCATCGCCTGATCTCCTCGATGGCGATGAGGACGGCTTCCGGCGTTGCCGGGGCATCGAGCGGGGGCGTCACCCGGTAGTCTGCAACGCTCGCGACGGCGTCGCGGATGGCGTGGAAGACGGAGAGGGAAAGCATCAGCGGGGGCTCGCCGACCGCCTTCGAGCGGTGGATCGTCTCCTCGCGGTTGGCGGCGGACTCGAGCATCTCGACGCGGAAGTCGACCGGCAGGTCGGAGCAGGTCGGGATCTTGTAGGTCGACGGCGCGTGCGTGCGCAGCGCCCCCTCGGCGTCCCACCACAGCTCCTCGGACGTCAGCCAGCCCGCGCCCTGGATGAAGCCGCCCTCGATCTGGCCCATGTCTA
>CAZTAE010000561.1:0-1628 GCA_964611535.1 uncultured Woeseiaceae bacterium
TTCACGCGGGGACCGCGCCGCGACGCCCGGAAGCTAGTGTCCTGTCCCGCAAATAACTTCACATTTTCGCTGCGGATTTTCGCGTCTGGCGGCGTTGCGCCTCCTCGCAATAGCGGTGCTATTCCTCGTCGCCGCGCCTTGCCAGCCACGAAAATCCGCGACCGAAAATGTAAACTTATTTACGGGACAGGACACTAGCACGCCGCGCGCGTGCCTCGCCGCGACGTCGCGGCCAGTCGCAGGAAAAGAATCCTCAAAGAACGTGATGCAAAAGCCCTTCGTCCACCTTCACCTGCACACCGAATATTCGATCGTCGACAGCACCGTCCGCATTCCGGCGCTGATGGAGCGCTGTCGCGCGCTGGGCATGCCCGCCGTGGCCCTGACCGACCAGGGCAACCTCTTTGCGCTGGTCAAGTTCTACAAGCAGGCGCTGGCCTGCGGCATCAAGCCCGTGATCGGCGTCGACCTGCGCGTCGAGAGCCCGACGGAAGCCGGGGGGGCGGACGCGCTCGTGCTCCTGTGCCAGAACCTCCGCGGCTACCGCAACCTGACCGAGCTCGTCACGCGTTCGTATCTCGAGGGTCAGCAGCGGGGTTCGCCGATGATCCGGCGCGAGTGGCTGAGCCGCGAGCGCTGCGACGGACTGATCGCGCTGTCCGCGGCAACCGCCGGCGACGTCGGCCGCGCGCTCATCCGCGGTCACCCGGACGCGGCACGTGCGGCTCTCGCTTCCTGGCAGGCGCTGTTCGGCGACCGCTATTACCTCGAGATCTCGCGCACCGGCCGGGCCGGCGACGAAGAGCATGCCGCGGAGGCGGTGCTGCTCGCGAGCGAGCAGGGGCTGGGCGTGGTGGCGACCAATGACGTCCGGTTCCTCGCCGCGGAAGATTTCGAGGCGCACGAAGCTCGTGTGTGCATCCACGAGGGGCGGGGACTCGCCGACGCCGACCGGCCGCGCCGCTACAGCGGCGAGCAGTATCTGAAGAGCCCGGCGCAGATGGCCGAGCTGTTCGGCGATCTGCCCGAGGCGCTCGAGAATGCGGTCGAGATCGGGAAGCGCTGCAACCTCGACCTCGAGCTGGGCCACAGCTATCTGCCCGCCTTTCCCGTGCCGGAAGGCAGATCGACGGAGCAGTTCCTGGCAGCGGAAGCGGAGGCGGGGCTCGAGCGCCTGATCGAGAGGAACACCGCCCGCGGCCGGTGGGAGGGAGCCCGGGCCGAGCGGGAGAGCGCGCCGTACCGCAAGCGGCTGAAGACCGAGCTCTCGGTGATCTGCCCGATGGGCTTTGCCGGCTATTTCCTGATCGTTGCGGACTTCATCCGCTGGGCAAAGGACCGGCGGATACCGGTCGGCCCGGGCCGCGGCTCCGGTGCCGGGTCGCTCGTGGCCTACGTGCTCGGCATCACCGACGTCGATCCCCTCGAGCACCACCTCCTGTTCGAGCGCTTCCTGAATCCCGAGCGGGTGTCCATGCCGGACTTCGACATCGACTTCTGCATGGAAGGCAGGGACCGGGTGATCGAGTACGTGGCGGAACGCTACGGCAAGAACCGCGTCTCGCAGATCATTACCTACGGCACGATGGCCGCGAAGGCCGTCATCCGCGACGCCGGCAGGGTGCTGG
>CAZTAE010000562.1:0-1628 GCA_964611535.1 uncultured Woeseiaceae bacterium
CGTCGACGAGGTGCTCGTGCACGCACTCGGTGAAGCCCTGCTGCCGCAGCATGGCAATGAGGGCAGGACCGTTCGACAGGCGGACCTCGTGCGGCTCGACCGGCCGTCCCGGCGGAACGAGCTCGTTGCCCGTCGAGAGGACGCCGATGCGCGGCAGCCGGCTGACCGTTACGGACGCCAGACCGCAGGATGCGATGATGGCGACGTCGAGCGGCGACAGCAGGCATCCGGGTGCGAGCACCTCGCTGTCGCGGCGGTAGTCGGAGCCGCGGGCGTGGACGAACTGCAGCCGCTCGGGAAGGTATTCGGCCTCGACCTCCGCGATACCGTCCTCGACCTGGATTCGTTCGACCGGGACGATGCAGTCGGCTCCCGTCGGGAGCATCGCGCCCGTCATGATCTCGACGCAGTGCGAAGCGTCCTCGAGCGAGGCGGCCGGATCGCCGGCATGCTGCGCCTCCTGGATGCGGAACCTGCGAGTGCCGCCGGCGAGGGCAGCGTGCTTCAGGGCAATGCCGTCCATTGTTACCCGATCGAACGGCGGCTGGTCCCGCTCCGCGACGACGCGCTGGCGCAGGACTCTCCCCGCGGCGTCGGTGCAGTCGACCGTCTCGGTATCGAACACCGCGATCGAGGAGAGGATAGCCTGCCGTGCCTCGCCCGTGTCCAGCATCGTCCTATCTCCCGGTTGCGCCCGACAGGGCGCGGTGACCGATGTCGCCGCGGTAGTAAGCGTCCGGCCAGTGAATGCGCTGGACCGCCTCGTACGCCTTCTCCCGGGCCTCGCCGATGCCGTCCCCGAGGCCTACGACGCACAGCACGCGCCCGCCGCTGGTGACGATACGCCCGTCCTGCGCAGCGGTGCCCGCATGGAACACCTTGACCGATTCGCTGTCCTCTCGCGGCAGCCCGCTGATCGCGTCGCCCTTGCGGTACGAACCGGGATAACCGCCGGCGGCCATGACCACGCCGAGCGCCGCCCGCGGGTCCCACTCGACGTGGGTGCGTGCCAGTCGGCCGGCAAGCGCCGCCTCGCAGACGTCGATCAGATCCGAGCGCAGTCGCGCGATGATCGGCTGTGTCTCGGGATCGCCGAAGCGGCAGTTGAACTCCAGTACCTTCGGCTCACCCTCCGGCGACACGATCACCCCGGCATACAGGAAACCGAGATAGTCGACGCCGTCGGCGCGCAGGCCCTCGAGGGTCGGCCGGATCACCTCGTCCATGATCCGTTTTTCGATGGCCGGCGTTACGACCGGCGCGGGACTGCAGGCCCCCATCCCGCCGGTGTTTGGTCCGGTGTCGCCCTCGTCCCGTGCCTTGTGGTCCTGCGAGGTCGCGAGCGGCAGGACGTCGGTGCCGTCGGTGATGACGATGAAGCTCGCTTCCTCGCCTTCCAGGAACTCCTCGACGACGATCGTGCTGCCGGCGCTGCCGAAGGAACGTTCCGCCAGCATCATCTGCGCGGCCTCCGTCGCTTCCTCGACAGTGTGTGCGACCACGACGCCCTTGCCTGCGGCGAGCCCGTCGGCCTTGACGACGATCGGCGCACCGGCCGCACGGATCCAGTCCGTGGCGGCGTCGAGGTCCGTGAAGCTTCTGTGCCTCGCGGTGGGGATGCCGTGACG
>CAZTAE010000563.1:0-1628 GCA_964611535.1 uncultured Woeseiaceae bacterium
GAGCACGTATCGGGTGGTCACGTCAATACGCCTCAGGAGTGGGCGCGCCCACCGCGAACGCTCATAGGTTGCCTATCGAGAAGATCAAGATTCTGTTGTTTTTCTGCGCTCGTGTCCGGCCGACGGGCGACTGCGCACCGGCCGATTCTACACAGTTACCGGCCGGCGGCTAAGCTCCGTCACCTGCGCGCACGGCCGCGCCGCGTCACTGGAGGCCGAGAGCCACGCGGGCGGCGCTTTTCCTCAGGGGCCCGGAGTGATTGAAAAGGCGCATGCCGGTGCCGCGCAGCGCCCCGATTGCCGGGGCCCGCGACAGGAACAGGCGGTTCAGTACGTCGACGAAATACAGCATCGACTGGTTGGCGCCCTTCCTGGCACGTTCGTAGCGCCGCAGCACTGGCAGGTCGCCCGGATGCTCCCCGGCCGCCACGGCGGCACCCAGCGTCTCCGCGAGCACGGCGGCATCCGCAATGCCGAGGTTCGCCCCCTGTCCCGCAAGCGGATGAATGTTGTGTGCCGCATCGCCGGCCAGCGCGATGCCCGGCACGACGTACTGGACAGCATGCTGGGCCTTCAGCGGGAAGCTTGCCCGCGGGCCCGCGGCCTCGAGAACGCCGAGTGCCTGGTCACTCGCCAGCGTCAGCAGCGTGGAAAGCTGCGCCTCGGTGGCGGCCGCCGCCTCCTCCGCCCGGTCCGGCGTGGTCGACCAGACGATCGAGACGCGCCCGTCGGCGAGCGGCAGCAGCGCCAGCGGCCCCTCCGGCAGGAATCGCTGCCATGCCGTCTCCCGGTGACGGTGCTCGGGCGCGAGATGCGTGACGAAGGCCGTCTGCGGGTAGTGCCACGCCCGCACGGGAATCCGCGCATGGCGGCGCACCCGGGAGGAGATGCCGTCGGCGCCGACGACGAGGTCCGCGGCAAGTTGCCGTCCGTCGTCGCACTCGAGCTCGACTCCTGCACGCGTCGGTTGGAGGCTGCGTATTCCGGTGCCGAACTCGACCGCGACGTCGGTGTCCTGGAGGACTGCGAGCAGCACGTCCCTGAGCAGCGTGTTCTCGACGATGTGCCCGAGCGCCGGGAGAGCGAATTCGGCCGCGTCGAAGTGGAGCGCCTCCGGAGCGTCCGCCCGGCTGTTCGCGTCCCACACCCGCATTTCCCGGAACGGACCGGCGCGCGCGCGAAGGACGCGCTCCCAGGCGCCGACCGCAGACAGTAGCCGCGCACTGCCGGCTGAGACCGCTGAAACCCGCAAATCGACGTCCTGCGCCCCGTCGAAGTGCGGGCGCTCGCCCGGGTCGAGAACGCGGATGGCGAAGCGCCCGGCGTGCCCGCCCCGCGCGAGCAGCACCGCCGCCGTCAATCCGACCACGCCGGCGCCGGCGATCACGACATCGAAAACCGGTTTCATCCGAGCGGAACCCCCCGGGACAGCCGGGGGAGCCGTCCCGCCAGCCCCATGGTGTGCCGCGCAAAGAGTGTTCGCACCCCGGGTACCAGGTCGAAGCCCAGCATGCCGAGATCGCGCAGCGTCCGGACGGCCGGACGCCTGCTGCCGAACAGGCGCACGAGCCCATCGGTGAAACCGACCACCTTGCGCTGGTCGGCGCGCCGCCAGTCGGCGTAGGCGT
>CAZTAE010000564.1:0-1627 GCA_964611535.1 uncultured Woeseiaceae bacterium
GGTCGTTCCAAACCCGGGCCGGAAAGATGTACCTTTGTGCTCTGCACCGGAGCAACGCCGAAGGCATCCGCATGGCCGGCAGACAACGTCAGGCAAGCCGCGATCGGCTGGTCGACACAGCACTCGAGCTGGCGGAGCGTCACGGGTGGGAGCGCGTCCGCCTGCACCAGATCGCGGCCGCCGTCGGCGTTGGCCTCGATGATGTCCGCGCGCACTTCCGCGAGAAGGACGAGATCATTGACGCTTGGTTTGACCGCGCCGACGCGGCGATGCTGCAGCATTTCGACCAGGGGGGCCTCGAGGGCGTGTCTCCGCGCGAGCGCATCCGCCGCCTGATCCTGGTGTGGCTGGACACCCTGGCGCCGCATCACTCCGTCACGCGCCAGATGGTCGGCCACAAGATGGAGCTCGGCCATATACACGTGCAGTTTCCAGCGGTGCTCCGGATCAGCCGCACAGTCCAGTGGATTCGCGAAGGCGCGTTGCTTGACGCGCCGCTTCCGCGTCGCGCGGTGGAGGAAACGGCAATGACCGCCCTGTTTGTGGCGACCTTCGTTTCCTGGCTGCGCGACGACTCACCCGGGTTCCAGCGTACACAGGACCGACTCGATCGACGTCTCCGCTGGATGGAAGCCGCGGCCCGATGGATACCCTTACCCATGCGCTGAGCGGCGCCCTCCTCGGCCGGGCGGCGGGTCGCCGGCGGCCGGGCTCCGGCGAGCCGCCACCCGCCGTGTGCGGGTGGGTCGGCCTCGGTGCGGCGGCATTTCCCGACCTTGATGCCGTGCTCCGACTTGCTGATGAGATGCTGTACCTGCAGCACCACCGGTCGGTGACTCATTCCCTCCTGCTGCTGCCGCTGTGGGCATTACTGGTCGGCATGCTGTTCCACCTCCTCTACCGGCGGCGCTATCGCCCGGGCTGGATGGTACTCATGGCGGCTCTCGGCATAACGATTCATATCGCCGGCGACCTGATCACCGCTTACGGCACCGCCGTTTTCGCGCCCGTGTCGGACTACGCACCCGCCCTCGGATGGGTACTCGTTATCGACCCGTGGCTGACGCTGCTGATCATCCTGGCGCTCACGGCGAGCCGTCTTCGCCCGCGTCAGGAAATCGCACGGTTCGGCATGGCGGTCGTCTGCGCCTTTGTACTGTTTCAGGCAACGCTGAATCACCGCGCGGCGGTGGCGGGGCAGGAGCGTGCAGCCGAGATCGGCTGGGACGATGCGGGGGTCCGGGCACTGGCGCAGCCGTTCTCACCCTTCAATCGCATGCTCATCGTCGAACGCAACGGCGAATACCAGCGTGCGCGCATCAACCTGCTGCGGCGCGAGCCGACGTATCCCGACCCGGACCACTGGCGGTTGTGGCAGCTGTATCGCAGCTATCGGCCCGTCCACGATCCCGGCTGGGAGCGCTTCAGCTTGTTGCCGGATACGCACGCCCGGTCGCTGGCCGGGGATGCGTGGACGAGCCCCGCGCTCGCGCCCTATCGAAACTTCGCGCACCACCCGGTGTTCTACCGTCTGGACAGGTGCGGCGACGCAGTGTGTGTCTGGTTCACCGATCTTCGCTACTGGTATCACCCGCTGCCGCCGCCCTTTCGCTTCGGCGGCTGCCGC
>CAZTAE010000565.1:0-1621 GCA_964611535.1 uncultured Woeseiaceae bacterium
GCAACCGCGTCAACCAGCTCGGCGTGTCGGAGCCGGTCGTGCAGCGGCAGGGGCTGGATCGCATCGTCGTGCAGCTCCCCGGGGTGCAGGACCCGAACCGGCTGGACGACATCCTCACCGCCACCGCGACGCTCGAGTTCCGTCTGGTCGACACGTCCGGCGACAGCCCCGGCTCCCGGCGCTATCCCGGCCGGGGCGACGAGCCGTCGCAGATCCTCAGGCGCAACGTCGTCGCCTCCGGCGATCAGATCATCGACGCCGAATCCGGATTCAGCGAAGGCCAGCCCGCCGTATTCATTACGCTCGACAGCGCCGGCGGCGAGAGCATGCTGGAGACGACGCAGGCCAATCTCAACAAGCCGATGTCCACGGTGTTCATCGAGACGCGGCGCGAAACCGTCGTGCGCGACGGCGAACCGAGTTTCCGCACCGTGAGGACCGAGGAGATCATCAACACCGCGACGATCCGGGGCATCTTCAAGAACCGCTTCCAGATCACCGGGCTTACCCCCGTAGAGGCCCGCGACCTGGCACTGCTGCTGCGTGCCGGCGCCCTGGCCGCGCCGGTCTACAAGGTCGAGGAGCGCACCATCGGCCCGAGCCTCGGCCAGGCCAATATCGATCGCGGCTTCAAGGCCGTGCAGATCGGCTTCCTGCTGACCGTGCTGTTCATGGCGATCTACTACAAGTGGTTCGGCATGATCGCCAATCTGGCGCTGCTCTCCAACCTGGTCTTCATCGTGGCGCTGCTATCCCTGCTGCAGGCGTCCCTGACCCTCCCCGGCATCGCCGGCATCGTGCTGACGGTCGGTATGGCGATCGATGCGAACGTGCTCATCTTCGAGCGCATCCGCGAGGAGCTCGCGGCAGGCAATTCGGCGCAGGGCGGGATCAGCGCCGGCTACGACAAGGCGCTCTCCTCGATCGCCGACGCCAACATCACGACACTCATCGCCGCACTGGTGCTGTTCGCCTTCGGCACGGGCCCCATCAAGGGCTTCGCCATTACGCTTTCCCTCGGCGTCATCACGTCCATGTTCACGGCGCTGATCGGCACACGAACGGTCGTCAACCTCGCGTTCGGCGGGCGCAAGCTGACCAGCCTGCCGGTATGACGCGGCCCGCAACTGCATGCGACTGATCAGGGAAAAGACGTCGATCGACTTCCTGAGCCGCACGCCACGGCTCGTGGCGGGCGTCGTCGCCGTCGTCATCGTGCTCGTGTCGCTTGCTTCACTGGCGACCCGGGGACTCGCCTTCGGCCTCGACTTCACCGGCGGCATCCTGATGGAGGCCAGCTATCCCGAAGCCGTCAACCTGGACAGGATCCGCGGCCTGATGACCGAAGCCGGCTACGAGGAGGCCCAGGTGCAGCGCTTCGGCGCCGACACCGACGTCCTCGTGCGCCTGCCGCCGCAGGAAGAGGCCGACCCCAACGCGCTCAGGAACTCGCTCAACGAGATACTCGTGGCCGACGAGCCGGACGCCAGCGTCCTGCGGGTCGAGTTCGTCGGCTCGCAGGTCGGGGAGGACCTGCGAGAGCAGGGCGGCACCGCCGTCATCTTTGCGCTCTGCATGATCTTCATCTACATCATGTTCCGCTTCCAGTGGAAGTTCGCCG
>CAZTAE010000566.1:0-1618 GCA_964611535.1 uncultured Woeseiaceae bacterium
CGATCTCCGGATGCTCGAGGTATTCCTCCAGCGCCGTCAGAAGCGCGACGTGCGCGTGCGGATATTCCGCCATCGCCTGCGCCGCCCACAGGAGCGTGCCTTCCGCGGCCTCCAGGTAGCGGGTATCCCCCAGAAGGAATCCGAGCCGCTGGAGCGCCCGCGCGGCGATGCCGTTGCCCGAGGGCAGGGACTCGTCGGCCAGCGGCTTCGGCCGGTGTATCAGCGCCTCGTGATCGTCGGCGGTGAACCAGAAGCCGCCGTTTTCGCTGTCGTGAAAGTGCGCGAGGAGGGCGTCGGCAAGTCCGGTCGCGAACTCGAGCCAGCGTGGCTGCCAGTCGACCTGCAGCAGCTCCAGCAGCCCATCGAGCAGGAAAGCGTAATCGTCGAGGTAGGCAGGGAAGCGCGCGGAGTCGTCCTTGTAGCTCGCGAGCAGTCGGCCGTCCTGCATCATGTGCTCGTGCAGGAAGCCAGCGGCGCCGGCAGCGGCTTCGACCAGGTCCGGTCGCTCGAGCGCTCGGCCGGCGATCGCGAAGCCGCGCAGGGCGAGCGCGTTCCAGGCCGTCAGCCGCTTCTCGTCCCGCTCCGGCGGCACCCGCTGCTTGCGGGCCGCGAGCAGTTTGCCACGTGCACTGCGGAGGAGCCGGGACACGTCTTCCTCCCCGATCTCGAGCGCCGCCGCGGTGTCGGCGATCGAGACCCGCGCCGCGAGGTGCCATTTGCCCTCGAAGTTCGGCTCGTCGTCCAGCCCGTAGCGCCGGGCGAAGGCGCGGTATTCGTCCGCGGCGAGCAACGCCTCGACTTCTTCGGGCGTCCAGACGTAGTAACGGCCTTCCTCGCCTTCGGAGTCGGCGTCGCGGCTCGCGTAGAAGCCGCCCTCGGGTGAGCGCATGTCGTCGAGCAGCCATTCCGCGCAGTCGAGCGCGGCCTGCCGGAACACCGCTTCCCCGGTCGCGAGATGAGCCTCGGCATAGAGCGCGAGCAGCGGCCCGTTGTCGTAGAGCATCTTCTCGAAGTGCGGGATGTGCCAGTAGCGGTCGACGGAGTAGCGATAGAAGCCGCCGCCCACGTGATCGTGCAGCCCGCCCTCGGCCATGCACATGAGCGTCAGCGAGGCCATGTAGAGCGCGTCGGTGTCGGGCTTGTCGCTGCTGGCGGTGCCGCGCCAGTGCCGCAGCAGCCGTTCGATGCCGGCCGGTTGCGGGAACTTCGGTGCATCGCCGAAGCCACCGTATTCCTTGTCGAACGCCTGCGCCATCTGCTCGCGGGCCTTGTCGAGCAGTCCGGCATCGAGCGCCTCCCTGCTGCCGGCGGCCGCGGGAGCGAGGCGGCCCAGCACGTCCACGAGCTGTTCGCCCTGCTGGCGTATCTCCTCCCGGTGTTCCTCGTAATAGCCGGCGACGCGCTCCAGCAGCGTCCGGAACGCCGGCATGCCGTAGCGGGGCTCCTTCGGAAAATACGTGCCGCCGAAAAACGGCCGCTGCCGTTCGGCATCGAGGAACATGGTCAGCGGCCAGCCGCCGGGGCGCTGCGTCAGCAACTGGTGCGAGAGCTGGTAGATGCGGTCGAGGTCCGGCCGCTCCTCGCGGTCCACCTTGACGTTGACGAACAGCCGGTTCAT
>CAZTAE010000567.1:0-1610 GCA_964611535.1 uncultured Woeseiaceae bacterium
GGTCACGAGATCCTCAAGTCGACTGTTGCGAATCATCTGGGCGAGTGGCTGGAAGACGCCGGCGACAGGTCCCTGACGGCGTTTCCCAGCGCGATGAACGCCGTCGAATGCGCCGTCGACATCCAGGACAGGCTGAAGAGCGAGCCGGGCCTGAAGCTGCGCATCGGCATCGACATCGGTGAAATCCTGATATCCGGCGGGCACGCTTATGGCGACGCCGTGAATATCGCGTCATTCATCGAGCGGCTTGCAGACCCGGAAGGGCTGGTCATCACAGAGAGGGTATTCGACGCCGTACGCCGCCATCTCGATCTGCATGTGACCGACCTTGGCGAGAAGATGCTCAAGAACGTCGGCCACAGTGTCAGGCTGTATGCGCTCACGGGAGCGAGGCCGGGTTCCCGCATCGGCAGTGTCCTGTCCGGACTGATGGCCCGTCGCGTACCGCACATAACCGGAGCTTACCTCGCCGCGAGCTGGGCAGTGGTCGAGGTCACCGAGTGGCTGGCCAACAACGAGGTGATCGATTACCGGTGGGTCTACGGAGTGGGTATCGGCCTCGTCGCTCTCATTCCGACGGTACTGTTGATCGCGTACACGCATGGCGCGCATGGCCGAGACCGGCTGACGACTTCCGAGAAGCTGGGCGTTCCGCTCAATGTTCTTGCCGCCGGCCTGCTGGTCTTCCTTGTCTATCAACAGAGCGAGGTTCCCGAACGCACCGCACCTATCGAGCCGGCGTCCGTAGCAGTCTTGCCGTTCGTCAATATGAGCGCCGACGAAAGCGATGCGTATTTCGGCCTCGGACTGGCAGAGGAGCTGATCAACACGCTGGCCAAGGTGCCTGACCTGTATGTCGCGTCGCGGACGTCGTCCTTTCTTTTCGACCGCCATGACGAGGATCCTCGGGACATTGCCCGCAAGCTCCGTGTTGCGACTATTCTCGAAGGAAGCGTGCGCAAGCAAGGCGATAAGGTGCGCATCACCGCGCAGCTGATCGATGGGCGTGACAACTATGACCTCTGGACACAGACGTTCGATCGTGAGCTGGTCGACATACTGCAAATACAGGAGGAAATTTCGCGAGCGGTTGCCGCGGAGCTCGTCGGCGTGTTGAAGCCTGACGTGGTATCCGTAATCTCGGCAGCGCAGGCGGCGACGCCGGAGGCTTACGATTTTTACCTGCAGGGTCTGAGCTACCTGCGCCAGCCGCCGACCTACGACTCACTGAGCAATGCGCGCCAGTTGTTCGAGCGCTCACTGCAGGAGGACCGCCGCTATGCCCAGTCGCATGCGGCGCTGTGCGAGGTGGCACTCGAACGATTCGTACTCGACAGGGCCGCGTCTCTCATTGACGAGGCAAAGTCCGCCTGTTTCAGGGCGCTGAGGCTCGACGAGAACTCACGCGAGGTCCGGTACGCGCTGGCACAGCTTTACCGGCACACGGGCGATTACGATGAATCTGCGCGCATATTCCAGGAGCTGCTCGACCGGCAGCAGACGGCGCGGGCGTGGCTGGGACTCGGTGAGACCCATAATGCGCAGGGCAACGCCGCCGCAGCGGAAATCGCCTTCGACCACGCGGTCAGGATGGAGCCGGGTAACTGGCG
>CAZTAE010000568.1:0-1607 GCA_964611535.1 uncultured Woeseiaceae bacterium
CGATGCCGCGCAGGCGTCCCCGGGCCTCGCTCTCCGCGCGCCGCGCCGGGAACTCTACCCAGCCGGCGCGTTCGAGCGCCGCGTCGAGGATCGCCTCGTAGTCGCCGGAGTCGTAGCTGCGGCCGGTGGCGGTGAGGTACGGAAAGCTCTCGGCCGGCACCAGGTTGCGGCGCCTCAGTTCCACGCGGTCGATGCCCAGCTGCCGGGCCGCCCGGTCCACCAGCTGCTCGATCAGGTAGGCCGCTTCCGGCCGGCCGGCGCCCCGATAGGCATCGACCGGCACCGTATTCGTCACGACGTTGTGCACCTGCACGTCCACGGCGGGTATGTCGTAGACGCCCGGCGACATGCAGGCGCCGAACCAGGGGATCATCGGCCCGGCCTGCGAGCAAAAGGCGCCGATGTTGGCCGTGATCTCCGCGCGCATCGCCAGAAAACGCCCGTCCGCATCCAGCGCGAGCTCCGCGTGGCTGACGTGGTCCCGGCCGTGCAGGTCCGAGAGGAAGCTTTCCGAGCGTTCGGCGATCCACCTGACGGCGCGCCCCGTCTCCCGGCACGCGAACACGGCCACGACCGTTTCGCACTGCAGGAAGAATTTCAGCCCGAAGGCGCCGCCGACGTCCGGCGACACGACCTGCAGCTTGTCCGGCTCCAGGTCGACCGTCTTCAGGATGCGCTCCTTGAGCGAGTGCACGCCCTGGCAGCCCTGGTAGACGACGATGCGGTCTTCGGTCGGCACGATGTGGCAGCCACGGGGCTCCATGGGCGTCGGCGCGAGGCGGTTGTTCACGAGATCGATGCTGACGACGTGCGCGGCCGCCGCGAACGCTTTTTCGGTCGCCCGCGCGTCGCCGTGGCTCAGCGTGCCGTAGCGATTGCCGGGCAGACCGTCGTGCAGGGGCTTTGCGTCCTCACGCAGTGCATCGGCCGGCGTGACCAGAGCTTCCAGCTCGTCCACGTCGAACAGGATCAGCTCCGCCGCGTCCTTCGCCTGCTCGAGCGTCCCGGCGAGGATGGCGGCGACCGGCTCGCCGACGTAGCGGACCCGGTCGCGGACCAGCGGCGGCTGCTTCAAGGGCTTTTTTCCGCCGCCGGCGGCATCCGGCGGCAGGCCGGCGCCCGGCACGTCGCGCACGCCCGCCTTCGCCAGATCCTCGCCGGTGTACACGGCGATGACGCCGGGCGCCGCGCGCGCTTCGCCGACGTCGAGCTCGGTGACGATGCCGTGTGCGTACGGAGAGCGAAAGAAATAGAGGCAGGCCTGGTTGTCGAACGCGAGGTCGGCCGTATAGCGACCGCCGCCGGTGATGAAGCGCTGGTCCTCCGTGCGTCGTATCGCCTGGCCGGTGCCGAATTTGCCCACGCTGCATTCCCCGAACGGTGACTTCGAAGCATTGTGAGGCGGCCAGGCGGCGTTTTCAAACGACTCGCGAGAGGCTCGCCGGCAACGATCCGGCAGCGTGCGCCTGCGGCCCGCCGCATGCTGATTGTTCGCCGCCGCTCTGTTAGATTTGCCGGCAGAGAAGAACCACAAGAGACGCTGCATGACCCCCACCAACCGGGCCGCCTACTGGCGCGCCAACCTTCGCTTGCTGGCGTTCTGCATG
>CAZTAE010000569.1:0-1605 GCA_964611535.1 uncultured Woeseiaceae bacterium
TCCTTCAGCTTCATCCGCGCCCTGTGCAACCGGGTCAGCACCGCGCCCTGCCGGATTCCCATCAGCTCCGCGATCTCTGCGGTGCTGTAACCCACCAGGACCTGCAGGACGAGCGGCTCGCGATAGCCATCCTCGAGCCGGTAGATCGCTTCCCGCACGTCATCCAGCGTCGAGTCGCCGCTCTCGGCGACCATTGCCGCCTGTGCCGGCGACAGCCGGTCGATGTCCACCGTCGCCGCATCCTTCTTCTCGAAGTAGCGCGCGTTCTCGCGGCGGACGATCGTCAACAGCCAGTGCTTCGCCGCGGCGTCGTCCCGCAACGAATCCAGCGACTTCCAGGCCCGCAGCAGCGATTCCTGGACCACGACCTCCGCAACGCCGGGATCCCGGCTGAGCCAGGCCGCATAGCGGTAAAGAACCGAATGGAATATGGCCACGACACGGTCGAAACGCGCTTTGCGCTCGGCCTCCGCATTGCTGTTGCTCATTTCGACATGACCCGGGATCTTGAGGATTTATTACTGTTCTTGTGTTTCGGCCGTGGAAACCCCGCCGAAATACAGCGAGAATCGCAAAACAACCCCTCACACGACTCCAGTATGAGTAGTTTTGCAACCGGCCGGTTCCCCCTGATACGGCATCGCCGCCTGCGACGCAGCGCAGCATTGCGGCGACTGGTCGCCGAAAGCGGCCTGACGAGCGCCGACCTGGTCTACCCCGTGTTCGTCGTGGAGGGCCGAAACGTCAGCGAGGACGTCGGCTCGATGCCGGGCATACGGCGCATGAGCATCGACCGGCTGCTCGAGGAGCTGGACGAGGCGGTCGCGCTCGACATCCCCGCCGTCGCGCTGTTCCCCGTCGTCGAGGCGGAGCACAAGAGCGCCGACGGCGCCGAGGCCGCCAATCCGGAGGGCCTCGTGCCGCGAACGGTCAAGGCCATCAAGGCCGAGCACCCGGAACTCGCGGTGATCACCGACGTGGCGCTCGACCCGTACACGACCCACGGCCAGGACGGCATCGTCGACGCGGAGGGTTACGTCCTCAACGATGAAACGGTCGCGATGCTCGTGCGCCAGGCAACGGCGCATGCCGCTGCAGGCGCCGACATGGTGGCACCCTCCGACATGATGGACGGCCGCGTCGGCGCCATCCGCCGGCGGCTCGAGGACGAGGAGCACCACAACACCCTCATTCTCGCCTATGCCGCCAAGTACGCCTCCTGCTTCTACGGCCCTTTCCGCGACGCCGTCGGCTCGGCCGGCAACCTCGCCGGCGGCGACAAGCGGAGCTATCAGATGGACCCGGCGCAGAGCGACGAAGCGTTGCGCGAAGCGGCGCTCGATCTCGCCGAGGGCGCCGATATCGTGATGGTGAAGCCGGCGCTGCCCTGTCTCGACGTCATTCGGCGCGTGAAGGACGAGCTCGGCGCCCCGACCTTTGCCTATCAGGTGAGCGGCGAATACGCGATGATCGCCGCCGCCGCCGAACGCAGCTGGCTGGACGAAAGATCCGCGGTGCTGGAAGCACTGCTGTCGATCAAGCGCGCGGGCGCAACCGCCATCCTGACCTACTACGCACTGCAAGCAGCCCGCTGGCTACGCGAGT
>CAZTAE010000570.1:0-1604 GCA_964611535.1 uncultured Woeseiaceae bacterium
CTAATCTGGTTCGAAATGGCGCCCAGGAGTTCGTCCTTGGTGAACGGTTTGGTCAGATACTGCTCCGAGCCGACGATGCGGCCGCGGGCCCGGTCGAACAGGCCGTCCTTGCTCGACAGCATGATCACCGGTGTGTCCCTGAAAACCTTGTTGTGCTTGATCAGCGAGCAGGTCTGGTAGCCGTCGAGCCGCGGCATCATGATGTCGACGAAAATGAGGTCGGGCTGGTGGTCGGCGATCTTCGAAAGCGCATCGAAGCCGTCGATTGCCGTGAAGACCTGGCAGCCTTCCTTGGAAAGCAGGGTCTCGGCCGTGCGGCGTATTGTCTTGCTGTCGTCCACGACCAGGACCTTGAGTCCGTTCAGACTGCGCGAAGCGTTGTTTATCACTGGATTTCCTCGCCCTCATCGAGCCTTGTGCAAGGCTTGAGCCCCCAACCCCGAAACGGGGATAGCGCCTTGTACCATATTGATTAGCGGGTCGCTACGATAGGCGCCACACGCCGCAAGTTTCCTGATTTTATTCGCATTTCATCGTCATCGTAAGGTCGAATCGTGCATCCGGCGCCGGGCCCGTCCGACCGGCGCGCACCACCCCCCATCGCTTCGCCGGCCGGCAACGCGAGCGTCGCGCGAACCGGTATCTGGCACAGCGGCCGGCACGGTATAGTTAGCGCCCGGCGACCTGCCGTCCAGCCAGCAAGGGAGCCCGCGAGGCCGCAAAGCGTATGCCGCAATCCTATCGACTCGGGGTCGTCATGGATCCCGTCGAATCCATCGCTCCGAAAAAGGACAGCACGCTCGCCATGCTGCTCGAGGCGCAGCGTCGCGGCGCCGAGATTCATTACATGCTGCAGGGCGACCTCAGGCTCCTGAAGGGCGAAGCATACGCTCGTTCGAGAGTCCTGACCGTGAAAGACGACCCGAACGCCTGGTTCAGCTTCGGGACGGCCCGGGACGTGCGCCTTGCGGACCTCGACGTCCTCCTCATGCGCAAGGATCCGCCGTTCGACATGGAATACGTCTACTCGAGCTACATCCTCGAGCGGGCGGAGATCGGCGGTGCGCTGGTCGTCAACCGGCCGCAGAGCCTGCGCGACATGAACGAGAAGGCGTATACCGCATGGTTCCCGGAATGTTCGCCGCCGACGCTCATCACCCGCTCGATTCCCGAGCTCAAGGCCTTCGTGAAGGAGCACCGCCACATCGTGGTCAAGCCGCTGGACGGCATGGGCGGTCGCTCGGTCTTCGTCGTCGCCGAAGGCGACAAGAACGCGAACGTCATCATCGAGACGCTGACGGACAACGGCCGGCGCTCCGCGCTGGCGCAGGTGTACATTCCGGAGATCAAGGCCGGGGACAAGCGGATTTTGCTGGTGGACGGCGAGCCGGTGCCTTGCGCGCTGGCCCGCATCCCGCCCGCCGACGATAACCGGGGCAACCTGGTGATGGGTGCCGTCGGCGAGGGGCGTGAGCTGACGGCGGCCGATCGGGAGATCTGCGCCCGCGTCGGGCCTGTCCTGAAAGAGCACGGCGTGCTGTTCTGCGGCATCGACGTCATCGGCGATTTTCTCACGGAGATCAACGTCACGAGCCCCACCGGCA
>CAZTAE010000571.1:0-1604 GCA_964611535.1 uncultured Woeseiaceae bacterium
CCGTCGAGCACGTGGCGAGCCTGCGGATCATGCCGAACATGCGCGTCTGGCGTCCGTGCGACGCGGTGGAAACGGCCGTCGCGTGGCGCGACGCCATCGAGCGCCGGAATGGCCCCACCAGCCTGGTGCTGACGCGCCAGGGCGTGCCGCACCAGGAACGTGGCGAGGAGCAGATCGCCGCGATCCGCCGCGGCGGCTACGTGCTGCACGAGGCAGGCTCCAGGCCGGACGTCCTCCTCATCGCCACCGGCTCGGAAGTCGCGCTGGCGATGGGCGCGGCCTCGCGGCTGGCGGAGGAGGGCAAGGTCGCCCGCGTCGTGTCCATGCCCTGCACCGATCTTTTCGACGCGCAGCCCGAGGCGTACCGGACGAGCATCCTGCCGCCGGACGTCACGGCGCGCGTCTGCATCGAGGCCGGCGTCCCCGCGACATGGGAGCGCTATGCGGGCCCGCAAGGGCGCATTGTCGCGATGGACGAGTTCGGTGCCTCCGGCCCGGCGGAGCAGCTGTTCGAGCACTTCGGATTTACCGTGGACAACGTGGTTCGCGTCGCAAGGGAGTTGCTCGCGAGCGCGTGAGCCTGGGCCCCGACAGCCAGCCGGCGACGGCCGGCGGGCACAACATCATCAGGAGAAGCAAATGACGATCAAGATCGGTATCAACGGCTATGGCCGCATCGGCCGGAACATCCTGCGCGCCCTGTACGAGGGCGACAAGCGAGCCGACCTCGAGATCGTCGCCGTCAACGATCTGGGCGATGCCCAGACCAATGCTCACCTGACCCGCCGCGACACCGCGCACGGCCGTTTCCCCGGCACCGTGGAAGTCGACGGCGAGTACATGGTCGTCAACGGCGACCGCATCCGCGTGCTGGCGGAGCGCGATCCGGCGAAGCTGCCCTGGGGCGAGCTCGACGTCGACATCGTCGTGGAGTCGACCGGACTGTTCGCTTCCCGGGAAAAGGCCGCCGCGCACCTCGAGGGCGGTGCGAAGAAGGTCATCATCTCGGCGCCGGCGGGCACCGGCGTCGACGCGACCATCGTCTATGGCGTCAATCACCGGATTCTGACCTCCGAGCACACGGTCATTTCGAACGCCTCCTGCACGACCAACTGCCTCGCGCCGCTGGTGAAGCCGCTGCACGAGAAGATCGGCGTGAAGCACGGCCTGATGACGACCATCCACGCCTACACGAACGACCAGGTCCTCACCGACGTGTTCCACAAGGACCTGCGACGCGCCCGCTCGGCGACCATGTCGCAGATACCGACCAAGACCGGCGCCGCCGCGGCGGTAGGGCTGGTCCTGCCGGAACTGGACGGCCGCCTCGACGGCTTCGCGATGCGGGTCCCGACGATCAACGTCTCCGTCGTCGACCTCTCGTTCGTCGCGGAGCGCGAGACGAGCGTCGACGAGATCAATGCCATCATGAAGGAGGCGAGCGAAGGCGACTTGAAGGGCGTGCTCACCTACAACGACGAGCCGCTCGTGTCGATCGACTTCAACCACGATCCGGCGTCTTCCGTGTATGACGCGGGGCTGACCAAGGTGATGGGCGGCACGCTCGTCAAGGTGCTGGCGTGGTACGACAACGAGTGGGGCTT
>CAZTAE010000572.1:0-1599 GCA_964611535.1 uncultured Woeseiaceae bacterium
TGCAGCCGGCCGCTCATCCCTCGCCGGACCTGTCGGAGCCGGCGACTTCGGCCCGGGCCTTCAGCCTGCGCATCTGGTCCATCAGCACCTCGTCCACGGCGGCGGCGGTATCCTCCGACCCGACCGGGAGGTAGCCGCCAACGGCGTACGTCCAGGTCACGAGCGTGCCCTCCTCCGCCTCGGCAAACTCCCAGGTCAGGTTGCCGTTCACGCCCATCAGCCCGAGCGGCCCGAGCCCGCCGCTCAGCCTCAGCAGCACGCCGGGATTCACGAAGGTTACCGTCATGTGGACGACACCCGCGCCCTGGCCCAGGCGCTCGCAGAAACAGCCCTGCGGCCGGGCGTCGATATAGAGGTTGGCGGCCTGACCCGAGACGGTGTGGTCGTCGCTCCACCAGCGGCCGATGTCGTGCACCGCCGTCCGGTACACGTCGCTGCGCTGGGCGGCGACGGCGACGGTGTGACGGGTCGTAAAGCCGGACTCACCCGTATCGACGATCTCCGCCGCGGCGATCAGCGGGCCGGTCGACAGGAGCATCGCGGCAACGGCGTTGCGAGGACGTCGGAACATGGTGTGAAATGTTGGTTCAGTTACCGACGATTGGCAAGAAAGTCGCCAGGAGGAAGCCGCCCGCGAGCAGGGCGGCGCCGAAATAGCACTTCTTCCACGGCGACATCTGTTCGGTCCTCGAGAACCAACCATCGACCCAACGGAGTATCGACGGCCGTTCCTGAACGGACACTTAAGGCCCCGAGCGCATGGTCCAATATCCGCTGTCCGCATTCCTGCGCCGGCACCGCCGGATCACGGTCCTGAGCGGCGCCGGGTGCAGCACGGCATCCGGCATACCGGATTATCGTGACGACGACGGCGGCTGGAAGCATCGCCGGCCGGTCCAGTACGCGGAGTTCATGGGCAACACTGCCGTGCGGCAGCGCTACTGGGCGCAGAGCTTCGCGGGCTGGCGGCGGGTAGCGAAGGCGCTGCCCAACGCCGCGCACGCGGCGCTTGCCGCCCTGGAGAGGGCGGCCCGGATCAACTGCCTCGTGACGCAGAACGTCGACGGGCTGCACCGGGCCGCCGGAAGCCGGAACGTCATCGACCTGCACGGCGTCCTGGGGAGGGTACGCTGCCTCGGCTGCGACCGGACATCCCGGCGCAGCGCCTTCCAGGCGCGCCTCGCACGGGAGAATCCCGGCTGGCGCGCGGTCGCGCGGGCTGTCGCACCGGACGGAGACGCGCGCCTGGAGGATGCGGATATTTCGCAGTTCAGGGTCCCGGACTGCCGGCACTGCGGCGGCCTGCTGAAGCCCGACGTGGTCTTCTTCGGCGAAGCCGTGCCGGTGGCGCGCGTGCGGCAGGCGACAGCGGCGCTCGAGGAAGCGGATGCGCTCCTGGTCGTCGGGTCGTCGCTGATGGTCTACTCCGGCTTTCGCTTCGCCCGGCTCGCCTGCGAGCTCGGCAAGCCGGTTGCCATCGTCAATCGCGGCAGGACCCGGGCGGACGCCATCGCGACCTGTCGATTTACCGGCGATTGTGGAACACTGCTGGCCGCCGCCGTCGCCGGCATCACGGAGGAACCGGAGATCCATGCGCGA
>CAZTAE010000573.1:0-1595 GCA_964611535.1 uncultured Woeseiaceae bacterium
GGCGACTTCGGCTCCAGCGGCGCGCTGCAGCGCGGCAATGCCGCCGGCGTGGTCGTAGTGCGCGTGCGAATTGAGGATGAGTCGGATGTCCTGCACACGAAAACCCAGCGCCCGGATGTTCTCCATGATCACTGCCGCCGACTCCGGCAATGCACCATCGATCAGCACGTGCCCCTCGGGCGAAGTCACCAGGACGGCGCCCAATCCGTGCGGGCCCACATAGTAGGTGTTTCCGTGGATGTTGAAGGGGCGTTGCGGCGCGTTCCACTCGGTGCAGGCTGAGCAGGCGGGCTCCAGGTGCGCAGCGCTGTCGCTCTGCGCAAATAACGGCAGAGGGCAGACGAGCGCCGTAGCAAGCAGCAGAAGATGACGCAAGCGCATGCGTGCTCTAAAAGTGTGAGGGTATGGCGCCACCACCGAGATCAGCGGCCCAGGAAAGCGGGCGCGACTCTTGCGGATGCAAGAGGCGAGGTATAGTCCGGGAAGATCCACAACCTTCGGAGAGGCAGAGGCGTTTAGCCGTGACAAAAGAAGCCGCAACCTTGACGCGTGGCTAGTCCGCATACCGGCTAAAGAAGCGCTCCAAGCCCTTGTGTCTAAAGCACCGGATTACGGCCCAGTGTAGCCTGTCCCGTTACGCCTCTCAACTGCGACTCGTGCCGCACGGCGTTCTCGACCCGAAGACGGTCATCGAGACGTCGCGCGCGGAAGATCGTCGCGGCGCAGCGTGCTTGACAGGCTGTGTGCGTCTTTGGTAACAACGTGGCGCTGCCGCCGGCAGTGCACCCGTCGAGAGGCGCTGCAACGGATTTGAGTCCGTCACGCTCGACGCCGGTTCTGAGGATAAGGGCGCCTTTCAAGAGGCTGCCCTATGCGTGACGCTCGGAATGCAAAGCCGGTCGGCCGTGTCGTGGGATTGTGGCGTTACCCGGTCAAGTCGATGGGCGCCGAGGCGCTGCCTGAAGTCGACGTAGGCTGGCATGGCCTGGCGGGCGATCGCCGCTGGGCGTTCGTTCGCGATGGCGTAACGCAGAGCGGATTCCCCTGGCTCACGCTTCGAGACCGCAAGGACTTGAATCACTACCGCCCACTGTTCCTCGAGCCGGCCCGGCCCGACAAGTCGCCGACGGTCGTGCGGACTCCGTCGGGGGATACCTTCGATGTCGCGGACCCGGCGCTCGCGGCAGAACTCTACCGTACCGATGTGCGGGTGATCAGACAGGACCGCGGGATTTTCGACACGTTTCCACTGTCCATCATAACGACCCAGACGATTGGCCGGCTCGGCGAGATGGTCGGCTCCCCGCTCGACGTCCAGCGCTTTCGACCGAATATCCTGGTGGAGGCAGCCGCTGAGGCGCCATTCGCCGAAGACCGCTGGGTGGGCTGCGTCCTGCGCATCGGCGGCATGCGCATGCGCGTCGACAAACGCGACGGTCGATGCGTGGTTATCACCATTGATCCCGTGACGACGGAGCGCAATCCCACGCTCCTACGCGTGGTTGCTAGCGATCGGCAGGGCTGCCTCGGCGTCTACGGCACGATCGTAGAACCGGGCCGCATCGCAGTAAGCGATCCCGTGGTCATCGAGCTTC
>CAZTAE010000574.1:0-1594 GCA_964611535.1 uncultured Woeseiaceae bacterium
ACGGACATCGTCCTCGGCGGCAACCTCGACGCGGAACTGGCGGCGGCGGGCGAGGGCGCCGACAAGGATGCCATCCGCGCCGACTGGCAGGAGCGCCACCAGGCGGTGATCGACGCGGGGGGCTTGCATATCGTCGGCACCGAGCGCCACGAATCGCGGCGCATCGACAACCAGCTGCGCGGCCGCTCCGGCCGCCAGGGTGACCCGGGATCCAGCCGCTTCTATCTCTCGATGGAAGACAGCCTGATGCGCATCTTCGGCGATCCCAATCGCACCAAGTCGCTCCTGTCGCGCGCCGGCATGCGGGAAGGCGAGGCCATCGAAAGCAAGATGCTGACGCGCCAGATCGAGCGCGCCCAGCGCAAGGTGGAAGCGCACAACTTCGATATCCGCAAGAACCTGCTCGAGTACGACGACGTCGCCAACGACCAGCGCAAGGTCGTCTACCACCAGCGTTCCGAGCTCATGGCCGCGGACGACATCAAGGATTCCGTCGCCGCGATCCGCGAGGAGGTCGTCGCCGTCGTGGTCGAGCAATACATTCCTTCCGGCAGCCTGGAGGAGCAGTGGGACCCGGAGGGCCTGGCGAATGCGCTGGAAAGGGACTTCGGCCTCCGTCTCGACATCCCCGACTGGATCAAGGCCGACACCAAGCTGAACGAGGAGGGCATACGCGAGCGCTGCATCAAGGCGCTCGACGAAAGCTACGAGCAAAAGGAGCAGGCGATCGGCTCACGCCTGATGCGGCACGTCGAGAAGGAGATCATGCTGAAGCAGCTGGACCATCACTGGAAGGAGCACCTTGCGGCGATGGACTACCTCCGGCAGGGCATACACCTGCGAGGCTATGCGCAGAAGAACCCCAAGCAGGAGTACAAGCGGGAAGCCTTCGAGATGTTCAGTGTCATGCTGGACCAGATCAAGCACGACACCATCAGCATACTCTGCCGCATCAGGATCCAGAGCGAGCAGGACGTGCGCCGGATGGAGGCCGAGCGCCGCGCCGCCCAGGAGCTGGAGTTCCGGCATGCCGAGGCAGCCGCGCTGGCCCAGCGGGCGGTCAAAGCCGCTGCCACCGCCGGGCAGCCCGCCGCGGCCGCGCAGGCCGTGCCGGCAGGCGGCCCGCCGGAACCGCCGCCGCCCCCGGCGCCAACCACACCGTTCGTCCGGGGTGAGCGCAAGGTCGGGCGCAACGAGCCCTGTCCCTGCGGGTCCGGCAAGAAATACAAGCAATGCCACGGACGCCTCGCCTGACCGCGCCGTCCCTGCCGCGCCCCCTGTAGGAGCCCGCCCAGCGGGCGAGAGATTCGAACGGGCATTCCATGGACGCTCGCCGCCCGGACCAGCGCATTCACGTTGTCGCCGGCATCCTCAAGGATCCATCCGGCCGCGTCCTCCTTGCCGAACGCCGCCACGACGAGCTCTTCGCCGGCTTCCGGGAATTTCCGGGCGGCAAGGTCGAGCCGGGCGAAACGCCGGAGGCGGCGCTATGCCGCGAGCTCGCGGAAGAGCTCGGCATCGAAGCCGCCGCCCTCGAGCACTTCCAGTCGCTCGATCACGACTACCCCGACAGGCTCGTCCGCCTCGACTTCTT
>CAZTAE010000575.1:0-1591 GCA_964611535.1 uncultured Woeseiaceae bacterium
CCTCGCCCGCCGCCGCCAGTTCCGCGTCGAGGTTGCCGCCGAGGACGATGTCCGTGCCGCGGCCAGCCATGTTGGTCGCGATCGTGATGGCGCCGGGCCGCCCCGCCTGCTGCACGACGATTGCCTCCCGCTCATGCTGCTTCGCGTTCAGCACCTCGTGCCGGATCCCCTTCTTCTTCAGCAGCGACGACAGGTACTCCGAAGTCTCGATGGAGGTCGTGCCGACGAGCACGGGCTGCTGGCGTTCGCGGCAGTCCACGATGTCCTCGATGATGGCGTCGAATTTGTCCTTCTGCGTGAGATACACGAGGTCCGACAGATCCTCCCGGATCATCGGCTTGTGGGTCGGTATGACGATGACCTCGAGCCCGTAGATCTGCTGGAACTCGAAGGCCTCGGTGTCGGCCGTGCCGGTCATGCCTGCGAGCTTGTTGTACAGGCGGAAGTAGTTCTGGAACGTGATGGAGGCGACCGTCTGGTTCTCCTGCTTGATCGGGACGCCCTCCTTCGCCTCGATCGCCTGGTGCAGGCCGTCGGACCAGCGCCGGCCGGGCATCGTGCGGCCGGTGAACTCGTCGACGATCACGATTTCGCCGTCCTTCACGATGTACTCGACGTCGCGATTGAACATCACGTGCGCGCGCAGCGCCGCATTGAGGTGGTGCAGCAGCCGGATGTTGCCCGCGTCATACAGGCTCTCGCCTTCCGCGAGCAGTCCTGCCTGCGTCATCAGCTCCTCGACGTGCTGATGGCCCTCTTCCGTGACGTGAACCTGTTTTGCCTTCTCGTCTTTCGTGTAATCGCCGGGGCCGTCCTCTTCCTTCTGCTCCGTCAGCTTCGGGATGAGCTTGTTGATCTTCTGGTAGAGATCCGTGCTCTCTTCGGTCGGCCCGGAAATGATCAGCGGCGTTCTTGCCTCGTCGATCAGGATCGAGTCGACCTCGTCGACGATCGCGAAATTCAGTTCCCGCTGTGACTTGTTCTCCAGCGAGAAGGCCAGATTGTCACGGAGGTAATCGAAGCCGAGCTCGTTGTTGGTAGCGTAGGTGATGTCGGCGCCGTAGGCATCGGCCTTCTCTTCCTGCGTCTGTCCGCTCTTCGCGACACCGACGCTCATGCCGAGGAACCGGTACACCGGTCCCATCCAGTCGGCATCCCGCTGAGCGAGATATTCATTCACCGTAACGATGTGAACGCCCTTGCCGCTCAGGGCGTTCAGGTAGGCCGGCAGTGTTGCGACGAGCGTCTTGCCCTCGCCGGTGCGCATCTCGGAAATGTTGCCGTCGTGCAGCACCATGCCGCCGATGAGCTGCACGTCGAACGGGCGCATCCCGAGCGTGCGCACCGATGCCTCGCGCGCAACGGCGAACGCTTCCGGCAGCAGGTCATCCACCGTTTCGCCATCGGCAATGCGCTTGCGGAATTCGTCGGTCCTGGCCGCGAGCTGGGCATCGTCCAGTGCTCGCAGGCCCTCCTCCAGCGAGTTGATCTTGTTGACGACCCTGGCGTATTGCCGAAGCAGCCGTGCGTTGCGGCTGCCGAATATTGCGGTCAGAAAATTGGCCACCTGGCCTCCTGGCTGTAGCGGTCT
>CAZTAE010000576.1:0-1584 GCA_964611535.1 uncultured Woeseiaceae bacterium
TGCCGTCCTCGTTGGGTATCACCTTGACCTGCCCGAACAGGTTGAGGAGGCTGAGGAAGTTGCTTTCGATGCGACGGGAGACGTCGTAGCGGCCGGCGATCATGCTCGCGTGCTCGGCCGCCGTGTCTTCGTCGACCATGCCCGCCGGGGCATCTCCGGGGAAGTAGCGATTGGCAAACTCGTGAAAGAGCGTCATGCGCAACCCGTTCGTAGCGCCCTCCTTGCCGGCGCTGTTGAAGGACATGTAGAGGCCGACACCCTCGTCGATGAAGAGGTGCAGGTAGGTGTGGAACCACTGCGTGTCGCCGCCGTGGCCGATGACGCGATGCCCGTTGTAGTTGGTCTCGTAGAAGCCGAGCAGCATGCGGTTGACCCGGGGCAGGAAGGTGCGCGCCGTCCCGTGCATGAGCTCCGCTGTCCCGGGCTCGAGGATCCGCGCGTCACCGTAGGCGCCCTTCCGGAGGTGGGCGATCATGAACCGGCCCATGTCGGCGCCGCTCGCGGACATGCTGCCGGCCGGCGCCAGACCGCCGACGATCTCGAAGGGCTTCGGCGGCCGGGAGGCGAGCTGATAGCCATTGGACATGTGCGGCGCGAGGTGCTCCGGCAGCGGCTGGCGGAACGTCGAGTGGGTCATGCCGAGGGGCTCGAAGACGTTCTCGTCGAGGTAATCGTCGAAGGACATGCCGGAGATGCGTTCGACCACGTAGCCCGCAACCGCGGTCGCGTAGTTCGAGTAGGCGGGCGTCGTGCCGGGCGGGAAGATCTGCTCCGGTACCCAGCGCTTCAGGTGCTCGCCGATGGGCGTCACCTCGTCGCCCACCGTCATCAGCCCCTTGACCTGCTCCTCCAGGCCGGGCGTATGGGTCATGATGTCGCGCATCGTGACCGGTAACCCGTGGCGGTGCGGGATCTCGAAGTCGAGGTAGTCGTTGACGTCGGCATCCAGGTCGACTTCGCCCTGCTCGACGAGCTGCATGACGGCGGTCCAGGTAACGAGCTTGGACACCGATCCCGGACGGAACAGGGTCGTTTCCGGATCCACCGGCAGCTCGTTCTCGACGTCGGCGTAGCCGTAGCCTTCCTGCAGCAGGACCTCGCCGTCCCGCACGACCACCACCACGGCGCCGGCCACGCCGTTCCGCGGCAAGCCGTAGGTCATGAAGCCGTCGAGCCAGGCCGCGAGATCGTCGCGGGTCAGCGGCGACGGCGAAGCCTCGATCGCTGCCTCCGGCGCGACGATTTCCTCCTGCGGCTCCGGCGGGATGAGGTCGGGAGCCTCCTGCGCGCCGGCGTGCGCGGCGAGTGCGAAGGAGACGGTCAGTCGTGCGATCGCGGGCAGTAAGCGCATGGCAGGCCCCTTTGGCAGTCGGGCGGCGGCGTTCGGGATGCGCCCGTTATTGTCCTGATTGGGCAATAATAGGCCTGAATGGAAAATGGTCAAGTCCGGAGCTACCGGGGGTGCCGCCGCCGGGTCGGCCGGCGCCGAACGGCCCGGATCAGGAGACTTTCTGGTCCCTTTCCTTGCCGACGGCCTCGTCCCCGTGCAGTCCGAGCAGCGATTCCATGAGGCCCTCTTCCGCG
>CAZTAE010000577.1:0-1582 GCA_964611535.1 uncultured Woeseiaceae bacterium
GCTCGGGGTGGCTCTCGCGCACGATGTCGAGATTCTGGTAGACGGAGTCCGCCGTGCCCAGGTACCAACGCTCGCCCAGTTGCTGCTGTGCCGGCACGATCTGTATGAACTCCCCGAACTCGCCGCGCAGATAGCCCCAGCCCCGGTAGATGTGCTGGATCAGCGAGTGCGCCTTGTACTGTGTCAGGACGAAGATCTGCCGGATGCCGGAGTTGACGCAGTTCGACAGGGGGAAATCGATGATGCGGAACTTGCCGCCGAAAGGCGCCGCCGGCTTCGCCCGGTTCGCCGTCAGGTCCCCAAGCCGCGAGCCGCGGCCGCCCGCCATGATGACGGCCATGGTGCTGCGAGTGAGGCTGCTGACGAATCGTCCGGAACGTCGCGGTTGCATCGCCACTCCTGAAGTGCCGCCGCCCGTCGAGTTTCGAGCGCCGTCGGGGAAGCGTGAGTAGCTACATTCTACGATGATCGGGACGGCGGCCGCGAATGCCAGATCTTGCGATCGTATTCCAGCATGGCCCGGTCCGACGAGAACCAGCCGACGCCCGCAGTACTGGCGATGGCGGCGCGCCACCAGCGGTCGCCGTCGCGCCACGCCGCCAGCGCCTGTTCCTGGGCTGCGCAGTAGGATGCGAAGTCGCGCGCGTTCAGAAACCAGTCGCTTTCGTAGAGCGCGTTCACGATGTTCGCGAAGCGGCTGCGGTCGCCGGAGGAGAATTCGCCGTCGGCGATGGCCTGCACCGCGCCCTGCAGGACCGGATCGTTCTCGATCACGGCGCGCGGGTCGTAGCCGTCGCGGCGCAGGCGCGCCACCTCCTCCGCCGTCAGCCCGAACACGAACATGTTCTCCGCGCCGATCCGTTCCCGGATCTCGATGTTGGCGCCATCCAGCGTGCCGATGGTCAGCGCGCCGTTCAAGGCCAGCTTCATGTTGCCGGTGCCCGATGCCTCCATGCCGGCGGTCGAGATCTGTTCCGAGATGTCCGCGCCCGGAATGATCATTTCCGCGCGCGATACGTTGTAGTCGGAGAAAAAAACGACCTTGAGGCGGTCGCCGATGAGCGGGTCCCGGTTGACCGTTGCAGCGACGTCGTTGATCAGCTTGATGATGAGCTTCGCCATCAGGTAGCTCGGAGCGGCCTTGCCGCTGAATATCTTCACGACGGGCACCCAGTCGCCATCCGGATTTGCGCGGATGGCCTGGTATCGCGCGATCGTCTGCAACACGTTCAGCAACTGCCGCTTGTATTCGTGGATGCGCTTGATCTGCACGTCGAAGAGCGCGTCCGGATTCACCGTGACCCTGCAGCGCGTCCTGATACCGGCAGCGAGAAGAAGCTTGTTCCGCCGCTTGGCCTCGGCATAGCGTTTGCGAAACTCGCTGTCATCGGCGAATGCTGCCAGCGCCTCCACCTTCTGCAAGTCGGAGATCCAGCCTGCTCCTATTACCTCGGTTAAAAGGTCCCGCAGGGAGCGATTGCAGTTGTACAGCCAGCGGCGCGGTGTGATGCCGTTGGTGATGTTGACGATGCGATCGGGGAATACCGTGTGCAGGCCCTTGAACACCGTCTCCTTCATCAAC
>CAZTAE010000578.1:0-1581 GCA_964611535.1 uncultured Woeseiaceae bacterium
CTGGCGGTCCATGCGGCTGTTCCTCGCGAGGGTCACGGAGCCGCGCAGGGTCGCGGCTGCCGTGCCGTCGCGGACGATGACGTTGAGGCCTTCCCTGAGCAGAGTGGCGGTGTCGGCCGCGCCGAGCTCGACCGCCGGGACGAGGTGGCGGCGAAACGCCAGGTCCTTCCTGTCGAGGTCCTGCCATGGCCCGTACTTGCGGTCCAGCGCGCAGAGCAGGCCCGCGAGCGCGCCGCCGGCCGCCCGCGCAGGACCGTCCTCCTCGTTGCGCGACTTGAGGCGCGGGAAATAGGAGAGGATGTTGGCGCTGGCGAAGGCGGCCCGGCGCGTTCCTGCTATTGCCTCCGCCGGGCTCCGCCAGTCGGCCGGGGGATCGAGAATCAGCATGGCGCCGCGCTGGCGGCAATACAGTTCCGCGGCGAGGGTTGCCGCGGGACCGACGTCCCGCTGCCTGGCGGGCGGCGGCAGGTAGAGGAGGTCGAAGTGGTCCACCTGGTCGAGGGCGAAGAGTCCCGTGGCCTGCTGGGCGGAGCCGATCAGGTCGTAGTCCGAGAGGGACGAGCCGTCCGTGCCGGGCTGCACCGGCGCGACGTAGCCGGGCCCGAAGCGGTTTACGGGGTCGATGGTCGCAGCCGGTCGGCCGGACGGCAGCGGGAATTGCAGCGCGACGAGCTCCGAACCTGCCAGCGCGTTGCCGATGTAGCGTCTGTCGCGCTCGTTGCAGGACAGGCGCCTGTAGATCTCCTGCTCGACGACGAGGCCGGAATCCGGTGCGATGCGTTGCAGGGTCAGGTTGAAGCGCGTCTCGTCGGTATCGGCGATGCCGTCGTAGTCGATCGCGGCGCGGATGCGCTCCGTGGAACCCGGCTCCACGGCACGAAGCACGAGGAGCCCTTCCGATGCCGGGATGCAGAGCATCGCGCCGCGGGCGTTGTTTGCGACCCGGATGACGTAAAGCTGGCGGCCGCCGTGCTCGAAGAACTGCATTACGGCGGGCCCGAGCGCGCTCCGATGCCACACCCCGCCGAAGCGCTTGCGGAAATCCGCGAAGCTCGCAATCGGTACCGGCGTGTTCAGGGGGCCGCGCAGCGCACGGCCGACAAATGCCGCGGTGGTCTCGAAGGAGGCGTCTATCGGCCGGTCCATCGGCAGCATTTCACGGACTGTCATGCCCCGACCATGGGGGAACTTCTGCATGCGTGTTCCGATGTCGACCCTTGTACCCGCGCTGACGCGTTCGCTGTTATTGTAGATAGTGTACTTCACGGAAGCCAACGCCGCGCGGACTGACCAGCGATCATATGAGCACGCTGCAACATCGGAACCGGGACGGCTTGCCGGGAAAGGTGGACCTGGCGAGCCTCCCGACACCGGTGCGTGAGTATCGGCTGAAGGCGGCGGCGGGAAGCAGGCCGATTTATGTCAAGCACGACGATCTCACCGCGAGCCTCTACGGCGGCAACAAGGTCCGCAAGCTGGAGTACTACTTTCACCGGGCGCGGGAACGGCGGTGTGACATCGTGGCAACCTTCGGCACCGTCGGTTCGCACCACGCCCTGGCCACAGCGCTGTATGCCGACG
>CAZTAE010000579.1:0-1581 GCA_964611535.1 uncultured Woeseiaceae bacterium
AGACGCTGACGGAGGCAGGGTATCCCCCCGAACTGGCCTATTTCGAGTGCCTCCAGGCCTGCGTGTTTCGGCAACTTCCCCGGCGATCGCCGCGTGCGCCGAAGCTGCCTCCCGCGCGTCGCCCTCGACCGCGTCACCCAGCAGGCGTACGGCATAGTCCGCGGCCCTTGCCGCCTCCGCAGCGGCGGCAAGCGCGTCGGCGGAGGACGCGACGATGCGGCAGCGGTTGTCGCCGGGTGAAACCGCCGGCGATTCCTCCCGAAGGCCACGCAGCACGTCGTCCGGCAGGTCGAGGCCGTAGCGACGCAGCACCGCCTGAACGTCTGCAAACGATCCGCGGCGCGGCACTGTCGGGCCCGAGGCGATGAGCGCCGGCTCGTCGCCGACCACGTCCGAGATGATCAACGTCTCCACGCGGGCGGGAGCCGCCGCCTGCGCCAGCTTGCCGCCCTTGATCTGCGACAGCGCCCTCCGGACCGTGTTGATCTCGCGGATCGAGGCGCCGGCGCGCAACAGGCGGGAAGTAATGCGCCGCTTGTCCTCGAGATCGAGCCCCGGGACCGGCAAACACCAGAGCGCGGAGCCGCCGCCCGAAATCAGCACCAGGGCCAGGTCGTCCCCGGTGAGTTCGCGCGCCAGCGCCAGCGCGCGCCGTGCGCCCGCGACGCTGTTCTCGTCAGGCACCGGATGGCCGGCTTCGATGAGCTCGATGTTCGAGTGTCGCGCCAGGTCCGGCAGCGCGTGGCCGTAGCGGGTGACCGCCAGTCCGGTCAGCGGAGCGGGCCAGTGCGTCGCGACCACGTCCGCCATCGCCGCGGCTCCCTTGCCGACGGCCAACACGACGGTGCGGCCTTTCGGGGGCGCCGGCAGGTGCGGCAGCAGCACGCGATGCGGCGAGACGGCATCGACCGCGGCTTCGAAAAGACGGCGGAGAAAGGCTTCGGGTTCCACGCTCGTATTGTCCCTCAAGCGCCGCATCCGGCACATCGCCTTCCGTCCATTGCCGGAGTCTGGAACGGCTGGACCGCAGGCATACAGCACGAGCTCAGTGGCCGCCCTGACGCCGGAGACGATGGCCTCCACCGGATGCCTTGTGCGAAACTGCAGCTCGACCCGGTTGCGATTGAGGGCCGCTCGCCATGCAGTACTCCGCGCTTCGATCCCGATTCCTCGTTGCGGCGTTCGCCTTGGGCGTGCTGGCCGCGGCGCCTTCCTCCCCTGCGGGTCCCGACGAGGAAACGCTGAACCTGATTCGCGAGCTGAATCTGGAGGAGGCGGAGCAGCCGGTGAGGGAGTGGCCGCGGTGGAGAAAGCCGGAGAAGGTCCACATCGTCACCCGCGGCACCGGCGCGGACACCGAGCGGCGGCTCACCTCTGCCAGAGAGGTCGCCGGCGGCGCCGAGCTGATCCCGGTGACGCCACCGCTGGATGCGGCCGTGATCGAGGAGATGGAGGTGCTGCTGGGGAGCTGCACGCCCGAGATCGTCAGAAGGGCGAAGAACCTCCGCTGGCTGCAGAACCCCAGCCACGGCGTCGAACGCTGCATGATCCCGGAGATGCAGGACGCCAACTTCATCCTGA
>CAZTAE010000580.1:0-1579 GCA_964611535.1 uncultured Woeseiaceae bacterium
GCAGACGGGATACGGCACGGTGCAGGCTGTCGTCGCTGACGATCACATCGGGCCAAACCGCGTTCATCAGCTCGTCCCGGGAGAGCGTTGCGCCCCCGGCGAGTGTCAGCTGTACGAGAACGTCCATCGCCTTGGGCTCCAGAACGATCTCCTCGCCGTCCCGCACGAGGCGGTTCTGGGCCCGCAATATCCGCCATCCGGCGAGGGACAGGTCCCCGGACTGCGCGGGCCCGGTTCCGAAGGAAGGATCGGCGCCGCGGTCCACACCATCAGCCGACTCGACCGGACTGTTCGGACGGTTTGATTTCATAGCGCGGACCGGAAGTCGCGTGGCGAGTGCTGCATTGTCATCGCATTCATGGTGGCGCCGCAGTGACAGCGATCCATGAGACAGCGCCTGCGGAGCAGTGTTCAATGAGCCGATCCCCCAGTCAAGCCGGATCGTCGTTACTTCCCACGCCATCGGCGCCCCGACATCCCGCTACCTGTACGACAGCCGACGGTTCCGAGCGTAATGGCCGGCCGATGCTGCCAACTGCAGGGGTCGGTGGATTCACTGCAGTCCTCTGAACTTGCGTCTGCCGCCCGGTCGAAGCTCCCGCTCCGGAGGATCTGATCCGCACCCGCGAATCAGATTCGAGTGCCACAAAGTCGGGGGTGACGATGGATATTCCTGTTGGACACAGCCTGCGATGGCTGATGAGGAGGCGGGCCTACACCCTTTCGGTGATGGCAGCCATGACTTCGGGTCTGGCGCTGCTGACCATCGTCGTCTCGGCCTATAGCGCTTTCATGTTGCAACCGCTGGGCGTCGACGATGCGGAAAGTCTGGTGCGCGTCCGGGAATTGAAGCCGGGCGGCGGAACGGGGATCGAAAGCACGCTCAGTGTCTCTCCCGCGGCCTTTCACCTGTGGCAGGAACACGAGCTGCCGTTCACGGGCATGGCGCTCAGCACCGGACGCGAGCTCAGCCTGACCAGCGGCGAGCAGCCTGAAAGGCTGGACGCTGCGGCCGTAAGCAGCAACCTGTTCGAAGTCCTGGGGGTCCGGCCGGCGCTGGGGCGGACGTTTGCGGAGGCTGAGGGCGTCGCAGGACGTGACGAGGTGGTCGTACTGAATCACGCGCTCTGGAGTCGGCTCTTCGAGTCCGATCCCGATATCGTCGGCGATACGGTAGCGCTCGACGGAGTTTTGCGGAGTGTCATTGGCGTGATGCCCGCCGGTTTTTCGTATCCGAACGATGCACAGGTGTGGATTCCCGAAGTCCTGGGCGACACCGTCAACGAGCCGGGGCACTGGTCCTACAACGTCATCGCTCGGCTGCCGCCCGGCGTGCCGATCGAGCAGGCGACTGCCCGGATGAGCGAGATTGCGGCCATTGCCACGGCAGACAGACCCGATCTGAGCCACGCGCCCGGTGTGCATCTGAGAAAGTTTCGGCCCGAGCTCCTGGACGGCATGGATCGGCTGCTCCTGGTCCTGCTTGCCGGGGCCGGGTTTGTGGTGCTCATCTCGACGTTCAATGCGGCCAATATCACGGTCGCCCGAGCAGTCAGCGAGCGGCGGGAGGACGCGGTAC
>CAZTAE010000581.1:0-1578 GCA_964611535.1 uncultured Woeseiaceae bacterium
GGGTAGACGTCCGCGGCGCCTTCCGCGACCAGGCAGATCTTCAGCGAGCTGCCCATGGGCACCATCTCGACTTCGCCCAGCTTCTCGAGGAAGGCGTCGAGGCTGGAGCCGCGGTGCGAGCGGCTGCCGACGACGCGCACCGGGCTCGCGCTCTCGATGGCGACCGCAATGGTCGTCCGGGATCCGTCCGCGGCCCTGACTTCTGCCCCGCGGCCCCTGCATCCGACGTAGGTTCTGTCCATGACGGGCACGTGGACGATGCCGAGGACCGGCCGATGGTCCTCGATGAGCGCGATATTGACCGTGAATTCGCCGTTGCGCTTGACGAACTCCCGCGTGCCGTCGAGCGGGTCGATGAGCCAGAAACGCCGCCAGCCGCGGCGCACCTCGAAATCGGGCAGCCCGCCTTCCTCGCTCAGTATCGGGACTTCCGGCGTCAGCTCGGCCAGGCGCTCGACGATCGTGTGGTGCGACGCCATGTCGGCCTTCGTCAGGGGCGAATCATCCTCCTTGGCCGAGACGTCGAAGGCGGTCTCGTACACCTCGAGGATCTGCTTGCCCGCTTCGGCGGCGACCTGCACCGCCGGTTCGACCAGTTCGTCCGGATTCACGCCTGTCCCGCCTCCTTCATCCGGCCGGCATCGCCGGCGGGTGGGCAGTATAATGCATCGGGATTTCCGTAATCAGTAACGCCGTGGTGCTCTCCTTGTCCGACGATCCTGCCCGCCTGCTCGACGATTGCGACACGCTGATGCTCGACATGGACGGGACCCTGCTCGATCTCGCCTTCGACAATCACATGTGGCAGGAGTGCATCCCTGACGAGTATGCCCGGGTTCGCGGCATACCCGCCGAACGAGCGCGCGTGGAACTGGCCGACAAGTACCGGAGGGTGCTGGGCACGCTGGACTGGTACTGCCTCGATCACTGGAGCGACCTCCTCGGAGTCGACGTGCTGGGACTCCACAGGCGGATGCGGGACAGGATCGGCTTTCTCCCCGGGGCGCGGGACTTCCTGGTCGAAGCCTCCGCGCGCGACATGCGCCTGCTGCTCGTTTCCAATTCGCATCCCGGAACCCTGGCGGTGAAGACCGAAGCGACCGGCCTCGCCGACTGGTTCGATGAAGTCTACCTGTCGCACTCGGTCGGTTTCGCGAAGGAGGATCAGTCGTTCTGGCGCGCCTTGTCGAAGGCGGAGACGTTCGACCCCGACCGGGCCGTGTTCGTGGACGACACCGAGCGGGTGCTGGAGGCCGCGCAGAGGTTCGGTCTCGCGAACCTGCTGGCGGTCACCCGTCCCGACACCACTCTGCCCGCCAGGCCCTGCGGCGCATTCACCGGCATCGAGTGCGTAGCCGACCTGCTGGCCGCAGAGGGCTAGCGGCGCGCGCTACTGATGAACCCGCGAAACCGGTGGGAGGCAAGCTTGTTCGGGGAGTCTCTTTCAGGCTCGTGGAGGACGGGGATGTTCCCCGAAGCCCCCCGGGGATGAGTGGCACTTGCTTAAGCCGGTTCCGGCATCGCCTGCGGGGGGTCCTTTGGCGAAATGGCTCCCTTCGGTCCGCTTTATTTTCGCCA
>CAZTAE010000582.1:0-1575 GCA_964611535.1 uncultured Woeseiaceae bacterium
GCAAGGGCATGCAGAAGGACGGCAGCAATCCCCTGATGCAATACGGCTACGGTTCCTACGGCGCGACGATCGATCCGGATTTCGATCCGGATCTGCTGAGCCTGCTCGACCGCGGCTTCATCTTCGCCATCGCGCACGTGCGAGGCGGGTCGCTGCTGGGTCGGGACTGGTACTACGACGGCAGACAGATGAACAAGAGGAACACCTTCACGGACTTCATCGATGTCAGCCGCTACCTGATCGACGAGGGCTACACCTCGCCCGAGCACCTGTACGCGCGAGGCGGCAGCGCGGGCGGACTGCTGATGGGCGCGGTCGTGAACATGGCGCCCGAGTTGTACCACGGCGTGGCCGCGCGGGTGCCGTTCGTGGATGTCGTGACGACGATGCTCGACGCGAGCATTCCGCTGACGACCAGCGAGTGGGACGAGTGGGGCGACCCGTTCGAGAAGGAGCACTACGAATACATCCTGTCCTACTCACCCTACGACAACGTAAAGGAACAGGACTACCCGCACATGCTGGTGACGACCGGCCTGCACGATTCGCAGGTGCAGTACTGGGAACCGGCGAAGTGGGTGGCGAAGCTGCGCGACTACAAGACGGACGACAACCTGCTCCTGCTCAAGACCGACATGCAGGCCGGGCACAGCGGGAAGACCGGGCGTTACCAGAGTCTCGAGGACACGGCCCTCTATTACTCGTTCTTCCTCTGGCTGGAGGGAATCGTCGAGTAGGAGGGCGGCCTCAGTCCGCGCGGATGAGGAGCACGTCGCAGGGCAGGTGATCCAGCACCTTTTCGGCCGTGCTGCCGACTACTTCCCGCTGCGTGCTCGAGCGTGCCAGCACACCCATGACCAGCACGTCGGCGGCGTTCTGCCGGGCAAAGTACGGGATGACGTCGCGCGCCGCGCCCGGCACCTGGTGCGCCCGCTTCGGGTCGATTCCTTTCTCCGACGCAAGGAGTTCGAGGCGCCGGCGGTGATCCGCCTCGATCCGGTCGTTCAGATCGTCGATCGGCAAGCGAATGGGCTTGAAGGTTTTGGTTGCCGCCGTGCCGATGCCGGTCAGCGTCTGGCAGGTGTGCAGGAGATGGACTTCGCCGCCCGTTTTCGACGCCAGGTCCCGCGCTTCATCCACGATCTTCGAGTCCAGCGCCGCGCTCTCGTCCTTGTCGTGCGTCGGGTCGACGGCGGCAACGATCACGGGCTTCGCGGCGTGGGCGCGCGGCTTGGCGAGCCACAGGGGAAACGGGCACCGGCGGATGAGGTGCCAGTCCGTGTCGACGAAAATGGCGCGCTCCGCCTGGCTGTGATACTGCGTTCCCTTCACCACGTAGCGCGGGTTCGTCTCCAGCGCCTTCTGCACGATGCCCTCGCCGACGGGTCGCTCGTCCAGCACTTCCAGTCGGACCTCGATGCCACGCTCGATCGCCGGCCGCGCCAGGTCCTCCAGGATTTCGCGTTGCGCCGCACGGATGTTTCCGGCGATGGCCTCCGCCTCGTTCGACACGAAGAACTGGTGATCCAGCGCCGTCACGTCGGCATCGCAGAGCAGCAGAATGAGCTCGCAGCC
>CAZTAE010000583.1:0-1573 GCA_964611535.1 uncultured Woeseiaceae bacterium
GTCGGTGTCGGGACACTGATCGAAGTCGGGGCACTCGGCATCGTTGCTCAGCCCGTCGTTGTCGTCGTCGGCATCGGTCTCGTCGTCGGTAATGGTCAGGCTGGCGCTCGCCGGATCGCCGACGGGCGCGCGCGGATCGCTCGTTGCCGTCAGCGTCACAACCACAGTCTCAGGACCTTCGAGCAGATCATCGTCCACCGGCGTCACCGCGATGACCGCCGATGTCGAGCCGACAGCAATGACCGCGCTGCCGCTCAACGCTGCGTAGTCGGTATCGGGCGTTGCGGTACCGGTAACGGAGTAGTCGACGTTGAGGGGGTCATCGGATTCATTTCTCGCGCCCAGCGAGACATTTATCTGTCCGTCGTTCACCGGACTTTCGACGGCGTTCGAATCGACGGAGGCCGTCACGGAATGGGCGCTATCCCGGATCGTCACTGTCGCGCTGCCGCCGCTCACCCTGAGATCGGACGAGGCATCTTCCTGCAAGGCGATCGTGACGGTTTCGTCGCCCTCGAAGAGATCGTCATCGCCCTGCACATTGACGGGGATGTTCACCACCGACTGGGAAGCCGCAAGCGCGACGCTGCCCTCGAGCTCCGCGTAATCCGCGCCGGGAGAAGCAGTGCCGGAGACGGCGTACGAGATGGTCACCGCCTGGTCGCCGCTGCCGGCTTCACGATGCACGCGGAACTGTCCGTCGTCCGGCGGCGACTCACTCGCGTTCGCGTCCGATGCTTCGACCGACACCGTGACTTCGATGGGTCCATCGTCAGCGCCATCGGTGATCGAGACGCTCGCGGAATCCGGTGTGCCGACGGGTGCGCGGGCATCGCTCGTGCCGGTCAGCGTGACCGAGACCGTCTCACTGTCCTCCGGCAGGTCATCGTCCACCGGCGTCACGGCAATCGAGGCCGAGGTCGCGCCTTCGGCAATGACCGCGCTGCCACTCAGCGTCTCGTAGTCGCTGCCGGGCGTCGCGGTGCCGCCGACCGTATACGTGACCGTGAGCGGGTCGCCCGACTCGTTCCGCGCACCCAGCGAGACCGTCAGCTGTCCGTCGCTTGGCGGGCTTTCGACGGCATTGGCGCTCTGCTCGACCGTTACGCTGTGCGGACTGTCCGCGATGGTGACGGTGGCGCTGCCGTCGGAGACGCTGATGCCGGCGGACTCATCCTCACGCAGCGTCACGGTAACCGTCTCATCGCCCTCGAAGCGCTCGTCGTCGCCATCGACAGTGACGGCAATGGTCGCCTCGTTCTCGGACTCTGCCAGCGTAACGCTGCCTGATAGTGACGCGTAATCCAGGTCGGGGGACGCCGTGCCGGACACGTCGTAGGCGACCGTCACCGCCTGGTCCCCGCTGCCGGCGGCACGGCGCACGAGAAACTGGCCGTCGTCCGGCGGCGACTCGCTGGCGTCTGCCGATGCCTCGACCGACACGGTGACCTCGGTCACCTCGGGTTCATCGGAGTCACCGTCGGCTATGGTCACGCTTGCGCTCGCCGGATCGCCCACCGGTGCGCCGGCATGGCTCGTCATCGCCAGCGTGATCTCGACCGTTTCCTCGCCC
>CAZTAE010000584.1:0-1569 GCA_964611535.1 uncultured Woeseiaceae bacterium
TCATGCTGGAACTCGGGCTCAAATTCCTGCTGAGCTACTTCATCGGCTCGCTGATGGGCTCCATGATCGTCGGCCGGATCCGCGGCGGCATCGACATCCGCACGATGGGCAGCGGCAACCCGGGCGGCACGAACGCGCTGAGGACCCAGGGCTGGCTGTTCGCGCTGGGCGTCATGGTCGTCGACGTCGGCAAGGGCGCGGTGGCGGCAGGCCTCGTGCCGCTGGCCGACATTCCGCTCGTCGGCACCGACCCGGCCCTTTCCCGGACGTGGCTCGCCTTCGCCTGCGGCGCCGGGGCGGTGGTGGGCCACGTCTGGCCGATCTGGCACCGCTTCAGTGGCGGCAAAGGCGCGGCGACGCTGATCGGGACGCTGACGGTGCTCGGCCCGGGCGTGATTCTGCCGGTGCTGCTGGTCTGGGCGTGGATGCTGATCCTGTTCGGTTACGTGGGCCTCGCGACCATGGCGGCGGGGCTCGCGGCGCCGCTCTACGTGGCCCTGACGCGGATGCCGGACGACGAGCCGCTGTTCGTCTATGCGGCCGTGATGGCGCTTTATCTCCTGTTCAGTCACCGATCTAACATCCAGCGCATGCTGTCGGGGACGGAGCCACGTTACCGGCATGTCATGCTGTTTCGCCGCAGGCGCGCCGACGGCGACGTCGATGACGACTGAGGCCGATGAGGTCCTGCGCCGCCTTTCGGGTACGGCCCGGGCACGGCTCGAGCGCCTCGATGCCTTCGGGGAGATCGGCTCGACCAACACCTGGCTGCTGGAGCAGGTTCCGCCCGCGGCCGGACGCTTTCGCGCGGCGAGTGCGGAACACCAGACTGCGGGTCGCGGAAGGCAGGGAAAGTCCTGGCTGTCGCCGCCGTCGGCGGGGCTGGCCCTGTCGGTGGCTTATACCTTCGCGGATGCATCCAGGAACCTCGCCGGGTTGACGCTGGCGACGGGGGTCGGCATCGCGGCGGCGCTGCGGAAGCTCGGTGCCGAGGTCGCGGTCAAGTGGCCGAACGACCTCATCCTGCACGATCGCAAGCTGGGCGGCATCCTGACGGAGGCGAAGTCGGCGACCGGTGCGACGACGGTGGTGGTCGGGGTGGGACTCAATGTCGAGCTGCCGGAAGCCGCGCGCCGGGATGCCGGCGGCTGGAAGAACGGCGTGGCCGACTTGGGCGAAGCGCTCGACCGGCTGCCGTCGCGTCCGGAGCTCACCGCGGCCGTCATCGAAAGCCTGATCGAGACGATGGCGCGGTTCGATCGCGAGGGCTTCGCGCCGTTTCGTGCCGTTTGGCCCGGGTTCGACTGGCTGCAGGGCCGGGCGGTGGTCACGGAGGAACCGGGTGCGGAAGTGCACGGCGAAGCCTGCGGAGTGGGCGAGGACGGCGCGCTGCTGTTGAAGACGCCGGACGGCGTGCGGCGCGTGATGTCGGGCTCCGTCGCGCTTGCCGGATCCCGGGCCGCGACGGCGTGAGCAGCGTGCGCGCGCTCCTCTTCGACATCGGGAACACCCGCCTCAAGTGGGGGCTGCTGGACAAGGGTCGCATCGGCCGGACCGGCAGCGTCACGC
>CAZTAE010000585.1:0-1563 GCA_964611535.1 uncultured Woeseiaceae bacterium
ATCCGCCGTCGAGGCCGAGGGACTCGTCCTGACGCCCGACCCGATGCCCGAGGAGGTCATTTTCATCCGCAGCGACCAGTACTCCTTCGTCCGTCAGGGCGTCCCTTCGGTGTTCCTGGTCCCGGGGTTCGCCTCGACCGACCCGGCCATCGACGGCGAGGCGCTCATCCGGGAGCACCTGGCGACGCATTACCACAGGCCCAGCGACGACAGCAGCCGTCCGGTGAACTGGGACTCGGCATTGCGGTTCGCACGTGCCAACGCGCGGGCCGGCCTGGCCGTCGCCAACGACGACAGGCGTCCGGCATGGCATGAGGGCGACTTCTTCGGCGAGCGCTACGGCCGCGGGCGCGAACGCACTGACGCGACGGAGCCGTGACGCGCGCGGAAGGGCGGTGCGGGACCAGCGAGCCGCGCGAGATGGCCGCGGACGATTGACCGTTCACCGAAAAGATGCTGTCAATTCCGCCGGCGGCGCGTCTCGGCATTCTCCCGCGTGTTTTCCAGCGCCTCGGTCGCTTCCAGCCAGGCGGCTTCTGTCCGCGCCAGCGCCCACTCGATATCCGCCTGTTCGTCGAGCACCCGGCGCAGCGCGTCCTTCTTGTCGTCCTCGTACAGGCTGCTGTCGCCCAGTCGTTCGGCGATCTCCGCCCGGCGCCGCTCGAGCCGGGCGAGCTCGGCCTCGGCCCGCTCGATTCGCCGGATGAGCGGCGCCGCCGCCTGCCGCCGCTCGGCCTCCTGCCGCCGGAGGCGCTTGCGCTCGGTGCGGGCCGAGCCGACGCTCGCTGCCTGCGCCGGCGCGTCCTGCTCGCGATACTTCCCGGCGAGCCATGCCGGGTAGTCGTCGAGACTGCCGCCGAAGCGCGTGACGCGGCCGCCGTCGACGAGCAGCAGCTCGTCCGTCGCCACCCGCAGCAGATGACGATCATGCGACACGATCACCATGGCGCCGGTGAATTCCTGCAGCGCGTACGCCAGAGCCTGGCGCATCTCCAGGTCCAGGTGATTGGTCGGCTCGTCCAGCAACAGCAGGTTCGGCCGGCGGTAGACGAGCAGTGCCAGCGCGAGGCGGGACTTCTCGCCGCCCGAGAACGGCGCCGTCGGGGTGAGCGCCTTGTCGCCGGAAAAGCCGAAGCCCCCGAGGAACGTGCGCAAGGCGGCCTCCTTCGCATCCGGCTCGATCGCGAGGAGGTGCTCGAGGGCCGAGGCTTGCGGGTCGAGTTGCTCGAGCTGATACTGCGCGAAATAGCCGACGGCGAGATCCGCGGCCGCCAGGCGTTCGCCTTCGAGGACTTCCAGCCTGCCAGCCATCAGCCGGATCAGTGTGCTCTTGCCGGCGCCGTTGCGCCCGAGCAGACCGACCCGGTCCCCCGGCGCGAGACTCAGGCTTACCGCCTCGAGAACGCGAGCGGCGCCGTAACCGGCGGCGGCGTTCTCCAGGCGCAGGAGCGGGTTCGGCGTCTTCGCGGGCGTGAAGAGCGAGAAGCGGAACGGCGAGTCGACGTGCGCCGGCAGGATGAGCTCCATGCGCTCGAGTGCCTTGAGGCGGCTCTGCGCCTGCCG
>CAZTAE010000586.1:0-1560 GCA_964611535.1 uncultured Woeseiaceae bacterium
GAAAGGCAAACCCGCCGAAATGCGGGGACGCAAAGCCACCGATCTTCCGGATCTCGATCCGAGGACAGCGGGGTTGCCAGGACAGCAGCAATTACGGCGCTGCGGCTCTCATGCCCCTGAGGGCGCTCTTCGCAATACCCGCCAGTGGCCCCGGGGCCGCAGCGGCTCTTGCTTCCCGCCGACGGTTTTGCCTGCCACAGCAGGAGAGTCGGCAGGATGATGAATTACCCACGGGCGTTGCAGTTATCGATCGTGTTGTTTTTTGCCGGATCGATTGCTGGATGCTCGGGGGGCGGGGGTGGCGGCTCTGCGCATCAGGACGTCACCGGCGACGGGAACGGGGCGGACCAGACGTTCAGCGTCACCATCACCGAGCCCGGCGCCCCGGAAATCGAGACTACGGACGACTCGATGGACCTCGGCGGCACGGCCGAGAGCCGCGACGGTGTCACATCCGTGTCCTGGGTAAGTGACCGCGGCGAACAGGGCAGCGCCAGTGGCACCGAATCCTGGACCATAGATGACGTTCCCCTCGAGGTCGGCTCCAACACCATCACGGTTACCGCGACGGATGCAAGCGGACGGACACAGAGCGACTCCGTCGTCATCAGACGTGAAAGCAAGGGCACCGCTTCCGTAACGCTCTCCTGGGTTCCTCCGACCGAGCGCACCGACGGTACGCCGCTCGAGAATCTCGCCGGCTACAAGATCAGCTACGGACGGATGTCGAAGGTTTACGATTACACGATCACTGTCGACAACCCGGGGCTCGCCTCCTACGTCGTCGAGGAACTGAGACCCGGCAACTGGTACTTCGCCGTTGCCGCCTACGATACCGACGGCCTCGAGAGCGAGCTGTCGAACGAGGCGAAGCGGCTGGTCCCGTGACCCGCCGGCGCCGTTCCGCCGTCAGAGGCTGAAGGTCAGGCCGAGGTAGGCGGTGCGTTCGAGGCCCGGGCGCACGCCGGCCGGTCTGCGGGCGGCGACGTAGGTCTCGTCGAACAGGTTGTCGACCTTCAGGTAGGAGCTGAAGTGCTCCGTGAAGTGCCAGCGCGCGAGCGCGTCCCACACGACGTGCGAGCCGATGGTTTCCTCCGGAAGGCGCGGGCCCTGGCCTGCCACGGCGCGCATCCTGCCGACGTAGTTCGCCGCGAGGTTCACGCGCCAGCTCTCTGCGCCCACCCCCGCCGTCGCGCGCAGCTGCTGATCGGGCACGTACGGCAGCTCGTCGCCGGATCGCACATCGCCCCACGGACCGAAATCGCTTTCGAAGCCGTTGCCGAACTCCGCTTCCGCCGTCCACGTGTACTGCAGAGCCAGCGGCACGTCGAGGCCCCAGGGGCCGACGTCGGTCCAGCCGTAGTCGGCAGTGAGCTCCAGTCCCTGGATGGAGACGTCGCCGCCGTCGAACTGGTCGCCGATTTCCCCGCCGCCGCCGGTGGAAGCGGTGACCGTGCCGACCAGGTTGTCGTAGTCGTTGACGAACCAGATGGCCTCGAGGCCCAGCGCCTCGCCGGCGTAGCGCGTGCCGAGCTCGAGGTTCAGGCTCGTTTCCTCGCT
>CAZTAE010000587.1:0-1552 GCA_964611535.1 uncultured Woeseiaceae bacterium
CATGCCAACGCTAAGAAACGGCTATCCCATCATCTACGTGCGCGGCTACGCCATGACGAGCGGCGAGAAGGACGCCACCGCGGCCGACCCGTTCTGCGGCTTCAACCTCGGCTCGACGGTGCAGCGGGCCGTCCCGAATATCAAGGACCCGGCGCGCAAGTACGTCTTCGAGTCGCCCGTCGTCCGGCTCATATCCGACTTCGGCTATTGCGACGTCTACGAGGACGGCCGCGACATCATGGACCCGGAGTGGTACAGCGATGCGCTGGGCCAGCCGACCGGCAACAAGATGGACGCGAAGTCGGTCGTGATCTACCGGTATTACGATGCGGCCTCCGACCTCCTCGGCGGCGGCGACACGCCGGAGATAGAGACGTTCGCCCGCGAGCTGGGCGATCTCATCATGACCGTGCGCAAGCTCGTCTGCGCCAACCCCGCGAACAAGATGAAGCCTGCAGCCTTCCGGTGTCACCTGGTCGCCCACTCGATGGGCGGGTTGATCTGCCGGGCGCTCTTGCAGAACGAGGCGCTGGACGAGCACCGCGCCGCCCGATACGTCGACAAGTTCTTCACCTACGCGACGCCGCACAACGGGATCGATCTTGCCGGCGTCAACGTGCCGAAGTGGTTGAGCTCCATGGACATCAACAACTTCAATCGCAGCAAGCGGATGTCGAAGTACCTCGACCTGGAACAGGCCTACGGAAAGCACAAGCGGGTCGACCTGCTGCCGGAGAAGCGATTTCCCTCGAGCCGCGTTTTCTGCATGGTCGGGACCAACCGGATGGACTACACGGCATCCGCAGGCCTTGCGCGGACCTTCGTGGGACACGGAAGTGACGGGCTGGTCCTGATCCAGAACGCCACCCTGCGGGGCCTGAAGGACGACGGCACGCCCGGCGACTACTGCGCCAAGGCATTCGCCTACCGGTCGCACTCCGGCTTCTTCGGCATCGTCAACAGCGAGGAGGCCTACCAGAACCTCACCCGCTTCCTGTTCGGGGACGTGCGGGTCGACATCTACCTGGACGTCGAGGACATACGCCTTCCCGAAGAGCTCAAGGCGGCGGAGAAGAAACACAAGGTCAACGCGCTCTACCAGATCGAGATGCACGCAGCTGCGCGGGGGAAGCTGTGGTACCTGACCCGCCGAATGGCGGAAGAGGACTCCGTTTCCTGCTTCACGCATGCCGACTGGAAGGAGGACCGCACCCACTATCTGTCAACGGTATTCCTGGCCAACCACGCCCGGGTCAACAAGCGCCGGCGCTCACTCGCCTACCAGATGATGCTGGGCGTGCGCGTCCCGGATTACGAGGTCGACAGGAAGCTGTGGATCAACGAGCACTACGAAGGCGGCTATCTCTTCCAGAACTCTCTGGTCCTGGAGATCACGCCGCCGCGCGCGAAGGGCAACAAGTGGAAGGTGTGCTACGCGTGGCAGGACTCGGGCACGAGCAAGGCCGACGTCGAGGTGGACGGTGCCAGCATCGCAGCCGGGAAGGTCGAGATCGGGATCCCGTTCGAGAGCCACGTGATCGGCGAGGATGGG
>CAZTAE010000588.1:0-1550 GCA_964611535.1 uncultured Woeseiaceae bacterium
CCCTTGCCATTGCCGTCCGCCTCGTAGGCTTCGACGATGCGCTGCACGAGCTCGTGGCGCACGACGTCGTTCGGCGTGAACCACGTGAAGGCGATGCCCCTGACGCCCGAAAGGATCCCGACCGCGTTCTTCAGCCCCGATTGCTGACCGGAAGGCAGGTCGATCTGCGTGACGTCCCCGGTAACGACGGCGCGCGACCCGAAGCCGATGCGCGTCAGAAACATCTTCATCTGCGCGACGCTCGTGTTCTGCGCCTCATCGAGGATGACGAAGGATTCGTTGAGGGAGCGGCCGCGCATGAAGGCGAGCGGCGCCACCTCGATGATGTTGCGGTCGATGAGGCGCGTTACCTGCTCCGGACCCAGCATGTCGAACAGCGCGTCGTACATGGGCCGCAGGTACGGATCCACTTTCTGCGACATGTCGCCGGGCAGGAAGCCCAGCCGCTCGCCGGCTTCGACGGCCGGTCGGACGAGGACGATGCGCCTGACTTCCTCGCTCTCCAGGGCATCGATGGCACTCGCCACTGCGAGATAAGTCTTGCCGGTGCCGGCCGGACCGATACCGAAAGCGAGGTCGTGATTCCTGATGCCCTTGAGATAGGCGCGCTGGTTCGCGCCGCGGGCGCGCACGAGCTTCTGGCGGGTCTGGATCTGGAAGACGTCGCCCTCGATGTCGTTCGCCGCGGCGCCGCCCGCCGGCACGTTGTCCGCGCTCTCGCCGTCCCGCATGCAGGACTCCTGCAAACAGATGTGCACCCGTTCCGGGTCTATGCGCTCCTTGCCGGTGAGCTCGAACAGCGAATACAGCACGTCGCTGCCGAGCCGTGCGGCGCCCGGCTGTCCGGTGACTCTGAAGCGATTTCCGCGGCTGGTGATTTCGACGTTCAGGCGGCGTTCTATCTGTCGCAGGTGCTCGTCGAACTGTCCGCAAAGATTGGCGAGACGGCTATTGTCGGCGGGTTCCAGGACCAGGTCCCGGGATACTTCTACAGCGTTCAATGGTGGGCTGCTCGACCTCTCGTTGGGTTGAAGAACCGTCTGCCCTGCCTGTGCCTGCTGACAGGACTATAGCGAAGTATGACGCACCGGGATAGCGTGTGGAGGCCGGCACGGCCGACCGCGGTGCCCGGAACGGCCTCACACTGCGACCCGCCCCGGCACCTCCGGCGCGGCGAGCCGCCCGCGCAGCGAATTGGGCAGCGCCTCGGTGATGACCACGTCGACGAAACACCCGAGGCAGGAGGCGTCACAGTCGAAGTTGACCCAGCGGTTGTTCTCGGTCCGGCCGGTGAACTGGTTCCTGTCCTTCCTGGACGTGCGCTCGACGAGCACCGACTGCGTGGTGCCAACCATGGACTCGCTGATTGCCATCGCCTGGCGGGCGATCCGCTCCTGTAACCGGTACAGCCGTTCCTTCTTCGCGGCGAGCGGCGTCTCGTCGGCCAGCCCCGCAGCCGGGGTACCGGGCCGCGCGCTGTAGATGAAGCTGAACGATTGATCGAAGCCGACGTCCGCCACCAGCTTCATCAAAGCCTCGAAGTCCTCGTC
>CAZTAE010000589.1:0-1546 GCA_964611535.1 uncultured Woeseiaceae bacterium
CTTCCAGCCACTCGCCCAGATGATTCGCAACAGTCGACTTGAGGATCTCGTGACCGCGCTTCAGGAGATCCAGGGTCTTGTCCTGGTCGGCCTCCATCAGGGCGGTAAAGCCGACCATATCGGTGACCATGACGGCTGCCAGGCGGCGATCAGTCATCGGTGCAGCCACTGGAGGAGGTGGAAAATAATCATGGCACTGCCTCGGCAATAAAGCCACCTGAGAAGGGTGGCTGTGATTCGCTGCGCCGTTACGCCGGAGCCGGCATCGCCAGCGGGATTTTGCTCGATGGCGGATGTGCAGGTGGGGGACGCTATGTTGGCACGGTGCCTCGAGCTAGGTGCACACCCAGCGGCCGCCGCTTTTCGCGCAGAAATCCGGTGGCCCGCGCCGTTCCCACAGCTCGGTCAAGCCCATCTGCCCGGCGAGCTCGACGTACCGCGGATGTGCCGTGAAGCCCAGGCGCCGGTAGACCATGCCCCACCACAGGTAGTAATCCACCGCTGTCGATGCGGGAACGCTCGGGTCGTGGTCGGCGATGATGTCGAAATAGGTATCGAGATGGCCGAGGAGCAGGTACCAGCGGTTCAGCGCGTGGCGGTCGACGTAGGCGGCATCGGCAGGTGCATGCCGGAGCACTGCCGGCAGGCGGCGATCGAGGTACTCCGGTCCGGATGACGGGTCGCGCCCGGCCATCACCAGTTCGCGAATCCAGGCGGCATCCGGGTAACCGTCCAGTTCGGCGCCCGCCTCAAAGTGCTGGATTGCCGCATCGTCGCGTCTATTGGCGAGATCGCTCTCGCCCAGGAACCAGCTCAGGCCGCCCGGCATCAGCCGGTGCGCGGTCCGGAAGGACGCGCGGGCTTCGCCGTGCCGGCCGACGGCACTGAGTGCGGCAGCGTGGCGGATGTGCGCGATCGCCGACAGCGGATCGAGCTCCACAAAGCGCTCGGCCACCTGCGCGGACTCGACCAGATAGCCGGTAATCAGGAGGTTCCACGAAAGCGTCCTCAGTATGGCAGGGTCGTTCGGATGCGCTCGCGCCGCCCGGATGTGCGCGTCCAGCACGGCCGGCAGCGAGTAGCCCTCGCTACGGGCCTCCTCGTGGAGCGCGCGGGCGAACGCGAGGTCGGCGTTCATGGCGAGCGCTCTGGCGGCGGCATTGCGCATGAGCCTCTGCCGCATGGCGGAGTCGATACTGTCGATCGAGTCCGTCCAGTAGACGTGCGCCAGCAACTCCCATGCCTCAACGAAATCCGGGTCGAGCTCGACCGCTTGCTTCAGCCGGGCCTCCGCCGTTTTTCCGTCCTGGATGTTCAGGGCGGACCGGGCCATCAGGAAGAGGGCGTAGGCGTCCGGCAGCTCGGTCGGCCGCTGGCGCACCGGGTATGCGCCGATTCGCACCTGCAGCTCGTCGATAATGGCGGCGGCCAGCTCCTCCTGTACCTCGAACACGTCGGTGATCGTGCGGTCCCAGGACTCGGACCAGAGTAGGGAGCCGTCGGACACATCGACGAGTTCCGCGGTGACGCGCAGGCGGTCTTCGGA
>CAZTAE010000590.1:0-1544 GCA_964611535.1 uncultured Woeseiaceae bacterium
ACGACGCCGAGACGTAGGCGTTGACGTCGGCGGGTGCGTTGTCCCCGGCGAACGCTTCCTGGAAGGTCCGCGCGGCCAGCTCGGCCAGCGCGCCGATATCGTCCCTGCGCGCAGGGCGGATGCGCGTCTGTCCCGTCATGGCTGCAGCCTCAGAACAGCTTCATCGCGCCCAGGGTCAGCTGTGTGCGATCGTAGGAAAAGGTTTCGTCCGTCGAATCGTTGTCGGAATGGCGGAACTCGAGCAGGAACTGCCAGTCGGTCGCCACCGTATACGTGAGTCCCGCGCTCAAGGTCAACAGATCCTCGTCGCGCGGGTCCGGCAGCTCGTCGTAGTCGCTGTTGCGCAGCTCGACGCCGCCGCCGAAGCCCACGCCTGTGTCCATCCGGTAGTCGTAGCGAATGTCAAGCCGCCTCCGATCGGCGGATACGCCCGCATCCTCGCGGTCGTTGGCTTCGAAGCCGGCACGGATGCGCAGGCGGTGGCCGTCGCGGTACCACCGGTACCGGACATCGAGCTGATGACGCGTTCCTGCTATGCCGGCGAAGCGCGAATCTGCGTCGCTGACCTCGTCGTGGACGTACTCCAGGGCTACGGAGGCGCTGTTGCCCAGGTAGCGTGTCGCCGAAGCGTCCACGCCGAACTTGCGATCGAAGGCGTCACCGCCGACGGTGCCGGCGGCGACGTGCACACCGGCCTGGATGCGCCAGTCATCGAGCCGCCAGTCGTAGAAGACACCTCCACGGACGTTGGACTGGTCGAACTCGCCGGCATCGAAATACCGGACCAGGTAGGCGCTTCCATCCAGCCTGAATCCGCTTCGACCGTCCCAGGGGCCCCTGACCATCGCAAACAGATCGAGCATCGGACTTTCGGCGGTGGTGCCGACCGGCAATCCCGCCTCGTCGCGGAGCGCGACGTTGTCGTCCTGCCCGGCCCGGAGGCCGATGGCACCCGTCCAGCGCGACGCGGTCCGTGTCGCCGGCTCGACTTCCCGCAATCGCCTCGATGAAAGGACACGCAGTTCGCGGTTGCCGGGACTGTGCTCATAGGCGCGCAGGAAATGCGCTCTCGCGTCAGTTGCATTGCCGAGCCGACGCGCCGTCAGCCCGAGGTTGTATTCCGCGAGTCCTCGCATCCGCGGAAAGCGGCTTCCAATCAGGGTGAACGTCTCCGCGGCTGCCTCATACCGTTCCAGCTTGAACTGCGAAACCGCGATGTTGTAGTGCACGGCCGGACCATCCAGTCCTGCGGCCCGAGCTCGCTGGAAGTGAAGCAACGCAGATGCATAGTCGCGCGCCTGAAACGCCTGCTGCCCGGCGGTCCAGTCGTCCGTGGTCGCGGCATGCACCGCACCGGCCAAAGCAATGAGCGCTAACGCCAACCAGAGCGACCGCAGGCGGCGATATGTCAAAGCCATCCCGTCCCCAATGGACCCGCGTCAGTTGCCGGGCGGCGTAGGCACATCGGGCCGGTCCGGAACATCGGGGCGATCGGGACGCTCCTCGGAGCGTCCGCGATTCTCCCGGTTCTCCAGCGCTTCCTC
>CAZTAE010000591.1:0-1543 GCA_964611535.1 uncultured Woeseiaceae bacterium
GCAGGACGGTGAATCGACGGGAATTGCTACGCGCGGCGATCGGCAGCAGTGCCGGCATAGCGCTCATCGGCCTGCAACGCGCCTGCCTTGCCGCCGCCGACCTCGATACATCGCCGACGCAACGCGTCCTGGACGAGAGCGAGCGTGAAATTCTCGCGGCGATCTCGGAATGCATCATCCCGGGGACGGACACGCCGGGCGCCATCGAGGCCGGCGTGCCGCAATTCGCCGAACTGATTCTCTCGGACTGGCATACCGCCGACGAGCGGCAGCCCGTGCTCGAAGGCATGGCGAAGCTGGATGCGGACTGCAAGGCGGCTTATGGTAAGGGATTCGCCGCCTGCAGCGCGGCCGAGCAGGCCGAAGCGCTGGCCGCGACCGAGGGCAGCACGATGTTCACGATGCTGAAGAGCCTCGTCGTCAACGGCTATTTCACGTCCGAGCCGGGTGCAGGCTCGCTGCCGGGGGGAGCCAACCCGTTGCCGGGTGTCTACCGCGAAGTCGTCTATGACGCCGCTACCGGCCGCTGGAACTGAGAGGCGACGATGTCGACGGACTTCGACGCGATAGTGGTCGGTTCCGGGATCTCCGGGGGCTGGGCCGCCAAGGAACTCACCGAAAAAGGCCTCAAGACGCTCGTGCTCGAGCGCGGCCGGGAGGTCGAGCACATCCGCGACTATCAGGGTGAGCACCAGCCGCCCTGGCACTACGAGTTCCGAAACTACGGCGACCGCAAGCTGTACGAGCGCGACTATCCGATCCAGAGCAGCTTCGGCTGGTTCGACGAGCACAACCGGCAGTTCTGGAACAACGACCGCCTGAATCCCTACGTGGTCGATGAAAGCAAACCCTTTCACTGGGTGCGCGGCGATGTCCTCGGCGGGCGCTCCATACTGTGGGGCCGGCAGTGCTATCGCTGGAGCGACCTGGACTTCGAAGCGAACAGCAGGGACGGCTACGGCATCGACTGGCCGATCCGGTACAAGGACATCGCGCCGTGGTACTCGTACGTCGAAAAATTCGCCGGCATCTCGGGCCAGGCAGAAGGGCTGCCGCAACTGCCGGACGGCGAGTTCCTGAAGCCGATGCCGATGAATTCGGTCGAGCAGCACGTCAAGGCCGCGATCGAGGAGCACTTTCCCGGCCGCATGATGACGATCGGACGTGTCGCCGTGCTGACCGAGCCGCACAACGGACGAGGGGCCTGCCATTACTGCGGCCCATGCAGCCGCGGCTGTTCGGTCTCGGCCTACTTCTGCAGCCTGACCTCGACGCTGCCGGCGGCGAAGGCGACGGGCCGCCTGACCATTCGCCCTGACAGCGTCGTCGAGCGGCTGGATACCGATCCGGAGACGGGGCGTATCACGAGCGTGAGCGTCGTGGATGCGAAGACCCGTGAGCGCCTGCGGTTCAGCAGCAGGATGGTCTTTCTCTGCGCATCGACGGTCGGCAGTACCCAGATTCTGCTGAACTCGAGGAACGAGCGGCACCCGAACGGTCTCGCGAACGGCAGCGGGGCGCTCGGCCGTTACCTGATGGACCA
>CAZTAE010000592.1:0-1542 GCA_964611535.1 uncultured Woeseiaceae bacterium
CCGACCGCGACGCGTTCGTCCGCCGCTACGGCGGCATCTACGAAAACTCCCCCTGGGTCGCCGAACGCTCCTACGACGAGGCTCGCGGCATCGACGACCCGGCGCGCCTCGCCGACATCTTCGCCCGCTGCGTCGACAACGCCGAGGAGGACATGCGTCTCGCCCTGATCCGAGCCCACCCCGACCTCGCCGACCGCGCCGCCATCGTCGGCGAGCTGGGTGCAGCCTCCAGCGAGGAACAGCAAAGCGCCGGCATCGGCCAGTGCACCCCGGAGGAATACCAGCGCTTCCAGGACCTCAACCGCCGGTACAGGGCGAAGTTCGGCTTCCCCTTCGTGATGGCGGTCCGCAACAGCACCCGGCGGGACATCCTCGCCGCCTTCGAGTCCCGCCTGGAAAACACCCGCGAAACCGAATTCGAAACCGCCGTCGCCGAAATCCACAAAATCGCCCGCCTTCGCCTGAATGCTCTATAACTGCCCTGTAGGAGCCCGCCGAGCGGGCGACCTTTCGAAACCTGATAACGTTACCCTCGAGGCGCAACCCGCCGAAGACACCGATGCCTGACCATCCCTTCCACCACTGGGCACGCCTGGACCACCCGCGCCTCGGCACCCGCGTCACCTTCGCCACTGATGAATTCTTCGGCGCCAAGGAACGCCTGATCGACCCGAAGGACCCGGTCTTCATCCCCGACAAATACGACGACCACGGCAAATGGATGGACGGCTGGGAGTCCCGCCGCAAGCGCACCCCCGGCCACGACTGGTGCATCGTCAGGCTCGGCATCCCCGGCGTCGTGCACGGCCTCGACATCGACACCTCCTACTTCACCGGCAACTACCCGCCGCAGGCGTCGGTGGAAGCCTGCGTCAGCCAAAGCGACGTCCCGGGCGACGACGAATGGTTCGAGCTGCTGCCGACTGCCGACCTCCGCGGTAACGCCCATCACTTGCTGCGCGTCGGCTTCGACCGGCCCGTCACGCACCTGAAGCTCAACATCTATCCCGACGGCGGCGTCGCGCGCCTGAGGATCTACGGCGAGGTTCGCCCCGACTGGAGCGGAGCCGAGCCGGACGCGCTCATCGACCTGCTGGCGCTGGAGAACGGCGGCCGCGCGCTCGCCGCGAGCGACGAGCACTTCGGCAGCATGCACAACCTCAGCGCCCCCGGCCGCGGCGTCAACATGGGCGACGGCTGGGAGACGGCGCGCCGCCGCGGGCCGGGCAACGACTGGGTGATCCTCGAGCTCGGCCATCCCGGTAAGATCGAGCGCGTGGTCATCGACACGGCGCACTTCAAGGGCAACTACCCGGACCGCGCGTCGCTCCAGGCGGCGATGGCGGAGGGCGCGGACCTGAACGCCCTGGAACGCGACAGCGCAGGCTGGCCGTACCTGCTGCCGGAGACGAAACTGGAGGCCGACCGCGAGCACACGTACACGGGAGAGCTCAACGACCTCGGCCCCGTCTCCCACCTCCGGCTGGCGATCTTCCCGGACGGCGGCGTCAGCCGGCTGCGGGTCTACGGCCGCCTGGCGAG
>CAZTAE010000593.1:0-1540 GCA_964611535.1 uncultured Woeseiaceae bacterium
GGCATTGCGGTGCAGACGCTGTTCCTCGCGGTGGCGGACATGTTCTACCGGCGCGCGAACCTGGAGCACGCCGCCGCCTCCGCACCGAACATGCTGCAGAACGCGCTGCTCATCGCTCTGCTGTCGCTGATCCTCCTGACGCCGCTGTTGCCCGAAGCCACGTTCTGGGGCATACACCCGGTGACACCGCTCATTTTCGGGCTCTACGCGTACGGTATCCGGCTCGCCAGGGCGACGCGCGAACACCCCATGTGGCGGCCTTCCCGGACGCGGGAGACGCGGGAGGACGTACCGGACGAGACGGGGAGGATGCCGTCGCTGGCGAAGCTCTGGGCGGAGTTCGCCGCCGCGCTCGCCGCGATGGGAGTGGCCGGCTGGGTGCTGGAGCCTTCGGCCGTCAACATCGCTTCGGAGACCGGCCTCGGCCAGTCCGTCGTCGGGGTGCTGTTTACCGCAACCAGCACGTCGCTCCCGGAGCTCGTTACCTCCGTCGCCGCGGTGCGCCGGGGCGCACTGACCATGGCGGTCGGGGGCATCATCGGCGGGAACGCCTTCGACACGCTCTTCACCGCCACCTCCGACATCGCCTACCGCGACGGCTCCATCTATCACGCCATGCCCGCGTCTTCGACGATGTGGGTCGCCCTGACGCTCTTGATGACGGCGATCCTCATGATGGGCCTCGTCAGGCGGCAGGAGCAGGGGCCGGGCGGCATCGGCTTTGAAAGCGTGTCCGTGATCGTTCTGTACACGGTCGGGGTGGCGCTCCTGCTCGTCACCGGCACCGGATGATGGAAGACCTCCGCTGCCGATTCGCGGCGGGAATGCTACCATTTCGGATCAGCGCTTCTCCGTCACTACCAGGGCACGCTTATGAACACTCGATCCCTCGCCATGCTGCTGTCCACCGCCATTGCTCTGCCGGCATTCGCCGCACTGGAGCCCGGGGACACCGCGCCCCGCTTCGAGGCGCCGGCGTCGCTGGCCGGCGAGCAGTTCGACTTCTCGCTCGATGACGCGCTCGAGCAGGGCACGGTGGTCGTCTACTTCTACCCCTCGGCCTATACGCAGGGCTGCAACGTCCAGGCGCGGGAGTTCGCCGAGAACATCGACAGATTCAAGGCCGCCGGCGCGAGCGTCGTCGGCGTCTCCCTCGACAGCATCGAGCGCCTGAACGACTTCTCGGCCGACCCCGAATACTGCGGCGGCAAGCTGCCGGTCGCCTCGGACGAGTCCGGAGAGATCGCGAAGTCGTTCGACCTCGAGGTGCACCCGGCGCGATCGGGGATTACGGACACGCGCGGCGACGAGATAGACCATGGTTTCGTGGAGCGCACGACGTTCATCGTCACGCCCGACGGCAAGATCGCCGAGCGGATCGGCGGCATCTCGCCGTTCGAGAACGTGAAGAAGTCCCTGGAGGCCGTGCAACGCCTGCAGCAGACGGCCGCGCGCTGACGCACCCGCTACGTGCCGACATGCGGTAGTGCTTGTCGGTTGCTTATCGTGTAAGTGCCGCACGGAGTGTGCTGCTCATTGT
>CAZTAE010000594.1:0-1538 GCA_964611535.1 uncultured Woeseiaceae bacterium
GGATGCCGTCGGAGCGCCTGCTGGAGATCGTCGCGGAGGTCTTCCAGAAGGACGTCAAATGGTTTTTCGACGAGACCCTGAAGGAGGAGGTCGTCGAGGCGGCGCCGCGGACCGGCGGCATCGAAGGCATACCGCTGGAGCCGGGTTTCCTCTTCTCCAGCGAGCTGCTTCAGACCGCGATACCGGAGCTGCTCTCGCAGACCGGCACGACCGGGCGGCAGTTCGCACACCTGCTCATCCGGGCCCACCAGGAAGCACACCAGAACCGCTTCCCGGACCTCGAGCGCGCGGCCGAGCAGACGGGGGGCAAGCGCTTTCCCCTCTCGGTCGACGACCTGTTCGACATGGCGACGCATCTGGGGCTGAAGATCCGCTGGTTCGATCACCCGCCGTTCCGCGAGCAGGGAGAGGCGGAGGGCCGCCTCAATACGCTGGTCCGGTCGTTTTTCGAGGCGCCCGGTACGATCTACCTGAATCGCCGGCTGGAGGCCCTGCCCGGACGCATCAAGTACGACGTCGCCAACCACATCGCCCACCGGGTGCTGCACGACGGCGACGGTGCCAGGGCGCCGCAGGTCTCGGGCGGAGCCGTGTCGGCGCGCCGCCACGACGCCGAGTCGCCCAACATGGATGCCAAGGACATCCTGTACGCCTGGCGTGACTTCGAGTGCAGCTATTTCGCCGCCGCCCTCCTCGGGCCGAAGACCGCGTTCCGGCAACTCCTGGCGCGCCATGCCTATGCCATCGACGCCGGCGACAAGGTCGATCTCTCGACGACCCTGGTGATGCGGCGCATGTCCAGCGTGTCGCCGTACCGGCACTGGCACTACTTCGACGCCTACCCGCCGGGCAACCTGCGCGCGGTTTACCGGGGCAACGGGATCCCGCTGCCCTGGGGCAACATGCGGATGGTGCTCGATCCCTGTCAGCACTGGGCGGTCTTCCGAATGCTCCATTCGCGGTCGACGAAGCCGTCGGCGCAGATCTCCGTACTCAGGAACGGCGACGAGGCGCGGCTCTATTGCTGCGAGTCCGTGCGCGGCAGGGACCCGGCAGGCAATGCACACGTGCTGTGCGCCGGCATCGACCTCGCGCCCGCGCTCTACACCCAGGGGCTGGAGGCGCGCGACGTGATCGAGCAGATCGAGAAGAGCTGCAACCGCGGCGGCGGCACCGCGGCGATACCCGCCGAGGCACGGCGACGGCTGGAAAGCGTGGCCAAGATCCTCAACATCGGCTGGATCGCGGAAGGCGCCGCGAAAGCGGCGAGCATCATCTGTCCCAGAAGCTCCGCCTGCCCGCGCGAGAAGCACTGTCTCGGCCGCGCCGCCACCCGGCAAGCGCCGCGGGTGGAGCGCATCCGCGAACGCCTGGTCGCCGGATCGCCGTAGTCGCCGCCGTCAGCCCGGGAAGAAGGAAAAGCCACGCCGAGACAAAGGGCGTCGCCGCGGATAGCAACCGCGTGATGTTTTCAATCCGCCCGGGCGGCATCCGGGGGCTGCAGCCCGTCGGAATAGAAGAGTCTGCCCTCGGCGTCG
>CAZTAE010000595.1:0-1529 GCA_964611535.1 uncultured Woeseiaceae bacterium
TCGGCGAGGCGGCATTGACGACAATGACGGACTGGCGCGCCAGTGCCCTGCCTGCGGGCGGGCCCGAGTGCCACAGCAACCTGGTCACCCAGTTCACCTTTGCAATCGCCTACTAGAGACCGCGACCGGCGGTATGCGGGCGGCCGAAGGCGGTCGGGGCGCGGCCGGCACCGGCGACCCTTGGTACCATGTCGATCGGGGGCCGCCAGCCACACTCACGAAGTCACCTGCCCGAACGCGCCGGTGCAGGGTTCGGCGTACCCGGAACGCCGTCTGCACTGGAAGCCTGATGAAAATAGCCAATGCACTCTACGCTCTGCTCACCGCTGCCGCAGCCACGGGAATGGCCCTTGCGGGCGCCTGCACCCCACCGACCGGGTCGGCATCCGGGCCCGCCCGCGCCGCAGCGGACTCACAAACCGGCACACAGGATGAGGTCCACAACATCATACTGATGATCGCGGACGGCGCCGGAACCGGCCTCTGGACGGCGGCGGAGTACGCGCAGGAGGAGCTCGCGGTGAAGCAGCTGCCGGTGGTCGGCCTGGTCGATACGCGCGCCGCGATGCACAAAGTGAGCGACAGCGCCGCAGGCGCCAGCGTCTACGCGACGGGCGAGCGGGCAATGAATCGTACGATCAGCGTCGGCCCAGCTTCCGCCTGCCCGTTCCCGAGCCGCAGTGCGGCGAACGACACGACCTGGCCGGAGGGCTGCGAGCCGCTCCGCACCTGGTTCGAGGTCGCGCGCGACGCGGGACGCGCGACCGGGCTCGTCACGACCACTGTCGTCGTGGACGCGACGCCGGCGGCGTTCGTCGCCCACTCGCCCAGCCGCTACCGGGCGCAGCAGATCGCCGTCCAGTTCGCGGATTTCGGCCTCGACGTGCTGCTCGGCGGCGGGCGCGCCCATTTCGTCGCCGCCGCCCGCGACGACGGGCGCGAACTGCTCGCCGCGATGTGCGACCGTGCCGACTGTGTTGCGTCGGCCGAGGAACTCCTCGAGTACGTCCCCTCGGAGCGCCCCCTTATCGGGTTGTTCACGAGCGGCGACATGGATGCCTACGACCCGCGTCCGGTCAGCGTGCCCGACATGGTGAGCGCGGCGTTGGAAAAGCTTGAAAGGAATCCCCGAGGGTTCGTAGCCATGTTCGAGACCGAGGCCACGGACAATGCCACCCACGCGAACGCGTCTCTGGACCGGGTCACTGCGGACATGCTCGAGTTCGATCGCGCCGTAGCCATCGCCCACGATTTCGCCCGTCACACGCCCGGCACGCTGCTGATCGTAACCTCGGACCACGAAACGGGCGGCTTCGCGCTGGTCGAGCAGGGCCGCGACTTCGCACTCAGATACTCGACCCGTGGCCACAGCGCCGAGGCCGTACCGCTGTTCGCCTACGGGCCGCAGGCCGAGCGCTTCGGCGGCTGGCGCGAGAACGACGAGATCGGCCGCACACTGATGGAAATCGCCGAGCGATGGTGAGTGCAGCGGCAGCAGCCGCCGCAAATGGCTAGATCGCCGGCACGAA
>CAZTAE010000596.1:0-1521 GCA_964611535.1 uncultured Woeseiaceae bacterium
CCGACCCGCTGGTCGCAGGCCGCCATGTCCTGCGGCAGCAGCTCGGCGGCGCGCGCCTCGCCCAGGGGTTCGGTGGCGATCAGGTAGCTGCCGGCGGGTATGACGCTGCCGTGCAGCCTGGGCTCGACCTTGCCGAGATAGGCATTGCCGGCGAGCACCACCTTCTGCGCCTCCACCCGGCCCGCCGCCGTCTCCACCACCGGCCGCGCGCCGTGACGGATCCGGGTCACCGCCGACCGCTCGAAAATCCTGACGCCCTTGCCCGCGGCGGCATGCGCCTCGCCGATGCAGAGATCCAGAGGATGCAGGTGTCCGTTGCCCGAGTTCACCAGGCCGCCGATGTAACGGTCGGAGCCGACGACGGAGCGAATCTCCGCCCGCGGCACGAACTGCAGCTTGTGCGGGTAGTTGCGCCGGATCTTGCGGTCGATCTCGCCGCGCAAGTTGGCGACGTCGCGGTCGTTCATGGCCAGGTCGACGAAGCCGAACTTCAGGTCGCATTCGATGCCAAAGCGCTCGATACGCTCGAGCACGAGGTCGCGGCACTCCAGGCCCATGCGCCAGGCAACCTCGGCGGCAGCCGGACCCAGCTGCCTCTCGATCCTGTCGACGTCGACGAACCCGTCGATCAGCTGCCCGCCGTTGCGGCCGGACGCGCCCCAGCCGACGCGGTTCGCCTCGACGACGGCCACCTCAAAACCGCGCTCGGCGAGCGCCAGCGCCGCCGAAATCCCGGTGAAACCGGCGCCGACGACGGCGACGTCCGCGCGCACCGTGCCGGCGAGCGGCGGATAGTCGGTGCGGCGGCGGGCCGTCGCGGCGTACCAGGACCGGGTGTGTTCGGTGGCATCGGACATGAAAAGCAGGGTACTCCAGCGGTTGTGAGTTAACAATATTTAAATGGATCTACCTATCCCGTTGTTTCTGCGGCATTCTGATGTAGAATCGTTCGGTATTTTCAACAATTCAACAACCATGGACGACCTCGCCCTCAAGCTCCGAACGCTGCGCACACGGCACGGCCTGTCCCAGCGCAAGCTCGCCGCGCGCGCCGGCGTCTCCAACGCGACCGTCTCGCTGATCGAGCACGGCCGCACGGACCCCTCGATGGGGCTGTTGAAACGTCTCCTCGACGCGATGGGCGTCTCGTTCGCCGAATTCTTCGCCTCGCGCGGTCCCGGAGCGGACCGGTACTTCTACACCCGCGACGAGCTGAGCGAAATCGGCAGCGGCCTGATCTCGTACCGCCAGGTCGGGGGCGATCTCATCGACAGCAAGCTGCAGATCCTCCACGAGCGCTACCGTCCCGGCGCCGACACCGGCCAGTCGATGCTGAGCCACGAGGCCGAAGAGGGCGGCATCGTCCTGCAGGGCCGGCTCGAGGTCACCGTCGCCGACCAGGTGCGGACGCTGTCGGCCGGCGATGCCTATCGCTTCAACAGCCGCCTCGCCCATCGCTTCCGGAACACCGGCAGCGAGGACTGTATCGTCGTCTCGGCCTGCACGCCCCCCAGCTTCTGA
>CAZTAE010000597.1:0-1519 GCA_964611535.1 uncultured Woeseiaceae bacterium
GCTGCACGTCGATGCTGCCGCCCCAGACACCCTCGACGCACCACATGCCGGAATGGTCGTGGATGGGCGTGCGCTGGCCCGGCCCCCAGGTCATCACCACGATGGAATAGTTGCGTTCGTCGTCGCGATGCAGCAGGCGCCTGGCGTAGTGGTCGTCCACCTGCCGGGTAAGCCAGGGCGGCAGCTCGATGCGGCCGGAACGGATCAGCCGGCAGAGGTCGGCCTTGATCGTCTCGACCGTTTCCGCGACGTCGTCCTTCGCGACCGCCGCGTCGACCAGCTCGATCAGCTCGCCGAGCCCGGAAACAGCCATGGTCTTCCCCTCCATGACGGAGAAAAAGACGATGTTATCAGACGGCGGATCGCGCCCGCTCGCGCACCGGCGGACACGATCCGAACCAGTCGCAGATGACCGGGCGGAACCGGTCCATGTCCACGAGGAAGGAGTCGTGACCCTTCTCCGACGGCAGCCGCACGAACTCGACCGACTCCACCACCCGGGAGAGACCGTCCGCGAGCTCCTGCTGCTGCCGCAGGGGAAACAGGATGTCCGTCTGCACGCCGATGACCAGCGCCCGCTTCAGCGCGAGCCTGGCGAAGCCGGACTCGAGCGAGCCGCCGTGCTCGGCCAGATCGAAGAGGTCTGAGGCCCGGGACAGGTAGAGGTAGCAGTTCGCATCGAACTGTCCGGTGAACTTCCGCGCCCGGGATTCGAGGTAGGACTCGACCGCGAAGTCGATGTCGAAAAGGTCGCCCGGATCGTGTTCATTGCTGACCCGCTCACGCCCGAAGCGATGCTCCCACTCCTCCGCCGAACGGTAGGTGATCATGCCGAGCTTGCGCGCCAGCTGCTGCCCTGTCACGGGCGGATCCTGCGGGTCGTAGTTTCCGTCGTTCCACTTCGGGTCGCGGCGGATCATCTCCCGCTGCAGCGAACGCACGGCAATGGAAAACGGCAGCGCGCGCGTCGCCGATGAAATCGACAGCAGCCGCTCGCTGATCTCCGGATGGCGGACGCAGAACGCCAGCGCGCTCATACCGCCCATCGAGCATCCGACCGTCGTATGCAGCCGGTCGATGCCCAGGTGCTTCAGCACCTGGTAGCCGCCCTCGCCCACGTCCTCCAGCGTGAGGACCGGGAACGACAGCCGGTAGCGCTCGCCGGTCGCCGGATTGATCGACGCCGGCCCCGTGGAACCGAAGCAGCTGCCCAGTGAATTGACGCAGATGACGAAATAGCGGTTGCTGTCGATCGGCAGGCCCGGCCCCACCATGTCCTCCCACCAGCCCGCGGCCGGGTTCTCCGGGGAGGACGCCGCATGCGCGGAGGGCGAAAGCCCGGTGAAGATGAGCACCGCGTTCTCACCCGTGCCCTCGAGCTCGCCCCAGGTCTCGTAGGCGATGGTCGGCGATTCGAGGTAGCCGCCGCGGTGCATCGGGAACCGGCCCTCGACTGTGACAGTCCTGCTGGCGGTCGTCATCCCACTAGTCTAGCGCATCCGCCCGCCGCGACGCCCGC
>CAZTAE010000598.1:0-1519 GCA_964611535.1 uncultured Woeseiaceae bacterium
GTGGCGGTTACTGCCGCGTGGGGCCGTTGAGGAGTGCCTCGCGCGTCATGTCGAGGATCAGGTCGACCTCGGCGGCGGTCATGTGGAACCAGGGCGTGTAGCGGAGGCTGTTCGTGCCGCCGTGTATGACGCCCAGGCCGCGGCACCTGAGGTATTCCTCCGTGCTGCCGGCGCCGTAGCACTTGTAGCGCGGGTCGAGCTCGCAGCTGGCGAGCAGGCCCGTGCCCTGGACCCTCTTAATGGCGCCGTCCAGTTCCGCTGCCAGTTTCCGGAAGCCCGCCAGCAGTTCCTTGCCGCGGCGCCGGATGTTCTCGCGCAGGTCGGGGGTGAGCTGCTCCAGTACGACGGATGCGGCGTTGAGCGCCCTCGGGTTGCTGGTCATCGTGTTGCCGTAGAGACCGGCCCGGTAGAGCCCGGCGGCTCGGCCGGCAAGGCCCAGCACCGACAAGGGGTACTGCCCGCCGTTCAGCGCTTTCGACCAGGTCTCCATGTCCGGCGGCGGCAGCTCGCCGAAGCCGGGATAATCGACGATGGAGAGGACGCCGTGGGCGCGCAGCCCGGCCTGTATCGAATCGACCAGGAGCAGCGTGCCGTGCTCTTCCGTCAGTTCACGCGCCCGGCGGTAGAACGCCGGCGTCACCGCCTGGCCCGGATTGCCCTCCCCCATGACCGGCTCCATGAAGAAGGCTTCGATGAAGCAGTGCTCCTCCTCGGCGCGCGCGAATACCCCCTCGAGGCCGGCAACGTCGTTCGGTTCGACCGTGAGGAGCCAGTCCGCGTCGCGATAGGAGGCGAGGTACTCGCGGTATTTCGGTAGCGTCGAATGGGAGTGACGCGCCGGACGGTCCGTACGCCCGTGAAAGCTGCCGCGTAGCGTAAGACTGACGACGTCGCGTCCTTCGTACCGCCCGCCGGGGTCGGTCATCTGCCGCGTCGCGATGTCCGCGATACGGCAGGCCACGGAAACGGCTTCGGAACCGCTGTTCATGCACAGAAAGCCGTCGAAGGGGCAGCCGCCGGCGCGCGTATGGCCGAGCTCGTTGCGCAGGTGTTCCAGGAAGTCCAGCTGGCTCACGTTCGCCGTCATGATGTTGGCCATGACTTCGGGCCGGTTCAGCGTCTCGACCACGGCAGCCGGCGAGTGGCCGAGGCCGAGCATGCCGTAGCCGCCGCAATCGTAGACGACACCGCCTTTCAGGGTGACGATCCAGGGGCCGTCGGCACCCGCCGCGACATAGGGATTGACGGCGTCATCGGAATAGAAGTTGACGTAGCCGTCCTGGATTCGCCGCACCTGCTCCGCCTCGTCCAGTCCGAGGAGGGACGGCCGGGAATGGCGCAGCTCCCGGTAGTGGGCATAGCCGCGCTCGACCGCGACCGCGAGGGTTGCGTCGGCGGCGAGAAAGGCCTTGATGACGTCGTCCGTGAGCCCCGGCGTCCGGACGGTCCCCGTCGCCGACCGCATCTCCCGGAGCATCGCCAGGTGGCCGGTATCGAGGGCGCCTGCACTGCGGGACAT
>CAZTAE010000599.1:0-1515 GCA_964611535.1 uncultured Woeseiaceae bacterium
CTACGGCGCGATGTTCTGATTGCCGCTGAAGAAGTTTGTCGGATCGTACTTTCGTTTGACGGCCACAAGACGCTCGTAGTTCGCATCGTAAGCAGCCTTCACCCGCTCCGCGCCCTCGTCGTCCGTCATGTAGTTGACATAGCCTGCGCCTGTCGACACGGATTCCATGGCGTCGCCGAACTCGCGGGTCCACTTGATGATTCTGTCATCCTGGTTGTCGTCTTCCCAGACGCTCAGGATCGTGAAGTCGTGCGTCGCTGCCCGGTGAGAGAATGCCGTGTCCTGGGGTCCCACTCGTCCAACGGCGCCCTGCATGTGCTCGAAGAACAGCGTCGAGCCTGGATGGTCGGGGAGTCCGCCCGATCTGGATACGATAGCATCGATCGCATCATCGCTGATCCCTCTCAGGAAGTTCGAACGCCAGTAATTGCGGTTGCCGGGCGGATAGGCCGAATCGATCTGGGTCTGCAAGGCTCTGTAGGCCATCGGTCCGATCGTGTCGATGACGGGGGGACCGAATTCCCGTATGGGCTTCAGCAGACGTTCGCCTTCGCCTGGAGGTCCGCTATGGCAAACGGCAATCCACGGAGCTTTCCGACCCGCCAGGGGACTTCCTTCGGGGCCGTTCGATATCCCGGCCATGGTGACCAGGGAGTCCGGTGCCGAGCTCGTGAACTCCCGATAGAAGCGAAGAACCTCTCCAGCCTTTGCAACCGGGTAATACGCGATACCGGCCGTAATCGGCTCGAGGTCGTGCAGGCGGTATTCGAGGGAGGTGACGACACCGAAATTGCCGCCGCCGCCACGGACGGCCCAGAAAAGATCGGCGTTCCGGGATTCGCTGGCGGTCAGGAATCGGCCGTCGGCGGTGACGACGTCCACCGACAGGAGATTGTCACAGGCAAGGCCGTGCTTGCGCATCAGCCAGCCGATACCCCCGCCCAAGGTCAGCCCGGCGATACCCGTAGTGGACATCGTGCCGCCGGTGGTGACCAGGTCGAAGGCCAGGGTCTCGCGATCGAACTCGTTCCAGAGAACGCCGCCCTGAGCGCGCGCGGTCTTCGCCCCGGGATCCACGCGTACGCCTTTCATTGGGGAGAGATCGATGGCGAGCGCACCGTCGCGCAGCGCTTTACCGGCGACGTTGTGCCCGCCGCCGCGCACGGAGGCCGCCAGATCGTGGTTGCGCGCGAACTCGATCGCGCGGACGACGTCGGAGGTGCCTGCGCAACGGACGATGGCCGCCGGTCGTTTGACAATCATTCCGTTCCAGAGCTTGCGCGCGTCGTCGTACGCCGGATCGGCGGATGTGATCAATGCGCCCCGGAGACCGGCGCCAAGATCGGCCAGACGTTTCGCCGCGCGCTGCGGCAGCGCGGACTTCGTCTGAGCCTCCTGGCCGAACAGGCTGGCGGAAGGCCCCGCCATCGCCACACCGCCCAGAGCGATGCTCCGCGCCAGTAACTCGCGTCTCGACATCTCTCCCCGTCGTTTGGCCATGTCACCCCTCCCCGG
>CAZTAE010000600.1:0-1515 GCA_964611535.1 uncultured Woeseiaceae bacterium
GGGCGATGCCGGAACCGCTTAAGCAAGTGCCATGGAGGCTAGCTAGTTGCCGAACGGCTCCACGTAGGTCGACGGCACCGGTTCGCCGTCCGCCAGGGCGGGGAAGAACCGGCTCTCGCCGACCGTCTGGAGGATCGCCTGCTGGCACCGCGGGCTCGGATTCAGCCCGGCTCCGTGCGACAGGCTCATATTGCTCTGGGTGCCGTCGTGCGCCACGTGCGCCTTGAGCCATACCAGGTACTCCGCCCGTTCCGGACAGATGTCCTGCCATTTTTCCTGGCCGATGGCGCGCTGGGCCGCGACGTGATCCTCGCCATACGCCTCGACGTTTTCCGTGATACCCGGGTTGAGCCAGACGTTCACCGCCGTATCCTCTCCGGTCTTTTTGAACTGCACGCGGTACTGGAGATAGATTTCGTACTCGCGGCCGTCGGCAGTCGCGGGCACCAGGCGTGCCTTCCTTGCCGCCTTGTTGATCGGCTCCACGAACACCTGGTCGGCCGGCGATTCCACGTAGCAGCCGTTGTCCTTCATGCGGCCGTTCGTCTGGACGCGTGCCGCACAACGCAGCACGGCCGTCGTATCGCCCCTGAGCTCCGGAAACTCGATCCGGCTCTGCAGCGAGTCTTCTCCGGTGCCGAACTGCGCGGCGGTACGTTCGGCCAGCGCCGAATGGCCGGCGAACAACAGGGGTGCGGCAAAGAGCAGCGAAAACGACCTGAACATAGGGCTTCTTCTCTCCCCGTAGACGGCTGCCCCGCCTCAGGCGAGGCGCTCGCGTCCGTGCGGTGTCATGAAATCGATCCGGGGGCCCACCGGCACGATGCCGCACGGGTTGATCGTGCGGTGACTGCCGTAGTAGTGGCCCTTGATATGCCCGAAGTCGACTGTGTCGCGGATGCCCGGCTGCTGATACAGATCGCGCAGGTAGCCCCACAGATTCTGATAGTCGACGATGCGGCGCACGTTGCACTTGAAGTGGCTGTAGTAGACGGCGTCGAAGCGCAACAGGGTGGTGAACAGTCGCCAGTCGGCCTCGGTGATCGTGCCTCCCGTCAGATAGCGGCGATCGGCGAGTCGCCGCTCGAGCATGTCCAGCGTCTCGAAGAGCGGCGTCACGGCCTCTTCATAGGCCCCCTGCGTGGTTGCGAAGCCGGCGCGGTAGACGCCGTTGTTCACGGTTTCGTAGATACGCTCGTTGAGCGCATCGATTTCGGTTCGGAGGTGCTCCGGATACAGATCGAGCGCCGGTACGCCCTCGAGCCCGTCGAAGGCGCTGTTCAGCATCCGGATGATTTCCGCCGATTCGTTGCTCACGATCGTGCCGCGTTCGAGGTCCCAGAGTACCGGCACCGTCACGCGGCCGGAGTAGTCGGATCGTGCCGCCGTGTAGACCTGGTAGAGGTAGTCGGCGCCATGGACCGGATCCGGGATGACGCCTTCGCCCTCGGCAAACGTCCAGCCGTGCTCGAGCATCAGCCAGTGCACGACGGACAGCGAGATCTTGTCTTCCAG
>CAZTAE010000601.1:0-1511 GCA_964611535.1 uncultured Woeseiaceae bacterium
ATGCGGCAGGGGTTCGCGGGGATCGCGAAATCGTTCAGCATCGCGAGGGATTCCGCTTCGTCGAGCACGGCGCCGGTGGCGAGCCGCGCGCGCCACTTCTCCGCCTGCTTGCCATCGACGGCCGGCGGGGCGGTCGCCGGCGCCGCCAGAAAATCCCGGTAATCAAACAGCGCCTTCACGCCGCGCAGGAACGCCGACACGCCGTCCAGCACCGGAAATCCCTCCTCCGTCGCCTGAACGGCCAGCGGCTCCGCGCCCGTGCCCTGCCGCGCCGCGACCAGCGCCACCGGCTTGCCGCTCGCCGCATGCGCCCGGCGCATGTACTCGACGTAGCCCGGGTAGACCCGCCCGTCCGGCGCCCGGTCGTGCACGACCGCTCCGATCGCCGCCGACGGGTCCTGCAGCAGCAGGGACAGGCAGCGGGTCATCACATCGGCCGCTCCGGTGCCGCCCCGGCTCCAGGCATCCAGCGGGTTGACCGCCGGCAGCTCCGGATCGAGCACCGTCTCGAGCTCCCGGACCGTCGCCTCGCCGAGCTCGGCAAGCGGGACGCCGGCATCGTCCGCCAGATCGATGAGCAGCTGCCGTTCGCCGCCCGAGTCGTGGAGCGTGACGAGACCGCCGGGACCCGGAACCCCCAGCTCGGCGAACAGGATGAGCGTCGTTGCGAGCTCGTCCATATCACGCACGCGCGCCACCCCGTAGCGATCGAACAGCGCCGCGTACGCCGCGTCGTCCCCGGCCATCGAGCCCGAGTGCGAGACGGTGAGCGCGGCCGACCGCGCCGTGCGGCCGACCTTGAGTGCCACCACCGGCACCCGCCGCTCATTGGCTTTCGCAAGCGCCGCACGGAATGCTTCCGGATTCCGCGTTGTCTCGACGAACAGCCCCACCGCCTTCGTCTCCGGAAGATCCAGCGCGAAGTCGAGATACGCATCCATCGTCACGGCAAGCTCGTTGCCCGTCGACACGGCGAAGTTGATCGCCAGCCGCTCGTCGGAATCGATGATCCCCGACATCCCGGAACCGGAATGGCTGATCAGCGCAATCTTGCCCGGCGGGCGATGCATGCGGCTGTCGAAGCCGCAGGCCCAGACTCCGTCCCGTACGTTGTAATAGCCCATCCCGTTCGCGCCGCAGGCGAGCATTCCCGCATCACGAATTTTCCTGCCGACCCGCTCCTTCAGCCGCGGCTCGCGGTCCTCGTCCAGCACCAGCGTCGACATGATGACGACCGCCGGCACGCCGAGTGCGATCGCCTCGTCCAGCACCCGCTCCACGTGCCGGTCACCAACCGCAAAGATCACGAGGTCCGGAACGCCGGGCAACTCGGACAGCGACGCATGACATGGCAGGCCCTGTAACTCGTCATAGCCCGGATTGACCGGCCAGATCGCACCCGCATACCCCCCGCGCAGAAGATTCCGGAGCGCCCAGTCGCCCATCGTATCCTCGCGCGCGGACGCCCCCACGACCGCGACCGAGCGCGGTCTCAACAGCGGATCGAGCCG